>DASTUP010000186.1:0-35556 GCA_035759585.1 Gemmatimonadales bacterium | reverse complement strand
TCGAGCCGACGCTCATCCAGGCGGACGACCCCGGCTACCGGCTCATGTGCGAGGAGATCTTCGGCCCGGTCCTCACGGTCCACGTCTACCCGGACGAGCGCTGGACCGAAACGCTCGGCGTCGTGGACCGGACCAGTCCCTATGCACTGACCGGCGCCGTCTTCTCACAGGACCGTCGTGCCGTGGTCGAGGCGATGTCGGCGCTCCGGAACGCGGCCGGAAATTTCTACATCAACGACAAGCCCACGGGCGCGGTGGTGGGACAGCAGCCGTTCGGCGGAGCGCGTGCAAGCGGCACCAACGACAAGGCCGGCTCGATCCTCAACCTGATGCGGTGGATCTCTCCCCGCAGCATCAAGGAAACCTTCGATCCGCCGAAGGAGTACCGCTATCCGTTCATGCTCGACGAGTGATGCGGGCGCGCGGCGAGCGATTCTCTCTCTTGCTCGCCGCGCGCGTCGTTCCTACCTTAGGAAAACAATTCCTCTCCCTGCTCGGAGGTCCGGCCGATGTCGGATGCATTCCGCAGCTCCGACGAGTTCGACGAACAAGCCCACTCACTCTATAACGAAGGGCGGTACGACGAGGCGCTGGCCGTGCTCAAGGACGGTGTCTGCCTCTATCCCAACTCGGTCGAGCTCCACGTAGGCATGGCCTACGCCTACCTCGCACGCGAAGAGTACGCCTGGGCGCGCCGCAGCTTCGAAACGGCGCTCACGCTCGATCCCGACCATGAAGACGGACTCGCCGGCCTCGGGGAAACCCTGCTCAAGTTCGGCGAGCAGGAAGGGGCCGACCGCGTCTTCGAGCGGCTCCTCCAGCTCGGCTTCGCGGACGATCACGATCTCATGCTCCAGGTCGGCCGGGCGCTTTTTCGGGAGGGGCTCGTGGGCCCCGCCTACCGGTTCTTCGACCTGGCGGTGCAGTCGCACCCTGACTCGCCCGACGCGGCGGCCTCGCTCGGCTATGCGTCACACCGGCTGAGCCGGGACAGCGCGGCGCTCTACTGGCTGCGGCGGGCGCTCGAGATCGAGCCATCGTATGCGGAAGCGCGGATCTACCTCGCCAATCTCCTGTACGACCGGGGGGAGAGCGAAGCGGCGTTGCACCACCTCGAGCGCACCCAGCCCGACGATCATTTCGACGAGCTGGCCATCTGGCGCCACATCGAGCTGCGCCGCAGCTATTACCGGCTGCCCGACGACGACCCGGAGCTGGTCCCGTGGTTCCAGCGCCTCGAGGCGGTGGCGGGGGAGCCGGACATGGTGGACATGCTGCTCGCCGAGGTCGAGGCCCAGCAGCCGGATGGATCGATCCGGGATCCAAACCAGCTGGAGCTGTTCGGGACGCTGCTCACCGAGCTGCAGGCCATGCAGAAGCGTCCCGGCCATGGCGAGAGCCACCAGGTGATGACGCTCTCCGGCGTCATCTTCCGCGGAAGCTGGGACGAGATCCTGCTCCAGATGAAGGCCGCCGATCCGACGAGCGGGGATGCGACGCTGCTCGACTACATGGCACAGCACGCGCGGCGCGGGCAGACCGAGACCGGTGTCGTCATACCGCTGACGAGCGCCGAGGCGTTCATTCGCGGCAGCGCCGAGGCAGGGGTCCTGCGCATCGTGCAGTGATCGAGCTCTCCGCCGTATCGAAGACCTACCGATCGCTCGTTCGCCGGCGCACCGTTCGCGCGCTCGAAGACCTCACCCTGTCCATCGCGCGGGGTGAGGTCTTCGGCATTGCGGGGCCCAACGGGGCGGGGAAGTCCACGCTGATCTCGCTCCTCGTCGGTTTCCTCCATCCGACGAGCGGGTCGGTGCGGGTCGGCGGCCTCGTGCCGCGGGCCTGGGTCGAGCGCCACGGCGTCTCGTATCTCACCGAGCTGGTGGCGCTGCCGCCGCGGTGGACGGTGGAGCAGGCGCTCCGGCGCCTCGCGACGCTCGCGGGTCTGGGTGACGGCGCGCGGCCGCGCATCGAGCGCGCGGTCGAGATGCTGGGGCTCGAGGAGCATCGCGCCAAGCAGGTGCGACAGCTCTCGAAGGGCAATCTCCAGCGGCTCGGCATTGCCCAGGCGCTGCTCGACGACAGCGACCTCGTGATCCTCGACGAGCCGACGCACGGCCTCGATCCGGTCTATACCCAGCGCTTCCGCGACATCGTCGCCGAGCTCAGGCGGCCGGAGCGCACGATTCTCATCGCCTCGCACAACCTGGACGAGCTCGAGCGCCTCACCGATCGCGTCGCGATCCTGGGCCGCGGACGCCTGCAGCGGATCGTCGGAGGTGCGGCGGACGAAACGCATGCGGGCAGCGCCGTCTACCGGCTCGTCGTGGCGGGAAATCCGGTCATGGGAAGTGCGTTTCCCGGCGTTCCCGTGGAAGGCCGGCGGGGCGAGTACCGGCTCGAGGGAGAGCTCGCCACGCTCAATGCCGCCGTGGCCGGACTCATCTCATCGGGCGTCGTGATCACGGCGTTCTATCCCGAAGAAAGCCGGCTCGAAGTCGAGTTTCGCCGGGCGATGGAGGCAAAGGAATGATCACGCGCATTCCGCTCGGCTACTCCCACTGGGAGCTGCGGGACGCCGTGCGCGGCCCGGGCCTCATCCTGCTCGCTGTCGCGGTGCTCGTCGGGTTCATACTCACGCGCATGCCGAGCTCGCAGGCATTCACCACCGAGGACGTCGTTCGGGCCATCGCGGACCAGTCGCTCTTTCCGCTCGTGCTGGTCGTGTCGGCCGGGCTGGTGAGCCGGGACCTGGGCGAGGGATATTACCGGGCCTACTTCTCGCGCCCGGTGTCGCCGCCGCTCTTCTACCTGCAGCGATGGCTCGTCGGCGGGGTCCTGCTCATGCTCTACATCCCGATGCTTGCGGCGGCGGCTTCCATCCGGACGGGAGATCTGCAGGTTCCGCTCTGGATCGCCGGCAGGGCCGCACTGCTCTATCTCCTCGTCGGCGGCACCGTCCTTTTCTTCTCCACGCTGGTTCGCCGGGACTGGGTCCTCGGTGCAGGCTTCTACATCCTCGAATCG
The DNA here is from genome assembly GCA_035759585.1 of Gemmatimonadales bacterium. GTDB lineage: Bacteria > Gemmatimonadota > Gemmatimonadetes > Gemmatimonadales > GWC2-71-9 > CAMLLJ01. The sequence goes on along the minus strand of DASTUP010000186.1, from coordinate 32,529 downwards.
ATCCTGCACGCGATCCAGAGCCAGGGCGGGGGACTGAGCGGAATCGCGCGAGCCGTCTACGCCGTGCTGCCACCCTATCACGCCGCCGCAATCGACGGCTCGCCATCACAGGGCGACATCTGGGGCGCCGCGGCCTACGGCGCCTGCATCGTCCTCGCGGCGCTCGCGGTGCTCCACTGGAGGGCGCTCGGCAGCGGGGGCCGCGCCTGACGCGGCGGTTCCCGCTTTGCCGCCTTCCCGTCTTCCCGCTGTAGATTTCCGCATGCCTCCCTTGCCCCGCTGGACGCGCGACCTTGCCCGCGAAGTGCTCCCCAATGGCCTCACCATCCTCGCGCAACGCGACGCCTCATCGCCGGCCGCGTCGGTCGTCACCCACGTCCAGGCAGGGTTCTTCGACGAGCCCGATTCATGGGTCGGCGTTTCGCACGTGCTCGAGCACATGTTCTTCAAGGGCACGCCGACCCGCGGCGTCGGCGCGATCGCGCGGGAGACGAAGGCGGCGGGCGGCTACCTCAACGCGCACACGGCGTACGACCATACCGCGTATTTCGTCGTACTTCCGGCGGCACGCCTTGCGACCGCGCTCGAGATCCAGTCGGACGCGCTGCGCAATCCGCTGATCGACGAGGAAGAGCTGGCGCGGGAGCTCCAGGTGATCATCGAGGAGGCGAAGCGCAAGCAGGACACCCCGTCCGCGGTGACGCACGAAACGCTGCACGAGGTGCTCTTCGACCGGCACCGCATCCGGCGCTGGCGCATCGGCACCGAGGAGCAGCTGCGTGGCTACCGGCGCGCCGACATTCACGGCTACTACGCATCGCGCTATGTCCCGGAGCGGACGATCATCTCGATCGTCGGCGACATCGACCCCGCCGCCGCGATCGCGCTGGCGCGCTCGCGATACGAGGAGTGGCCCGCACGCGCGGGTGCGATCGATGCATCGCCGGTGGAACCGGATCGGAGCGGTGTGCGGAGCCGCACGCTCAGGGGAGACGTCACCCAGTCGGAGCTCTCGATCGGCTGGCGCGCACCCGGGCCGCTGCACGAGGATGCACCGGCGCTCGACCTGGCGGTGGCGGTCCTGAGCACGGGGCGCGGGAGCTGGCTCTATCGGCGCCTCCGGGAGCCGGGCCTCGTGACGTCGGTGTCCGCGCACTACTACGCGCCGACCGAGCTGGGCGTGCTTGCCATCGGCGCCGAGCTCGAGCCGGAGCGGCTCGCCGAAACGATCGACGGAATCGCGGAGGCGGTGACGCGCCTGGCCATGAGCGGCCCGGGCGAGGACGACCTCTTCCGCGCGCGAACCCTGCTCCTCTCGCGCTGGGCGCGGCGCATGGAGCCGACCGAGGGCCGGGCCATGGCGCTCGCCTCCGCTGAGGCGCTCGACGGCGCGGAGCAGCTCGACCGCGAATACGCGGAGCTGGAGGCAGTGACGGCAGACCAGGTCCGCCGCGCGGCAGCGAAGTGGCTCCTGCCCGACACGTTCGGCGGCGTCGTCTATCATCCCGAGGGGCGCGGCGCAGAGCTCGATGCGGATTCGCTCGCCGCTCCGTTCGCACTCACGGCGCTCACGCCCATCGCCCCCTCGGCGGACGGCAAGTCTCGGCCTGCACCGGCGAGGACGCTGCCGGCCCGGCCTTCGCGCCGCGACCGCGTTGCCGACGTCCATCATTTCGCGCTGCCCGGCGTCGATCTGCTCATTCGCCCCAAGGCCGGCGTCCCGATGGCGACGATCGGCCTCTATCTTCCGTCCGCGCCCGCCGAGAATGCGGCCGATGCCGGGCTCTCGATGCTCACGATGCGATCGGCCGCGCGTGGCGCAGCCGGGCTCGGGACGGGAGAGCTCGCATTTGCATTCGAGCGGCTCGGGGGCACGCTCGGGACGAGCGTATCGAGCGACTGGGCCGGCTTTGCCACGACCGTGCTCGCGCCGAAGCTTCCGGAAGCGGCGAACCTCCTGCGGCTGGTGCTGGCGGAGCCCACGTTTGCCGAGCGCGATGTTGCCGCGGAACGAAGCATCCTCGCGTCCGAAGCGGAGCAGGCGACGGACGACATGTTCCGCTATCCGTTCCAGCTCGCGTTCGCGGCGGCGTTCGGCTCGAGCGGGTATGGATTGCCGCTCGGCGGGCTCCGCGAGTCGATTCCGGGGCTGACCGGGGCCCGGATCCGCGCCTGGCTCGAAGACCGGCGCGGTCTGCGCGCCACGGTCATTGCCGTGGGCGAGATCGACCCGGACCGCGCGGCTGATGCGCTCGCGGACGAGTTCGCCGCCTGGCCGCCGGCTCCGCCGCCTGGCCCGGAACCGGTTCGTCCGTGGCTCGGCGTGGAACCGTTCAGCGTGCAGCCGCGGGAGAAGGCGCAGTCGGCCCTCGCCATGGTGTTTCCCGGGCCGCACCGGCGGGATCCACGCCGGCATGCTGCGGATGTCTGGGCTGCCGTCGGGAGCGGGCTCGGCGGGAGACTGTTCGAGGCGCTCAGGGACCGCCGATCGCTGGCGTACACCGTGATCGCGCAGGCCTGGCAGCGACGCACGGCCGGCGCCCTGGTCACCTACATCGCGACGTCACCGCAACGGGAAGAGGAGGCGCGGGAGCAGATGCTCGTCGAGCTCGAGCGATTCGCGCGGGAAGCGGTTTCGGGTGAGGAGCTCGAGCGCGCCGTGCAGTATCTCGCGGGACAGGCGGAGGTGCATCGCCAGACCTCGGCCGCCGTGGCGGGCGAAATACTCGAGGCGTGGCTCGCGGGCGAGGGCCTGGCCGAGCTCGAGGATCCCGCGGCCGCCTATCGTGCGGTTACGGCGGAGGAGGTCCGGGCGCTCGCGGAGGAAAGCCTCGCCAGCGGGCGGCGGGTCGAGGCCGTGGTGCGCGGCGTGGAGGAGCCGATGGTCGAGGGCGTGCATGTCTAGTCCGTTCCTTCTCGCGGGAGAGCTCGTCGAGCGGGGCGCCCGCTGGGAGATCCGGAGCCCCTGGTCGGGAGCCGTGGTCGGAACTGCGTGCGTGGGGAGCGCGGATGACGTGCGCATGGCAATCGATGCCGCGCACCGGGCGGCGCCCGAGGCGCGGCGCATGCCCGCGCACGCCCGCGCTGAAGTCCTCCGCCGAATCCGCGCGGGGATCGAGGAGCGCCGCGACGAGCTGACGCGGCTCCTGGCGCAGGAAGCGGGGAAGCCGATCACCGCGGCACGCGCCGAAGTGACGCGCCTCCTCGCCACCTTCCAGGACGGAATCGACGAGTCGAAGCGGATGGACGGCGAGCTGCTGCCGCTCGACGCGGTGCCGGCCGGCGCGGGGCGCACCGGACTCGTGCGCCGGTTTCCGCTCGCGCCGATCGCGGCCATCACCCCGTTCAATTTCCCGCTCAATCTCGCCGCGCACAAACTCGCGCCCGCGATCGCGTGCGGCGCGACGATCGTGCTCAAGCCGCCACCGCAGGATCCGCTCACCTCGCTCGTACTCGCCGAGATCATTGCCGGTGCCGGGTACCCGAAGGGCGCGGTGAGCATCGTGCCATGCGAGGTCGACGATGCCGCGGCGCTGATCGACGACCCGCGAATCCGGATGATCACCTTCACCGGCTCGGCACGGGCGGGATGGGGCATCCGCGCGCGCGCCACCGGAAAGAAGGTCACGCTCGAGCTGGGCGGAAACGCCGCTGCGATCATCGAGCCGGACGCCGACCTCGAGCATGCCGTGAAGCGGTGCGCCACCGGCGGGTTTGCCTATGCGGGACAGTCGTGCATCTCGGTCCAGCGAATCCTGGTGCATGCCGACGTGGCGGAGCGCTTCACCGCGATGCTCGTGAGCCAGGTATCGCAGCTTCGCGCCGGCGATCCGATGGACGAAGCCACGGACGTCGGGCCAATGATCGACGAGGCAAATGCCCGGCGCGCGGAAGCGTGGGTGTCCGAAGCGGTGTCCGCCGGCGCGCAGGTGGCCACCGGCGGTGCGCGCAACGGCTCCGTTCTCGACGCTACCGTCCTCCTGGGCACGACGGCCGAGATGAAGGTGAATACCGAGGAGGTCTTCGCGCCGATCGTCACGGTCAGGAGCTACACGCAGTTCGACGAGGCGCTGGCGCTCGCCAACGACTCGCCGTACGGCTTGCAGGCGGGCCTGTTCACCTACGACATCCGGCGAATCATGCGCGCGTTCGAGGAGCTCGACGTCGGCGGCATCATCGTGAACGACGTGCCGTCATGGCGCGTCGACCAGATGCCCTATGGCGGCGTCAAGATGTCCGGGCTCGGCCGCGAAGGCGTGCGGTATGCCATCGAGGACATGACTGAGCCGAGGCTGCTCGTCCTCTGATCAGTCGGGGTCGATCGGCGGCGCCTGGCTGGCGGGTCCGACTCCCATCCCGGCGATCTGCCCCTGCTTGTTGAAGGCCCAGCGGAAGAGCACCGGCTCGTCGTAATTCGAGTACCTGCTGGTGCGCCAGTACTGGGTGAGGCCGTTGCGCTTGACGAATTTTTCCTCGACGACCTCGGACTCGAGGCCGACGCGGCCGGTGAGCTCCTCGAGCCGCGACTGCAGCTCGTCAATTGTGATCTCGGCGCGCTCTTCCTCGGGGAAGTAGGCCAGCACGCTGTCGTGCCGGGCGGTGAAGAACCAGTCGGTCAGCATCCGGGCATGAGCCAGGGAATCCGCGGGCATGGCCGCCTGGGCGGAAAGCCCCGGGGCCGCCGCCGAAGCCAGCAGGGCGGCTATGGTTAACGAGGTCGGGAAACGCATCGCGAGGCACTCCGGTTGGGGATGTCCCTCGTACGCATACATAAGGAAGGGAGTTTCAACGTGAAACAGCTGGTGGGGTGCCGGAAAGGCCCGGTGGGACGATGACGACCGAGCGCCAGGCCCGGGAAGACGAATGGCGGGCCAGATTGTCCCCGGAGCAATACCGGATCTGCCGGGAGAAGGGAACCGAGCACGCGTTCACCGGCGCCTACTGGGATCATCACGCCGAGGGAACGTACCGGTGCATCTGCTGCGGGGAGCCGCTTTTCGATTCGGGAACGAAGTTCGACTCGGGCACCGGCTGGCCGAGCTTCTACGCGCCGGTGGCGGAGGAGGCGGTCGAGACCGAGACCGACGATTCGCTGTTCATGCGGCGCGTCGAGGTGCATTGCCGGCGATGCGGCTCGCATCTGGGCCACGTGTTCGACGACGGGCCGCGCCCGACCGGTCTCCGCTACTGCGTCAATTCGGCTTCGCTCGATTTTACGCCGGAGGAATAGGAGCGCGAACGGGCTCAGTCGCCGGTGCGGGCGCCGAGCCGCCGCGCGATCACGTCTCCGCCGCGCTCCGCGGCGGCGGATGTCCGCGCGACGACGTCGATGAGGCAGCGGCCCTGATCGGGCGCGGTGTGCAGCACGATGTGCCCATCGTCGCCGATGAGGCTCGCCGCCCAGCCGCGCGGACCGCGGCGCACGACGGGTGGACCGAGCGCAGCGAGACCCATGGCGCCCGCGGCCGCCACGAGCACGGCGGCGAGCGCATCGGGATCGCCGAGCGTGGTCGGCGTCAGCTCGGAAAATTCGGTGAGCTGCTGCGCGTAGTCGCTGGACATTTCAGCGGAGGGATTTCGGAAGGGCAGATGCACGGCGGAACGGATCGAGATCCATGATGGCGCCGAAGCCCGCGGAGAATGAGGTGTCCGAACCTAGTCCTCCCCCCATGGCGGAGCAAGGGCGCGCGGGCGTGACGCTCGCGGACCTCCTCACCGTTTCGCGCCTTCCGATGGCGCTGGCCTTCGTGCTCGTGCCCTCGAGCGGCGCGCGCCTCGTGATCCTCGCGGCGGCGGCCGCCACCGACCTGCTCGATGGCTTCATCGCGCGGCGGATCGGCAGCTCCCGCTTCGGCTCGTTTCTCGATCCCGTCGCCGACAAGCTCTTCATGCTCTGTGCGTTCGCCGTCGTGGTGCTCTCCGGCCGCCTCGCGCCGTTCGAAGTGCTCGCCGTGCTCCTGCGCGACGTGGTGGCGAGCCTCGCCTTCGCGGCGACGCTCATCTCGGGACGTCCTGCGGCGATTCCCGCGCGCGTCGGCGGCAAGGCCGTCACCGTGGGGCAGATCCTCACGCTCGTGGCATTCCTCCTCGACTCGCCCTATCTTCGCCCGCTCGCGTGGGCCACCGGCGCGGTCGGCCTCTACGCGATCTGGGACTACCAGCAGGTTGCCGCCACGAAGCGCCGCAGCGTCGGCCGCTGACGCGACCATCACCTTCTCCCGGCTCGAGATGGCACAGGAAACGAAGACCGCCACGCTCTCCTGGCTCGGCGGCATGCGATTCGGATCGGACGCGCCCGGGGGCGCGACCCTCGTTCTCGACGGCGACGCGCAGGCGGGCGTGAGCCCCGTGCAGGCGCTCCTGCTCTCCGCCGCTGCGTGCAGCGGGTCGGACGTGGTGATGATCCTGGAGAAGATGCGTGTGGAGCTGCGCGAATTCTCCATCGATGCGCGCGCGGTGCGGCGTGAGGAGCAGCCGCGGCGCTTCCTCTCGATGCACTTCGTGTTCCGGATCAGGGGCGAGGGCGTGGACGAAGCGAAGGCGCGGCGGGCCGTCGAGCTCTCGCTCGAGAAATACTGCTCGGTGGTGGCCTCGCTCGCGGAGGACCTCCCGGTCACGTATGACATCGACCTGGGGTAGGATCGCAGGGTGCGCCTTCGCGCTCGGCACGCTGTGGCTTGCGGCCGGGCCCGCGGAGGCGCAGCGCGCGCGGGAGCTGGGTCTCCACGCCGTGTTCACCGCGCAGGACGACGAGCTCGTCGCCGGCGGCCTCTACGGCGCGATCCGCACGACGCGCCGGACGCGCCTCGCGCTCACCGCCGCGGCAGGTTCCGCAGGCGGCGAGTTCGTCGCCCGCGGCGAAATCCTCGGGCATTTCCTGCTGAGCCCCGCATCGCGCGGAGTCGGAGTCTACGGGGGCGGCGGCATCGCCGGGATTGCGGGCGCGGGCGAGGAAGGTTTTCTCGTGCTGCTGATCGGCCTCGAGCACGCTCCCGGCGGCAGCGCCGGCTGGTACCTCGAAGGCGGAGTGGGCGGCGGCGCCCGGATTTCAGCCGGCTACCGGTGGCGCTGGTTTGCGGCCCGGAACGCAGGCCGCTGACCGGAAACAGAACGCCCCGGGAAAGAGATCTCCCGGGGCTGTCGGCATGCGGACGAACGACCCAGCCGGATCAGGCCGACCCGACAGGCTCCACCCGGCGCTGCACCGGCTGGCAGTAGCGCTCACCGAGCTGGCGGAGCTGGCCGAGCTGCTCATCGGCAAGATCCTCATAGCGGTCGGCGATGTACTGCATGGTGTCGTCGAACCAGTCCTTCTGGTGCTCGGGAAGCGCCTCGATGACGCCGCACCGGAGGATATGGCTGAACATCTCGTCCCGCGCCTGATCGAATGACGAGGGAGGAGTGGCCGCAGGGGCACGCCGGGTAGTCTTCTTGCTCATGCACCGTCCTTTTTTGTGACAGTCAGGGTACGCGTAAATATAGCAGGGTTGCACTATTTGGTGCAATCACCAATCCTGCTTTGATCATCGCGCGCTCCGTGTAGATTACCCGCTCACGGAATCAGGAGTCCGGGTGCGGACCGCGGGTCGCGCGCCGGACGAGGCGGGAGAATGGCAGAGCACGACGAGATCTATGGCAAGGAGCGGGCCGAACGGCTCGAAGCGGCGCTGAGGGAGCTCGCCGCCCGGCTGAAGGAGCTGGACCAGGCGGGCCTGCTGCTGAAATCGGTGCCGGAGCTGCTGCGCCGGCTCGGCGACCTCCGGAGCGAGCTGTTTCACTACGAAGTGCGCTCGACGTACGATACGCCCGAGGTGGCCGAGAGCCGCCGGATCGTGGACGAAGCGTCCCGCGATCGACCCACCTTTCCTGACGAGCCTGAGGACGACGAACCATGGCGGCAGCGCCCGGCGGAATGAAGGGCTTCTATCTCGCGCTCGCGGCCGTGGCCGTGATCGGCGCGGGGTTACTCGTTTATCAGGTGACGAAGCCGAAGGTGAGCATTCCGGCCAACGTCGCAGTCCTTCCTGCCGATACGGCGGGTTTCCGCGGCTATGCGCTCGGATCCGATTCGGCGCCCGTCGAGATCGTCGAGTACGGGGACTATCAGTGCCCGGCATGCGCCAACTTCGACATCGTCACGTTCCCCGACATCAAGGAACGGCTCGTCAACAGCGGGAAGGCGCGATTCATCTACCGCGATTTCCCGCTCGACCAGCTGCACCCGAACGCGCGAATTTCGGCGCACGCCGCCGCCTGCGCGGATGAGCAGGGGAAGTACTGGCCGATGCACACGCTCCTCTTTCAAGGCCAGCCGGACTGGGCCAACCGCAACGCGGAGCCGGTCCTGCGCGGCTACGCGGAGGCGGCGTCGCTCGACATGGCGCGCTATGGCGATTGCATGCAGTCCGCCCGCTATGCCGGAAGGATCCAGGCGAGCTACGAACAGGGCGTGACGCTCGGCGTCGGCGGGACCCCGACGTTCCTGATCGGGGGGCGGCTCTATAACGCCATGGGCTTCGACGATTTCCGGAAGCTGGTGGACTCGCTCGCGGCCCTGCCACCGCAATGACGCGCCGGATGGGCGTGACGCTCCTGAGCCTCATCGGGATCTTCGTCGCAGCCTACCTCTATCTCTACAAGATCGGGAAGATCGGCTCGGTCATGTGCGGCACCGGCGGCTGTGAAACGGTGCAGCTGAGCCGGTGGAGCAGCTTCCTCGGCGTGGACGTCGCGCTGATCGGGATCGTCGGCTACGTCGGACTCTTCGGTCTCTCGCTCGTCTCGCTGCAGCCGCGCCTTGCCGGCGATCCGCGTCCCGCTCGACTGCTCGCCGTGCTGAGCGGGATCGGGGTGCTCTTCGCCGCCTACCTCACCTGGCTCGAGCTCTTCGTGATCCACGCGATCTGCCGCTGGTGCGTCGGGTCGGCCGTGATCATCACCGCCATCTTCGTGCTGTCCCTCCTCGACGCCCGCCGGCCGATCCGACCGGACCAGGTATGAGCTCTGCCGGGCACGCCCGAAAGGAGCCGACCGGCAAGGCGCTGGCCGTCCTTTCGCTCGCGGCCCTGGGCGTGGTCTACGGCGACATCGGCACGAGCCCCCTGTACGCGCTGAAGGAAGCGTTCGTCGGTCCGCACGCCATCGCGCTCTCGAAGGAGAACGTGCTGGGCGTCCTCTCGCTCGTCTTCTGGTCGCTCAACTTCATCGTGACGTTCAAGTACCTGAGCGTCATCATGCGCGCGGACAACCGCGGTGAGGGCGGCATCCTGGCGCTGCTCGCACTCGTGCGGCCGGCAGGAGATCCCCGCGGCGGGCAGCGCGTGCTCATTGCCATCGGGCTCTTCGGAGCGGCGCTCCTGTACGGCGATGGCATCATCACGCCCGCGGTTTCGGTGCTTGGCGCGATCGAAGGCCTCAGCGTGGCAACGCCGGCGCTCGACCGCTGGATCGTGCCGATCGCAATCGTGATCATTTCCGCGCTCTTCGCCGTGCAGCATCGCGGGACCGCCGGGATCGGGCGCATCTTCGGCCCGCTCACCGGGATCTGGTTCATCTGTATCGCGGTGCTCGGTGTTCGGGGGATCATCAGCCATCCTGGTGTGCTCGCCGCGGTCAATCCGTGGTACGCGGTCGAGTATTTCGGCCGTGAAGGAATCAGTGGCCTGGCGATCCTTGCCGTCGTGGTGCTCGTGGTCACGGGCGGGGAGGCGCTCTATGCGGACATGGGCCACTTCGGACGGCGGCCGATCCGGGTCGCCTGGTATGCGGTGGTTCTGCCTGCGCTCGTGCTCAACTACTTCGGGCAGGGGGCGCTCCTGCTCGAGAATCCCGACGCGGCAGCAAATCCGTTCTATGGGCTCGTGCCCCGCTGGGCGCTCTATCCCATGGTCGCCATCGCGACGGGCGCCGCGGTCGTTGCCTCCCAGGCGCTGATCTCCGGAGCGTTCTCGCTCACGAGGCAGGCGGTGCAGCTCGGCTTCAGCCCGCGGATGAACATCATCCATACATCGAAGGAGCACATCGGGCAGATCTACATCCCCCAGGTGAACCTCTTTCTCTGGGTTGCCTGCATCGGCCTCGTGCTCGGCTTCCGCACGGCCGGGAACCTGGCGGCGACCTACGGCGTGGCCGTTACCGGCACGATGGCCATCACTTCCATTCTGTTCGTCGGTGTGGCGCGGCGGTTGTGGGGATGGGACCTGTGGAAGGTGCTCCTCCTCGCGGGGCTGTTCATCGTCGTCGACCTGGCGTTCTTCGGTGCGAACCTCCTGAAGATTCCGGACGGCGGCTGGTTCCCGCTGGTCGTCGCGGCATTCATCTTCCTGCTCATGTCGAGCTGGAAGAAGGGGCGCGTCCGGCTCAGCGCGATCGTCCAGGAGAACACGCTGCCGCTCGACCTCTTCCTCAAGGACATCGCCGCGCGGAAGCCGGTGCGGGTGCCGGGCGCGGCCGTCTTCCTCACGTCGGTCCCGGGCGGCGCACCGCCGGTGCTGCTGCATCACATCAAGCACAACAAGGTCCTGCACCAGACCGTGGTGCTCATGTCGATCATCACCGAGGAGATCCCGCAGGTGGACCCCGGCGATCGCGTCAGGTGCCGAGAGCTCGGCGAAGGGTTCTACGAGGTGATCGCCAAGTTCGGGTTCATGGAGACCCCGGATGTGCCGAGCGTGCTCGCGTCACTCGGCCGGCTCGGGTCTCCCGAAACCGGGACGGTGATCAAGCCGATGGATACGACGTATTACCTGGGCCGGGAGACGCTCATCGCCTTCGGAAAGGGGAAAGCCCCCGGCGGCGCAGCAACCCGCGTCGAGATGATGCCCAAGTGGCGGAAGAAGCTCTTCATCCTCATGTCGAGAAACGCCCAACCCGCGACGGCGTTCTTCGGCCTGCCGCCGAATCGGGTCGTCGAGCTCGGGGCGCAGCTGCAGTTCTGACCGTTATTCGAACGCGGAGAAGCGGAGACACGGAGGGCGGAGGAGGTCTGGACGGAGCTTTTGATCTAGTGGGCTTTCCCGGCCGCTCCGTGCGCCAGGTGTTCCGGGAGGCCACACAGAATCTGCCCATCCCTGCCGGGCGAGGGGCGACGATCCCTGCCCCGTACCCTTTCGTCCTTTCGTGTTTTCGTGTGCGCAGCCTTACTCATCCCCCCCACGATGTCCGCCCCGCCAGCCTCCGCTCTCCGCTCTCCGCGGCTCCGCGCCTCCGCGAGGGAAACCAGATAACCATCATTCATCCTCGTACATCTCCTTGAGCTTCGCCACGACCGCCGGATCGGCGAGGGTCGTGGTGTCTCCGAGGGTGCGGCCTTCGGCGATGTCCTTGAGGAGGCGGCGCATGATCTTGCCGCTCCGGGTCTTCGGGAGGTCGGCCGAGAAGAGGATGTCGTCCGGGCGCGCGATGGCGCCGATCTTCTTCACCACGTGCTCGCGCAGGTCCTCCTTGAGCGTCGGGCTCGCCGCCTTGCCGTCCTTCAGTGTGACGAAGGCGGCGATCGCCTGTCCCTTCAGCTCGTGCGCCTTGCCGACGACCGCGGCCTCGGCGACGGAGGGATGGTCCACGAGCGCGCTCTCGACTTCCATGGTCCCGATGCGGTGCCCGGCCACGTTGAGCACGTCGTCGACGCGGCCGAGGATCCACCAGTAGCCGTCTTCGTCGACCTTGGCACCGTCGCCGGCGAAATAGCGGCCCGGAAAGCGGCTCCAGTACGTCTGCTGATAACGCTCGTCGTCGCCGTAGATCGTCCGGAGCATGCCGGGCCAGGGCGCGGCGAGCGTCAGGAATCCGCCGCCGGACTCGAGCACCTTGCCCGAGGCGTCGACCAGCTCTGCGCGGATGCCGGGGAAGGGAATGGTGGCCGAGCCCGGCTTCGTCACGGTGACGCCGGGAAGCGGCGTGATCATGATGCCGCCCGTCTCCGTCTGCCACCAGGTATCCACGATCGGGCAGCGCCCGCCGCCGATGTGCTCGCGATACCACATCCATGCTTCGGGATTGATCGGCTCGCCGACGGAGCCGAGGAGCCTGAGGGTGGTGAGGTCGTGCCCGGCGGGATGGGAGGGGCCCCATTTCATGAATGCGCGGATTGCGGTCGGGGCGGTGTAGAATACGGTCACTCCATATCGTGCGATCAGATTCCAGAACCGGTCCCGTTCCGGCCAGTCGGGTGCGCCCTCGTAGAGGACGACCGTCGCGCCGATCGCGAGCGGCCCGTAGACCACGTACGAGTGTCCGGTGACCCAGCCGATGTCGGCGGTGCACCAGAAGACGTCCTCGTCCTTGAGGTCGAAGACGTAGCGCGTGGTCGTGGCGACCTGGGTGAGGTAGCCACCGGTGGTGTGCACGATCCCCTTCGGCTTGCCGGTGGTGCCGGAGGTATAGAGGATGAAGAGCAGGTCTTCGGCGTCCATCGCCTCGGGCTCGCAGCGGGACTCGACGCCCTCGAGGAGCCGGTGCCACCAGTGGTCGCGGCCCTCGGTCATCGTCGCAAAGGCCTCGTCGCCTTCGGCGCCCGCGCGGCGGCGCACGACGACGACGTGGCGGATGCTGGGGCACTCCTTCAGCGCTTCGTCGGCAAAGCGCTTGAGCGGCACGATCTGGCCGCGGCGATATCCGCCATCCGCGGTGATGAGGGCGACGGCCTGCGCGTCGTTGATCCGGTCGCGCAGCGATTCGGCGCTGAACCCGCCGAACACGACGGAGTGCACGGCGCCGATCCGGGCGCAGGCGAGCATGGCGATGACCGCTTCGGGGATGAGCGGCAGGTAGATCGCCACGCGATCCCCGCGCTTCACGCCTAGCGACTTGAGCGCGTTGGCCGCGCGGCCGACTTCGCGAGCGAGGTCCCAGTAGGTGAGGACTCGGCGATCTCCCGGCTCGCCTTCCCAGACGATGGCCGCCTTGTTCCGGCGCGGACCCGTCAGGTGCCGGTCGAGACAGTTGGCGCTCGCGTTGAGCTTGCCGTCCACGAACCAGCGGGCGTGCGGCGGCGTCCAGTCGAGGACCCGGGACCAGGGCGCCATCCACTCGAGCTCGCGCGCCTGCGCTTCCCAGAATCGCTCGGCATCCGATCCCGCCTCGTAGATCCCGGGCCCGGCCAGTGCGTCGGCGGCGAATGCATCCGGTGGGGGAAAGCGGCGCTGCTCGGAGAGGAGGGTGTCGAGTTGCTCGTTCATGTGCGTGCCGGAAGAGGGAGTAATGAAGGTAGTGCGAATCTCCAAACGCTGCCGCATGGTGCGGTGCGGGGCCCTGCAAGGAATGGCGCTGGCGCGTTGCAGCGGTCGCGGCGGCAACGAGTTACGCTGCTGGCACCGCTCTCGCCTCTGCTGGGGGTGCGGCCGCATCGGCGGTCGCACACAACCTGATCTGCCCGATAAGAGCACACCCGGAGTAATCCGGGGCCGCAAAACTAGAGGTCCTGTGCGTGCGCACTCATGCCACGGCAGGATAGCTCGGTGCCGAAGGTGGACCGGCCGCGCGAAGCAGCGCGTTGTTCATCGGGCGTGGGAGGCAGCATGATGGCCACGCAGGTGGACGTGCGCGAGCTGGCGGGCCCGGTCAATCTGGGCCTCGAGACGCGCAACGAATTCCGGAAGGCCGCGGTCGAAACCATGGATGCGATGGCGCAGCCGGGAGGCCGGCTCATCATCGACCTGACCGCGACACGCACGGTGGACTCCGCCGGGCTCGGGGTGCTCATGCTGATCCAGCGCCATGCCGCCGAGCGCCGCCTCCGGGTGGTGCTCAAGCGTCCCAACGACGAGCTCAAGTTCCTGCTCGCCCTCACCAAGCTCGACGATCTCTTCGACCTGGAAGCCGCCTGACGCGATGCGCAGGCGGCGCCCGGGATGGACGACGCCAATGCGCAGCATTAACGTAACCCGTGACGTGGCACGCTGGTTGTCGCATTCCCGGCGCGGATCGCGGCACGCCGGGGCGCTGCCCGGCTCCCGACAGCGATTGGCGGACATGGACCATCCGAAGCGGCGGCGCGTGCTCATCGTCGAGGACGAGCGCGCCCTCCGAGTGCACTACGAGCGGCATTTCTCGACGCGCTACGACCTCGTCCTCGCCGCCAACGGCGCCGAGGCGCTGGCGCGGCTGGCGGAGGACGTGCCCGATATCGCCATCCTGGACATGCGGCTTCCCGACACGGACGGCGTAGCGCTGCTGCGCGCCATTCGCACCACGCATCCCGATCTCCCGGTCATCATCACCACGGCCTACATGAGCATCGAGCCGCAGCTCCAGCTGCTCGACGTGCCCTATTCCGACTACATCGTGAAGCCATTCCGGCTCGAAGAGCTCAGCGCGCGGATTGATGCGGCCCTCTGAGGGGCCGCTTCTCGTTGCCGCCGGTCTCTCGCGCGCCTTCGGTCCGCTGCAGGCGCTTCGCGGCATCGATCTCGCGCTCGGCGCGGGCGAGACGCTCGTCGTGTTCGGGCCGAACGGCGCGGGGAAGTCCACGCTGCTGCGGCTGCTCGCGGGCATCATGCGGCCCACCAGCGGGGAGATTCGCGTGGGCGGCCGCCCTGTTCGCCCCGGGGATGCGGCATCGCGCCGCGGGATCGGGCTCGTCTCCCACCAGTCGTTCCTCTATGACGACCTCTCGCTCCTGGACAATCTCGTGTTCGCGGCGCGCCTCCATGGCGTCGAGCATCCCCACGACGTCGCGCGCGCTGCGCTTGCGGACGCGGGACTCGGCGCGCGAATGCACGAGAGCCCGCGCGCGCTGAGCCGCGGCCTCCAGCAGCGCGTGTCGATCGCCCGGGCGCTGCTGCATGAGCCGGTGCTCCTCCTCCTCGACGAGCCGTTCACCGGTCTCGACAGCGCCTCGGCCGCGCGACTCCGCTCGGCGCTCGCTCGCCGCGCCAGCGAAGGACGGGCCGCGGTCCTCGTGACCCATCAGCTCGCGGAGGCGTGGGAGCTGGCCACGCGTGTCGCGGTGCTCTCGGCAGGGCGGCGGGTACTGGAGGAGCGGAGGACGGGAGACTACGCCGCATTCGCGGCCCGCGCGGAGGCGCTCGTCGATGCGTGACGCGCTCGCGGCGGCACTCGCGATCGCGGGCAAGGATCTTCGCGCCGAGCTGCGGAGCCGCACGGCGCTCGTGTCCGCGCTGGTCTTTGCCGCGCTGATCCTCGTGGTCTTCAGTTTTTCGCGCGATCCCGCGCGCCTCTCGCCCGCCGACCTGGCGCCGAGCGCGCTCTGGATCACATTCGCCTTCGCGGCGATGACCGCGCTCAACCGCGCGTTCAGCGTGGAGCGCGAGCACGCGGCCCTCGATGCGCTCCTCCTCGCGCCGATTCCGCGGGAATCGATCTTTCTCGGCAAGCTGCTCGGGAACCTGGCCTTCGTCTTCGCGATCGAGGCGGTGACGCTCCCGCTCTTCGCCGTCTTCTTCAACGCGCGCATCGGCGCATCGCTCGGCGGGCTCGCGCTCACGAGCGTGCTCGCGACCATCGGCTTCGTGGCGGTCGGCACCGTCTTCAGCGCGATGACGGTGCGTACCCGCTTCGCCGAGCTGATGCTGCCGGTCCTGCTCCTCCCCTTCATGATCCCGCCGCTCATCGGCGCGGTCCAGGTGACGGTACGGCTCTTCGCCGACCGGCCGTTGAGCGAGGTGGCGGGGTGGCTTAGGTTACTCGCCGTCTATGACGTGGTCTTCGTGACGCTCTCCCTCGTCGTCTTCCCCTCGGTGGTGGACGAATGACGCCCTCCGGCGCCTCGCTCGAGCCGGCCGCGCGGCTCACGCGCGCGGGCATGCGCATCGCGCTCGCGTCGCTGCTGGCGCTCGCGGTGGTCTACTACATGGCCATCTGGCGCACGCCCGAGGAGGCCTCGCAGGGGTTTGCGCAGAAGATCTTCTATCTCCACGTGCCTGCCGCGTGGAACGCGCTGTTCGTGTTCTCGGTGGTCGGAATCGTGAGCGCGCTCTACCTCTGGCTCAAGGACCCGCGCCTCGATCATTTCGCGGCGGCGTCCGCCGAGGTCGGGGTGGTGTTCAGCGCGGTGATGCTGACGACGGGACCGCTCTGGGGAAAGCCGGTCTGGGGAGCGTGGTGGCAATGGGATGCGCGGCTCACGCTGACGCTCTTCCTCTTCTTTCTCTACGTCGGTTACCTCTCCCTCCGCTCGGCGCTGCACGACCCGGCGGAGCGCGCGCGCTTCAGCGCCGTCGTCGCGATCCTGGGGCTGGTGCTCGTGCCGTTCGTGCACCTGAGCGTCTATCTCTTTCGCACGATCCACCCGCTCCCGGTGGTGCTCAAGCCGAGTGCGCCATCGCTGCCGGGATCGATGCTGCAGGTGCTCCTGATCTCCCTCGCCGTGCACACGCTCCTCGCGCTCGGCTTCATCCTCGCGCGCTACGGCCTCCTGCGCGCCGACGCGGCCCGCCAGGCGGAGGCGCACGATGGATGACCTCCCGCGCAACGCCGGCTACGTCATCGCCGCCTACGCGATCGCGGCTGCGGTGTACATCGGGTATTACGTCCGATTGATGCGACGGAGGTAGGCGGCGGGGTTGAGCAGAGTAAAAAGCAGCACACGAAAGGACGAAAGGACGAAAAGCGCCGGCGTCGGGCGGAGTTGCGGCGCGTCGGGCGGGGGTTCGGCAGAAGTGCGAAAGCGCGAAAGTGGGAAACGGGAAAATTGCGGAAGTTCCGCGGTCGTGGCAGCTCCGAACCCATGGTGGAATCGGAGCTGATCTTTTTGTGGGCTTACCCAGCGGCTCCGTGCGTCGGGCGCGCAGGGAGCCCACGAACAATTCCTTCAAATACCGCCAGGTGAGCGAAGGCTGTCGCACACGCGGAGCCCCTTCGCGAGCCTTCAGAAGCTTTCGCGTTATCGCGCTTGGCCCATGCCCGCCTGCCGCAACGACCCCCTCGCTCCCACGGCGAGCACCGATGTGTCGCCTCGGACGGCCCTACGCCGGGACGGTGTCGTCCCGCAGCAGGAACTTGTCCCACACGACCGCCGCGATCACGGCACCCAGCGCGGGGCCGACCCAGTAGACCGCCTGGCCGGTCCAGGTGCCGGAGGCGATGGCCGGGCCGAGGGCGCGGGTGAGATTCACCGCGGCGCCGGTGAGCGGGCCGAGGCCGATGATGAGGAAGACGAGCGTGAGCCCGACGCCGAAGCCGCCCATCCGATGCGCTCCCGCCGCCACCACTGTCCCGAACACGGCCGACATCAGGAAGAAGCCCATCAACGCCTCGAGCAGAATCCCCTGTCCGATGCTGACGCTCAGGTTGAGCTGCGGGGTGCCGTACGCCGCGATCCGGGCGAGCGCCTCGGGCCACGCAGCCTTGAGCGCGAGACCGGCGAGGACCGCTGCGAGCACCTGCGCTGCGAAGTAGACGAGGAACGTCCTCGCGTCGATCCGGCGCGCCACCAGGAAGCCGAGCGACACGGCGGGATTGAGGTGGCCGCCCGAGATGTACATCGTCATGGTCACGCCGATGGCGAGCACGATGCCGTGCGCAATGGCGACGCCGGTGAGCCCGATCCCCGATCCGGGATATGCCGCCGCGATCGAGGCGGAAGCTCCGAAGAACACGAGCGCGAAGGTGCCGATCAGCTCGGCGACAAATCGACGACTGAGCGAGGGCATTGGTCTCCTTGCAGGGCGCAGGACAGGGTGGCGGCCGGATGGGATTCCGGCCGGGAGGAATTGTAGGGCGGACCGGGGGTGCCCGCCAGCGCGTGCCGCGCCGGCTAGGCTCTCCGGAAGAGCAGCGACGCGTTGATCCCGCCGAAGCCGAACGAGTTGCTGAGGAGATACTCGGGGGACGCGTCGCGCCCGCCGGTGTGGGCCAGGTAGTCGAGATCGCAGGTGGGATCGGGATCGTCGAGGTTGATGGTCGGGGGGAGCCATCCGTGGCGCGATGCGAGTGCGCAGATCGCCGCCTCGATGGCCCCGCTCGCGCCGAGGGCGTGGCCGTAGTAGCCCTTGGTGCCGCTCACGGCCAGGCGGTAGGCGTGCTCGCCGAACACGGCCTTCACGGCCGCGGTTTCCGTCGGATCGTTGAGCGGGGTCGAGGAGCCGTGTGCATTCAGGTAGCCGACTTCCTCAGGGCGGACCGACTGCGCCGCAAGCGCGATCCGCATCGCGCGCGCCGCCTGCGCGCCGTCCGGGCGCGGGGCGGTCATGTGATGCGCGTCGTTGGTGAGCCCGTAGCCGCAGATCTCGCCGTACACCGGCGCACCGCGCGCGAGCGCCCGGCCCCGCTCCTCGAGAACCAGCACCGCCGCACCTTCGCCCATCACGAAGCCGTCGCGGCCGGCGTCGAACGGCCGGCTGGCGCGCGCGGGGTCGTCGTTGCGCGTGGACATCGCGCGGATGAACGCAAAGGCGCCGAAGCAGAGCGGCGCGAGCGGCGCCTCCGCTCCGCCGGCCACCATCGCGTCCGCGTCGCCGCGGGCAATGGCGCGGTATGCCTCCCCCACGGCGATCGTTCCCGATGCGCAGCTCATGCCGTTCGTGGAGTTGGGGCCGGAGAGCCGGAAGTCGATTGCGATGTTGCAGCTCGCGGCCCCGGCAAAGACACTCAGCGCGAGCCAGGGATCGACCGATTTCGGCCCTTCCTGGTAGAACGCCCGCGACTGCGCCTCCCCATGCGCCACGCCGCCGAGCGCCGTGCCCATCATGGCGCCGACGCGATCGCGGTCCTCGCGCTCGAGGTCGAGCGCGGCATCCTCGAGCGCGAGGCGCGTCGCGGCGACGGAGAACTGCGAGAACCGGTCGAGCCGCCGCGCGCGCCGCGCCTCGATGTGGTCGGTCGGATGAAAGTCGCGCACCTCGGCCGCGATGCGCGAGCGGAACGGCGCCGGGTCAAAGCGCGTCACCTCGCGCACGGCCGAGGTTCCGCGCCGGAGGCCGGCCCACATCGCGTCCGCGCCGACCCCGATGGGGGTGATCACGCCGATGCCGGTGATGACGACTCTTCGCTCCTGCATTCACGCTCCCCGCGGGCGCTGCGCCCGTTCCACATGCCGCCTGATCCCCGCGAGCGTTCGCGATGCGATCCCGTGTATGAAGACGGGACCGATCACCCACTCCGCGGCCGGACGTCCGATGAGCGGCCAGCCCGGGCCGCGCCACTCATGCACGATGGTGACGCGGGCGCGCTCCCCCTCGCCCACAATCTTCCACTCGACATCCATTCCCGTCGTGATACCACGCACGTGGCGGTAGCGGACCGTGGCCGCCGCGGGGTCCCGCTCCATCTCGGACACCCACCAGGTGGGATAGCGGAGCGGGCCGAACGGCCGCCACGCCGCCATCTCGACCAGCCCGCCGCTGGCGTGCCGCTCGAGCATTCGGACCCAGCGGTAGTGCGGCAGGATGCCGGGCCACTGCTCGACATCCGCCGCCGCGGCAAAGACGGCGTCGACCGGCGCATCGACCCAGGCCTCGTCGATCGTCCGCATCAGCCGGCGGGCCAGACCGCGACGAGCCGCCATCCGGGCCGGCGCGCGATCTCCGCCTCGGGTGGGAGAAGCGCCGCGAGCTCGGCGGCCGAGTAGCCGCGGCGGATCGACGTGTGGCCGTCGGCCCGGGTGACGGGATCGAAGCGAAGCAGGCGCGATCCGACCGAGAATGCGGCCGCGGCCGCGCGCGAGCGCCGCAGGTCGGCGACCACGAGCGCCCGCCGGGCGATGCGGTGGCAGGACCGGAAGAGCGTTTCGGCGGACGCGGGAGCGAAGTGGTGGGCGACCTGGCTCAGCAGGACGACATCGACGCTCCCCGGGCGCACCGGGATGGCGCCGGCGTCCGCGACGATGGCAGGAACCCCATGCGCCCGGGCGAGCGCCGCCGCCGCCGCGCTCCGCTCGAGGCCGAACACCTCGAGGTGAAATCCCCGCCGTCGCGCCCAGCGCTCCGCGGCGCGCGGCAGGTCTCCCGCACCCGTCCCGATGTCGAGGAGCGATACGCGGCTCCCGGGGGCCGTGCCGCGGAGCGCGCGCCGCAGGCCCCAGAGCACCGCGGCGCGGCCGCCGAACCATCGGTTGGCGCGCGCAATGTGCCGGAGCGAGGCGCGGACGGTCGCGGGATCCGCGCCCGGATCGTCGAGCAGCTCGGTGCCGAGCGGGCTCGTGCCGAGCCGGCCCTCAGCCGAGCGCAGCGTATCCGCCGCGGTAGTAGAGGAGGGGCCGCGCATCGCGGGTGGCGCCGCCGACGACGCGGCCGAGGATCATCGCGTGGTCGCCGGTCTCGTACACCCGCTCCCGCTCGCACTCGATGTGCGCGACGACGCCGTCGAGGAGCACGAGCCCGTTCTCGCTCATCCGGTAGCCGACGCCGTCGAAGCGCCCTTCCTGCGGGCCTGCAAAGCGGCGCGAGAGCGCTTCCTGGTGTTCCGCCAGAATGTTGACCGCAAAGCGCTCGGCGGCGACGATCGGCGCGTGCAGGTTCGCGGAGCGCTCGACGCAGACCGACAGCAGCGGAGGCACCAGCGAGACCGACGAGAGGCTGCTCGCCGTCATGCCCACGGGGTTGCCGTCCGCGTCTCGGGTCGTCACGACGGTCACTCCCGTGGCGAAGCGGCCGAGCAGCTGGCGGAATTCGGGAGGTTCGACGTCCGTCATGCTCAGAGCACCGCCCGGGCAAGGAAGGAAGGATTGAGCACGGCGCGCGCGGGAAGGAACTCGCCGGTCACACCGACGAGGGTGTGCGCGAGTCCGCGTCGCTCGATCCGGCGAATCGCGTGGTCGAAGATCGCCGGGAACGCCATCGCGGCGCCGATGAGCCGCTCGACGATCCGCTTGCCGGCGAACGCCCGCCTCCGCGCGGCGACGTACGGCTCGAGCTGCAGGCGCCGCACCGGCCCGGGCACGGCGAGCGCATCCGCCAGCACGCCCGCAAGAAGCTCCGCGCCCCGCAGTGCGCTGCAGACGCCCTCGCCCGTGAAGGGATCGAAGAAATTCGCCGCATCGCCGACGAGGGCCGCGCCGTCGGTGACCAGCGTGCCGGACTGCGCTGCGAACGGCCCGGTCACGAGCACCCGGCGCACCACGCGGGCCGCGCTCATTCGCCTGCGGAGTCCGGCGAACTGCGCGAGGCCATCGAGGAAGAAGCTCTCCGGATCGCCGCGCGCGGCGTGCGCCGCCCCGGCGGGAACGACCAGCGCCGCGTTCGTCAGTCCGCCCGCGAGCGGATTGAGGCCGGCATATCCCCGGGCGCCCACGAGCATCTCGGCGAGTCCCGGCTCTCCCCCGATTCCCTCGAGGTGCGCGACGAAGGCGACGCGTCGCGGCCGGTGGTGCATGCGGACGCCGATCGCGCGCGCCGTGGCGGACCGCAGGCCGTCGGCGCCGATCGTGACGCGCGCGGTGACGACGCGGCGCGTGCCGGCGGCATCGCGGAGGACGGCGCCGCCGACGCCGCCGTCGGCATGGACCAGCGCCTCGACCATCGTCCGCTCGGCGATACTCGCGCCCGCCGCGCGCGCGGCCGAGACGAGAAGGAGGTCGAGCTCGCGCCGGGGAAGGCAGAGGCCGCGGGTCTCCTCGACGCTGCCGAACCGCCCGGCGGGGGCTTCCGCGAAGACGCCTTCGAGGCGCCCGCCGCGTGACGACGTGACCCGGATGCCCCGGAGCGGCGCCCCGAGCGCCTCCGCCTCCGCGAGCACGCCAAGGCGATCGAGGACGCGCAGCGCACCCGGCGAGAGATAGTCGGCGCACGGCTTGTCGCGGGGAAACGCGGCGCGGTCGGCGGCGAGGACGCGGTGGCCGGCGCGCGCCAGCAGGAGCGCGGCCGCACTGCCTGCCGGCCCGGCGCCGGCGATCAGGACGTCAACGGACTCGCTGATACTCGAGTCCATCGAGGATCATGCGATCCGGATCGAAGCCGCCGAACTCGAGCGGGAACGTGGACTCGGGATCGGTGCCGATCGCAAGCGTGATCTCCGCCGGCCCGACGCGCCACGTGCATTCGCGGACCTCCGTGCGGGGAATCCCCTCGTTCGCCGAGGTCGACGTGATGACGCGGACACAGGTGCCATCGGCATCGAAGAGCCAGTGAATCGCGGTGGTGACGAAGTCGCCGTCGAAGGCGACGACCTCGAAACGCTCCCACTCACCGACGATCGTTCCGGAGGCATTGCCGGGATCGGTCCCGCCCGATCCGCCACCTGACGCGCCCTCGCCGAACGGCAGGACCCCGCCGAGGTCTGGGGCGGTCGAATCGGAAGTGCAGGCGGCGAGGAAGAGAATGACGGCCGTCAGTGCGCCAGGAGCCAGGCGGCCGCGCCGAGCACGGCGGCGAGCGTCGTCGCCAGGGCGTTGACCAGGTCGTTCGTCAGCCATCGCACGCCTCCTTCCTGAATCGTCGCGGTGCCGCACCGGTGGACCGGCCATTCGCTGGCGGTGCCGCACGAGGGGCAGCGGAACCGCGCCTGCACCGAGCCGCCGAGCGCGGAGTCGGCCAGCATGCCGACGACTCCTATGATAATTCCGGCGGCGAGGAGCGCCGGGTCGCGCGACACAACGGCCGCCGCGGCGGCGGTGAAGGCGCCACCGGCCAGGGCGGCGGCGCTGCCGAGCGGCGTCACGCCGCCTCCGGTTCCCGGTGGCACGGGGATGCCGGTGAGGAGATGGCGCGGAGGCGTCCGGCTGCGCGAGCCGAGCGATGTGGCCCAGGTGTCGGCCGCCGCTGCGGCCAGTGGCGCCGTCGCGATCCAGAGCGCCATGTCGCTGTTGCCGAGCACCGTTGCCGCCAGGGCGCCGGCCGCGGCTGCGCCGCCGTTCGCGAGCACCTGTGCGGCATCGCGGCGGCTTCCCTTCGGATCGAGCAGCAGGTGCGCCCGGTGCTCGAGCCGCGAAACGGCGCTGCTCGAGACGAAGAAGGCGGCAAGCGCGGCCCCGCCCGCCCACCCTGCGGCGAGGAGGATCGCGGTTCCGACGGCGGTTGCGGCGGCGGCGCCGCCGGGCGTCAGCGTGCGGAGCCCGGCGGCGAGCGCGGCGACCGCCGCGGAGAGGAGGAGACCGGCCGCCGGGGAGGGAGGGTCGGCGATCAGGGGGCCTGGCGCCGCAGGATGTCGAGGATGCGCTGCCGAAGCGTGTCCGGACACCGGATGCCGGCACCACGGCTGCCCAGCATCTCGAGGAAGTTCCGCTCGAAGCTCGCGTGCCGGAAGCAGGGCGCACACCGCTCGAGATGCGCTTCGATCAGCGGCGTGAGCCCCGGGGATTCCTCCCGCCGGAGGTAATCCTGCAGCTCGGCGAGCGCGCGGTCGCAGTCGATGCGCTCGGTCATCGGACCTCCCGGGGAGAGATGTAGCCCATCGCGAGGGCGTGGTCGTAGAGCTGCCGCTGCAGGAGGCGCCGGCCGCGGAAGAGCCGCGACTTGAGCGTGCCGAGCGGAATCGCGAGCGCCGCAGCGATCTCGGCGTAGCTCATCCCTTCCATGTCGCTCAGCACGAGCACCTCGCGAAACTCGGCGGGAAGCGCATCGACGGCGGCGAGGACCCGCTCGTCCACGATGCGCGCGAAGAAGCTGCCCTCCGGGTCGGCGTCGGCGACCGCGTCGTAGATCGCGTGCGGTGCGGCGTCGTCGAGCTCCACCATCGCGGGCTCGCGGCGGCGGCGCCGGTATTCATTGATGAAGGTGTTCCGGAGGATGGTGACGAGCCACGCGCGGGCATTGCTACCCGGCCGGAACCCGCCCCAGCCGCGGAGGGCGCGGAGCATCGTGTCCTGTACCAGGTCCTGGGCCGGCGCATCGTCGCCGGTGAGCCGGAGCGCCACGCGGTAGAGCGTGTCGAGATGCGGCAGGGCCTCGCGCTCGAAGCTCGTGGGCGTGGTTGCCGGATGGGCCATCCCTGAGAATGAACCGCGCCGGCGGCGGGCACAAGCGCGGCACTGGCCCGTGCCGCGGGGCCCGGCTAGATTCGCGCCTCCACCGAGCCGTCCGGAGCATTCCTGTCTCCTCGTCATCAGGCGGGCCCGGCGGCGGCCATCGCCGCTCTCGTCCCGCTCAGTCTTCTCGAAGCGATCCGCAGTCTCGACGCACCGGTCGAGGACGGGCTCGACGAGCTTTCGCCCGAGATCGTCTCGAAGCGGCTCGGGCTCAGCACGACCGTTGCCGCGCAGATCGCCCGCTATCGCACCCTGGTCGAGCGCGACGGCACCGTGCCGCGCGACGAGGCCGTGTCCGTGTTCCGGCTGGTCGGCCGGCGGCAGGACGCGGCGCTCGTCTTTGCGGATGCGGGGCGCCGGGCCGCGCGGTACGCGGCGCGTCGCGTCGCCACCGAAGCGCTCGCGCGGGTCTCGCCGAACGTCCTGGGCCGGCGGCTCGCGGCGCGGGCGGCCCGGCGGGGCGCCCGGGAGGTCTTCGATGCGGAGCTCACCTTCACGAGCGGCCTCGGCGAGGCCAGGATCGAGGAGCCGGTGGCCGTCGCCGCGTGGCCGGGCGGCGAGGCCTGCGCCTTTCATGATGCCGGATTCGCCGAGTTGCTGCGGCTGCTCACCGGCTTCGAGGGCGTGATGCGCCATGTCGAATGTCGTGCGCGCGGCGGGGCGGCGTGCGTCTGGCGGGCCGTGCCCGGAGGAGACTACGAATGATCGATCGTGACGCGCTCCGCGCGGGGCTCGAGACGGCCGGCGCCGATGCCTGGCTCCTCTTCGATTTCCGCGGCGTGAACCCGGTGGCGGCGCGGGTGCTCGGCCTCCATGGAATGAGCACGCGGCGGCTGTTCGCCCTTTTCCCGAAAGAGGGAGAGCCGGTGGCCGTGGCGCACCGGATCGAGCTGCAGTCGTTCGAGGCGTTTCCCGGCACCGTCGTGCCGTACTCCCGCTGGGAAGAGCTGCACGAGGCGCTCCGATCGATCGTGGCGGGCCGGACGCTCGCGATGGAGATCTCTCCGGAGGACGCCGTGCCGTACCTCGACCGCGTGCCGCACGGGATCGTGGAGCTGCTGACGCGGCTGGGCGCCCGCATCGTGCCCTCGGGGCCGCTGGTGACGACTTTTGCGGCGCGGTGGAGTGACGAGGAGCGGGCGGGGCATGTCGCGGCGGCGGAGGCGCTGGCGGAGATCGCGCGGTCCGCCCTGGCGATCGCGGTGCGCGAAGGGGGAACCGGGCTGAGCGAGACGGCGCTCCAGCGGCGCGTGATCGACGCGATCCACGCGCGCGGCCTCGTGTTCGATCATCCGCCGATCGTCGCCTTCGGTCCGAATGCGGCAAATCCGCACTACGAGCCGGTCGAGGGACCGGACGCGCGGCTCGAGCCGAACCAGGTGGTGCTGATCGACCTCTGGGCGGGGAGCGCGCTCGGGACGGTCTTCGCCGACCAGACGTGGATGGGCTTCTCGGGCGAGAACCCGCCGGACCGCGTGCTCAAGGTCTGGGAAACGGTGCGCGCGGCGCGCGAGGCGGCATGCCGGCTGGTCCAGGAGCGGGTGCGGTCGGGGGAGCCGGTCGCAGGGTTCGAGGGAGACCGGGCGGCGCGGGGCGTCATCGAGGCGGCGGGCTTCGGGGCGTACTTTGTCCACCGCACCGGGCACTCGATCGACCGGGACCTGCACGGGTCGGGGCCCCACCTCGACGATTACGAAACGCACGACGACCGGCGGCTGATCCCGGGCGTGGGCTTCTCGGTCGAGCCGGGGATCTACCTGCCGGGGGAGTTCGGGGTGCGGAGCGAGGTGAACATGTACTGGGGCGAGGCGGGAGCGGTGGTGACGCCGGCCGAGCCGCAGGTGACCCTGATCACACCCCTTTCCAAAGTTCCCGGGGCGCGTTAGAGTAACGGACTCGTCACCTCAGCAGGCGAAGGAATGCACGCGCCGCCCACGGGCGCGGACAGGGAGCCGGCCGGCACGGCCGGTGTTTCAAGGGGCAACCACAGAGGTTTCAGGGAGTTACACACTGCCGTCCGAAAGTTGGACGGTGTGTAACTTTTGCTTGACACTTTTTTTCCCGGGTCCCATATTAGGCGACCGGCCATCTGGCCGGCACTTCCTAAAGGCTCAACGTCCCAGTCGTTGATTCTCCTCAAACCGACGTTCCAGCAGCCGTATCCCGTAGGGAGGGCCTCGTGCCCGCACGGGGGCGTCAGCCCCCGCTCCAAGTCGGCAGGTTCAGCAGGTTCACGCCTTTGGAGGATGTTTCCATGAAGCAAAGCTGTGTCAGCGCCTTCGCTCGCGGTGCGCGTCGATTCGCGCTCGCGGCAGTTGCGCTGGGTTTCGGAGCCACGTCGCTCCTCGCCCAGTCGACTGGTAAGATCGAGGGCAGAGTTCGCGACCAGGCGGGAGCGCCGATCGCCAATGCCCAGGTGGTCATCGTCGGGACGGCGTTCAGCGCCCTGACGAACCCCGAAGGGTACTACTTCATCAACAACGTCCCAGCCGGCACCGTCAGCATGCGCGCGGCCTTCATCGGCTATCGCGCGGTGCGTGCCGAGGGCATCCGCGTGCTGGGCGGTCAGACCATCACGCAGGACTTCGCGCTGCAGGCCACCACGGTCGAGGTCCAGGAAATCGCGGTCCAGTCCACGCAGCCGCTGGTGCCGCGTGACGAAGTGACCTCGAAGCAGCGCGTGGACGGCAGCTTCACGGACAAGCTGCCGGTGGACCGCATCGCGCAGGTGCTGACGCTCCAGCCGGGCGTCGTGGCCAGCACGAGCGGCAACACCCTGTCGATCCGCGGCGGCCGCACCGACGAAGCGGCCACGTACGTCGACGGCGTTCCCGTCACCCCGGGCAACCGTGGCGTCGGCAACGGCGGCGGCAACTCGATCGGCATCGCGACCAACTCGTTCGAAGAGGCCTCGGTCACCACCGGCGCCAGCTCGGCCGAGTTCGGCAACGCGCAGTCGGGCATCATCAACATCTCCACCCGTACCGGGTCGTCCACCGGGTACAGCGGCAATCTCGGGTGGGAGTCGGACGACATGTTCCCGAACGGCGTCGGGTTCAACCGGATCCAGGCCAGCTTCGGCGGTCCGCTCATGGGCGGGCTGACGTTCTTCCTGTCCGGCGCGCTCGAAGGCCAGCGGTACAGCTACGGCGGCCGCGGCAGCGAGCAGTTCCCGACCTTCATCCGCGCCGGCGTCGATACGACGGTGGCGGTGCCGCTCGCGCCGGGCTCGGCCACGTCGGACACGAGTTTCGTCGACGTGTACAACCTCGCGGTGGCCCGTGGGGAGTGCGAGCGGTTCGCGAGCAGCGCCAATGCCGACATCGCCAACAACTATGGCGTGGATTGTCAGGGTGTCCGCAATCCGCGGGATGCCCAGTCCGTCTACCAGCTGCAGGGCAAGCTGAACTACTCGTACGGCACCGGCTCGCGCATGGCGTTCCTGGTGCTGGCGAGCCAGGGCCAGGACCGCGGCGGGCTCACGTTCAACACGAACCCGAGCCTCATCGGCGGCGACCGGAACTGGAACCGCGTCTACCAGCTCAACTGGACGCAGAACCTGTCGCGGTCGACCGAGCGCGCCCTCGCGCTCGACGCGAGCGTGTCGTACCAGCAGGACCGGCGCATCGCCGGCCCGCTCACGGCCGGCAGCGAGCTCGACACGCGGAACAAGTTCGGCGGCTTCCTCATCTCGCCGCTCGAGTTCATGTTCGACTTCGAGACCTTCCCGCTCGATTCGACGCTGATCAACAACTACCGCGCCAACGATCCGACCTCGCGGCGCACGCCGTACGACCTCCAGAACACCGACCAGTACCGCACCGTCAACCAGTTCCGTGACGATGCATACGGCAAGCTCGGCGGGTCGGAGAGCGGCGCGCCCACGGGCGCCATCACGCTCTACCGTGAGAACCGCCTCATCGGCAAGGCGGCGGTGGACTGGCAGTTCGACCGGTACAACCGTCTCCGCTTCGGCGGCGAGTACACGGCGTACGAGAGCGATTACTACAACCACAGCCTCACCTCGCAGGCCTTCTCGAACGCGTACATCGAAGAGCCGCGGCGGTGGAGCGGCTTCGTCGAGGACCGCCTCGACCTCGGAGACGTGGTCGTCGTCGGCGGCCTCCGCTACGACGCCTACGACACGCGCGCCAGCCGGCCGTACGCGCTGGACACGCTCCAGACGCTCGCGGGCGGCGTCGCGAATCCGACGTTCGGCACCTACCAGCCGTTCCCGCGCATCTCGAGCTACACGGACGCGGACGGGCTCTACACCTGCCCGGCCTCGGTCGGCGATTGCGCCGCCGGCTCGGCGCTGCCGCTCGTCAGCTTCATCCGCGACGAGAAGCACACGTACGTGAGCCCGC
The DNA here is from genome assembly GCA_035759585.1 of Gemmatimonadales bacterium. Taxonomy (GTDB): domain Bacteria; phylum Gemmatimonadota; class Gemmatimonadetes; order Gemmatimonadales; family GWC2-71-9; genus CAMLLJ01. The sequence goes on along the minus strand of DASTUP010000186.1, from coordinate 4,305 downwards.
ACGTCCAGGTCGCCTTCCCGGTCACCGAGAAGACGAACTTCCGGCTCTCGTACGCGCACCAGGTGCAGACGCCGGACTTCGGCATCCTGCTGAACGGCATCAACACCGACCTCTCGATCACGAACACGAACAACATCTACGGCTCCGACCTCGACTTCGGGAAGAGCATCACCTTCGAGTTCGGCATCCGGCACGCGTTCAGCGACGACATGGTGCTCGACGTCGCCGCGTACAACAAGGACAACCTCTCGAACGCTGCGGCGCGCCTCATCAGCCGCCGGGACCCGACGCGGTCGAACACGTCGGTGGACCTGCGCCAGATGACCAACGCGGACTTCGGCAACGCCCGCGGCATCGACGTGCGTCTCGACCGCCGGATCGGCGCCTTCTTCAACGGCACGATCGCGTACAGCTACTCGTCGGCGAAGAACACCGGCTCGGATCCGTTCACGTACACCACCTTCGGATCGCGCGTCGTGAACGCGGTGTCGGGCGGCAACCAGCCCCCGCCGCAGGCCACGGCGCCGACGGACGAGAGCCGTCCGCACAACCTGGCCGGCGCCCTGTCGCTCAACTTCCCGGGCGACTTCAACGAGGGCAGCCTCGTCGGCACGCTGCTCCGGAACTCGGCGCTCTTCGCGACGTTCCGCGTCGCGAGCGGCACCGCGTACACCCGGTGCTCCGATGAAGGCAACGAGTCGACCATCTCCGGCGCGGTCTGCGCCGAGGGCGGCTTCGAGGGCGGCCTCAACACGGCCCGCCTCCCGACCTTCAAGCAGTTCGACCTCAAGTTCACCAAGGGCTTCGGCCTCGGCGGGCTCGACCTGACCGCCTACGTCGACGCCCGCAACGTCCTCAACTTCCGCAACGTCCTCGCCGTCTTCGTCGAGACGAACGACGTGGTGAACACGGACGAGTTCGATGACGTGCTGACCGGCGACCTGAGCGACTATCAGGACGAGGCGGCGGAGAATGGCATCCTGAACGACGATGACAGCATCGACCTCACCTTCGGTGGGGAAGGGAATGCCGGCTGCGCCAGCTACGTGACGGTCAGCGGACAGGGCGCAGCGCCGAGCTGCATCTACCTCATCCGCGCGGAACAGCGGTGGGGCGACGGCGACGGCGTCCTGACGGTGGATGAGCAGACGACCCTCTCCCGTGAGTCGTACCTGCTTGGCCGCGGCATTCACCAGTTCGTCGGCCCCGGCCGCCGGCTCCGCCTCGGTCTCGAGGTCAACTTCTAACTGAAGTCGATGCGTCCCCCGGGTCGGGTGCCAACGTGGCACCCGGTCCGGAGGGCCATCCTGGCTATCCCATCTGGAGAGGAAGCAATGCACTCACTTTTTGGTAAGAGGGGCGTGCTGCTCGGTGGCCTGCTCGCTCTCGCCGTCGCGGCCGTCACGCCGTCGGCGGGGTCGGCGACGCCGGAGCCGGGCGCCAAGCCGCGCGGATTCCGCCTCTTTGCGCGGAGCACGGGCGCGCTGACCATCAACCGCGTCTACTGCGGCCTGACCTCGACCGGCGAAGTCTGCGTCGACTCGACGAACTCGTCGACGATCGGCGGCGGCTACTGGCCGAAGGGCACAGCGGACCAGTACGTCTTCAACTCCGGCCTGCAGCTGGCCGGCATCATCGGTGCGGACGGCGGCCCCTGGGCCAACGACACGACCGGCGCGTTCTTCTTCGATCCGAAGGGCACGACGCAGCACGGCCAGCAGGTCGAGCCGATCTACAACGCATCGAACCCGGACGACAACGCGAACTGGCCGGAGGCCGCGCTCGTGCCGTCGGGCGACGCCACAGGCGAGCTCTTCAACAACCTGCTCCAGGCGCGCGTGAGCGCCTCGCAGGGCGACGTCTGGTGGCTCAGCTGGGACGGCAACCCGGCCCAGAACGCCGGCCGCGAGCATCCGCTCGGGGTCGTCGTCGAGCAGCGCGGCATGGGCTGGAACTTCCCCGCCGGCAACGAGGACATCGTCTACTTCGTCTACACGTTCTACAACGTCACGTCGCTGGACCCGGCCGACTATGCGGCAATCCGGCCGGGCACGCGCGACCTCATGATCGCGCGGGCGCAGCAGTTCCACGAGCTCAACAACGCCGCGTTCGGCGTGACGCTGCCGACGAGCGGCTACACGATCGAGAACCTCTTCGCCGCCTTCGCCGCCGACATGGACGTCGCCGACGCCGGTGCGAACTTCTCGAGCGTGATCCTGCCGTTCGCGCTCGGCCATACGTACACCTCGCGCTTCAACAAGCCGGCCGGGTGGACGTTCGATCCGGGCATCTTCGCTCCGCCGTTCTTCGAGGGCGCCGGCTTCGTCGGCGTGAAGTACCTCGCGAGCCCGACCGGCGCCGGCGAGATCCAGCTCTTCTCGAATACGATCAACGGCAGTCCGTTCGCCGGCGCCGTCAACGACCCGGCCAATACCAAGCAGCTCTACCGCTATCTCTCGGGAACGCTCTCGCCGGTCACCGGCGACCAGCCGTGCAATACGGGCAATCCCGCGATTACCCGCATCTGCTTCGTCAACAACACCGACGACGCCGACATGCGGTTCTTCCAGTCCTCGACGCCGCTCACGCTCGCCCCGGGTGAGTTCGGCTCGATCGTCGTGGCGTACATCTTCGCCGCGCCGTACAAGGCGGCGAGCTACACCCCGGGCAACCTGGTCCTCCCGGGCCAGGCGGTTCGCACCAACAGCGTCGATTCGCTCAACAGCGTCGGCGCCAACATGGTGGACTCGATCGCCGGGCTCCTCAGCTTCAACGACGCGAACGGCGACAACATCCCGCAGCAGGACGAGTTCGTCGTCGCGACGGGCTCGCTGCTCGGCAAGGCCCTCGTGGCCCAGGCCGTGTTCGACAACAAGTTCCTCCTCCCGTTCGCGCCGGAGACCCCGGAGTTCTTCCTCGTCCCCGGCGACAACCAGGTGACGGTGCTCTGGCGCCCGAGCGTGAGCGAGGAGACGGGCGATCCGTTCTTCCAGATCGCGCGCGACGCCATGATCGTTCCCGAGGGCGGCGGCGACCCGGTCGTCAACCCGCTCTACGACCCGAACTACCGCGAGTTCGACGTCGAAGGCTACCGCGTCTACCGCGGCCGTGTGGATGCGCCGAATGCGCTCACGCTCATCGCGCAGTTCGACTACGCGGGCACCTCGATCTTCGATTTCCAGGGCCAGATCAACCCGACGGTGGGCTGCGCGCCGGAGCTCGGTCTCTTCGACGACTGCGCCGTGGACTTCATCCCGTCGGAGTTCCAGCCGGGCGTAACCCGCACGGTGTCGAACGAGATCCCGCTCGCCGGACCGATCGTCCAACTCACCGTACCCGGCAGCCGCGCGCTGCTCGGCACCGGGGCGATCGACACGGTCGTGGCGTCGATCGACTCCATCACGAACCCGGCCTCGCCGGACACCACCTTCCAGGTCGTGTTCGTGTCGAACGCCGCCATCGTCCTGAAGGCCGATACCGCCCTGACGGGCGGGGGCGCCGGACTGCCGGAGCTCAACGACACCGGCGTGCCGTTCGTCTTCGTCGACAACAACGTCCGGAACAACTTCCGGTACTTCTATTCGGTCACGGCGTTCGACGTGAATTCCTTCCAGTCGGGGCCGTCGTCGCTCGAATCGCCGCGCATCACCAAATCGGTGACGCCGCGCGTGACTTCGACGAACGCCGAGCTCGGCGTCACCGTGTCCAATGAGATCTGGGGACGCGGCGTCCAGCTGACTGACAACGTGCTGCCGACGCTCGACCCGGCCACCGGCGTCTTCAACAAGCCGTTCCCGCCGGCCAACGGCTGGGAAGCCGAATTCTCCGGTTACGTTGCGCAGCTTGTGCGCGGCACCGGATCGGTCGCGGTGCGGCTCGACAGCATCCAGCTCGGCAGCGCGTACAACAACGTCCCCGGCACCTACTTCATGACCGTCCAGCCGGGATTGCCGACCGAGTCGCAGACGTCGATCACGATCCTGATGGCGAATACGGGCGGCGATACCGAGACCGCGACGGCGAACTTCGCCGGCGCAGCGGTGGACCCGCAGCAGGCGCAGAATTTCGGCGTCGCGACCGACTTCGTCCTCGGCGCTTCGGTGACCGCCCAGATGCCCGCCGACTACTGGACCGCGGTCCAGAGCCGCGGCTGCGTCAACAGCGCGGAGGGCTTCACCAACGCCGACGGCGCCAACGAGTGCAGCTACAACGGCGCCCGCTGGTTCGAGGGGGATGTCGAGACGGCGGCGCACCCGACCGCCGGCAACGAGGAAGTCAACAGCTTCGGCTTCGGCGCCGCGGCCC
>DASTUP010000185.1:0-3176 GCA_035759585.1 Gemmatimonadales bacterium | reverse complement strand
AGGGGACTGCGGGGACGCCTGTACCTGCCTTACGGAGCGACCAGAACCACCCGCACCGTTTCGACGTCCTGCACCACCGGCGCTGCAAAGCCGCGATGGAGCGTGAGCACCAGGTTCGCGGGACCCGGCACCAGTGTGCCGTCGCCGGGAAGCTCGTTGTTGGCGCTCGTACCGAATTCCATGTCGCAGGTCCCGGGCGGGAGCTCGGCGCTGGCGGTGGTGCAGTTCGCGTTGCTGCCGCCACCGCCGCGGTTGTTCGCGCCCTGCTCGATCATGACCTGATACCAGACTTCGCTCATGGTCTCGTTCGTCGGATTGAGAAGCCTGACCACGTAGGGGACCGGCGTCCCATCGAGAACCAGGGTCCGGCTGCTGAGCTGAAGCTTGCGAACCTGGGCCAGTGCGGATTTCGAGGCGGCCAGCTGCGCTTCGGCGAACTGCGGAGTCAGGGAGCCATCCGGACCCGTAGGGCCCGACTCGCCACTGCAGGCTATGGCGGCTACGGACGAGAGCAGGGCGGCAACACGGAAGCGCATGCGGGTTTCCTCGGGGAGGGGTTACTGGTAGATCGACATCGACGTCCAGAAACCGCCACGCCCCTACCGCCGACGCCGGTTCGCTCCTCAGCGCGGCCCTCCCCGGAGGAGCGTGGCCAGATCGCGCGCTTCCCGCAGCTCCGGCAGGTCGCGCGCCGACGCGGCCGCATGCGCGCCGAGCGCCCGCTCCGCCTGCATGGCGAAGTCGCGCGAGCCTGACGAGTCCGCCAGTGCCAGGCGGGCCCGCGCCTGCACCAGCCGCAGTCGCCCGATGGTGAGGCTGTCCCACGGCTGCACGTCGAGCACCTGGCGATGGCCGTGGGCGGCGATCGAGTCCGCCGTCGCCGGCAGTCCCGCGAGCAGCGCCATGCGCGCCGCGCGGTTGACGAACGGCATCATCGCCCAGGGATACCGGAGCACTGGAAAGCCCTGGCGCTCCAGCAGCTCTCCGTACGCATCCAGCGCGCGCCGGTGCCGGCCCTCCGCTTCCGCGAGCCGACCGGCGGCGATGAGCTCTTCGTCGCGCGGCCCCTCGAGCGCGACGAGCTGCCGTTGCCGTGCCCGCGCTTCGTCCAGCCTGCCGGCGTCGATCAGCGCCCGGCAGAGCCAGCCGAGCGTGATGGCAGCCCGGGGATCCCTCATCCGTCGTTGGCGCTCGAACTGGCGGGTCCAGATCGCGGCCGCCGAATCGGGCCTGCCGGTGCCGAGGGCGTGGTGCGCGGAGGCGTTCTCCACCGAGAGGGCGTAGCGGTCGCCGAGCCGGGTGGCGAGGTGCTCCCAGGCGCGGTACGCCGAGTCCGTGGCTTCGGTGTAGCCGGTCGAAGCGAGGACGGCGTGATTCAACTGCAAGGCGTGCAGCATGCGCACCGATTCGCCCCGGCCGGCGTCCTCGAGAATCCTGATGGCACGGCGCAGGGGAACGAGCGCCTCGACCGGCCGGCCGATGACGCGCCGCTGGTCCGCATAGTCCGCCAGCACGTCGGCGAACGCCGGCGAGCTGGTGTCCATCGACGCTTCCGCGATCGCGAGCGCCTCTGCCGACATGGCGAGCGCACTCCGGTAGTCGCGGCCGATGATCCGGTAGCGGGCGCGGGCGATCATGCACTGCCCTCGCGCCGCCTGCGCCGATCCCAGGGTCCGCGCGAGCGCGCGGTCCGCCGCCGCCAGATGGGGGAGGATGCTGTCCGGCTCCACGTAGATCCACGCCTGGTGCCGCGCGAGGCCGCACCGCGCAAGCGCCTCGAGCTCCGGATCGCCCGCGCGCTCGGCGAGCTCGACGGCACGGCCGAGGAGCGCGCGCCGCGTCGGGAAGTCGAGGGTCGGCCCGAACTGGGCCGACAGGTCGAGGATCATGGTCGCGACGAACCGGGGATCGCCGGCGTGGTCCCGCTCGAGCAGCGTCCGCGCGCGCTGGAGCAGCTCGAGCGTGCCGACCTTCTCCTCCGGATGGATGCCGGCCAGCAGCGACTGCATGAACTCGCTCGACGCCGACGCGCGCCGCTGCTCGTACACGGCGCGGTTCCGCTCGGCACGCGCGGTATCGCGCTGGGCGCGAGCCTCGAGCATCTGCGCGGAGGTGAGGGACGTGGCGCCGGTGAGCGTCGCCGCCACCACGGCCGCCGCCGCGACGGCGAGCCGGTTCCGCCGGATGAACTTGCCGGTGCGATAGCCGAGCGACGGCGCTCGCGCCTCCACCGGTTCGTGCTTCTGGTGGCGCTGCAGGTCGGCGGCGAATGCGTCCGCAGTGGTGTAGCGGCGGGCGGGATCGTCGTCCAGCGCCTTCGCCACCACGTTGTCGAGATCGCCCGCATACGCCCGGCGCAGTCGCTCGGGCGTGCTGCCGCGCAGCTCCGCCGCCACCTCCGTCACGGCCGCGCCCGGACTCCGCACTCTCGTCCCGGAGGCGGCGCGGAGCCGGCCGGCGGCGGTGCGCGCGTCCTCGCCTCTCGGGTTCGTGCCGGTGAGGAGGATGTAGAGGAGGACGCCGAGGGCGTAGACGTCGGTGGCCGTCGTGACCGGCTCGCCGCGGAGCTGCTCGGGCGCCGCGTACTCGGGCGTGAGCGGCGCGCCGCCCGCGGCGGTGAGCTCGGCCTCTCCCGCCGCATCCGCATCCTCGCCCATCAGCTTGGCGATTCCGAAATCGAGCAGCTTCACCACGCCGTCGCGGGACACGAGGATGTTCGACGGCTTGAGGTCGCGGTGGACGATCAGGTTGGCGTGCGCGTGGGAGACCGCGCCGAGGACCGCCTGGAAGAGCGCGAGCCGGGCGGCGACACCGAGCTTCTGCTCGTCGCAGTAGCGGTCGATCCGCGTCCCCTCGACGTACTCGAGCACGAGGAACGGCTGGCCCGCGTCCGTGATGCCGGCGTCGATCAGCCGCGCGATGTTGGGATGCGTGAGGCGGGCGAGCGTCGTCCCCTCGCGGCGGAACCGCTCGCTTCCGACCGGATCGAGCAGCGCCAGGTTGAGCAGCTTCACCGCGACGCTGCCCTCGAAGCGGCCGTCGTTGCGCCGCGCGAGCCAGACGCTCCCCATGCCGCCCTGCCCCACACGCCGCTCGAGCGTATAGGCCCCGATCCGCGTGCCGGCCAGGGACGGCGGATCGGATGGCGCGGCGGGACCGAGGCTTCCGCCGAGGAA
>DASTUP010000184.1:0-6086 GCA_035759585.1 Gemmatimonadales bacterium | reverse complement strand
GGCGACGAGCACCTTGCGGGTGAGCGGATGCTCGCGGCCCAGACGTTCGAGATCGGCGGCGGTGGCGGACAGGGACAAAGGTGCTCTTCGCGGCGAGAAGGCGGCGTCAGGAATCTGCGTGGTCCCCAGAGTACGGTGGGGGTCTGACAGGGGAGGAGGGAGGATAGAGGGCGCGACGAGGCAAGGGAAGGTCTCGGCCGCGTCCGCCGGCCGTCACTGCGTCGTCACCGTCACCTCTGCGCTCGTGGCCCCGAGATCGGCACTGTCGAACGCCACCGCCCAGAACGTGAAGGTTCCCACGCCCGCCGCATCCGCATCCCACGTCACCTGGTACGGCGGCGTCACGTCACGCTGGGCCAGGAGGCCCCCGTTCAGGTAGAGGTCGACGCCCTTGATGCCGCTCGCATCGCTCGCCGCGGCGGAGACCGTGACGACGCCCGAGACCGGACCCGGCTGAGGCGAGGTGAGCGTCACCGTCGGCGGCGTCGTATCGGCCTCCGGCTCGCTTCCACCGGAGCATCCTGCAGCGAGGATCAGGAAACAGACGGGAACCACGCGGTCGAATGGCATTCGGCTCACGGGGCCCGCATGCGCTCGAGGAGTGCCGCGAGCGTCGGCGATGTGCGGTCCACCGGTGCGACGGCGAGCGATCCGGCACTGCCGCTGCCGCCGGTTCGACTGGCGCTGAAGCTGCCCGTGAGCGCGCCGATGGCACCGCTCGCGATGAGGGTGTGATTACCCGCCAGACTCGTTCCCGAGAGCTGTGAAACGAAGGTCCAGGCATTGGAGGGACCCTCGCGCATCACGAACGTCACCGCGCCCCCGGTCGTGACGGTCGCGGAGGAAAGCGGATAGACGAACTCGAAGAGCTCGCCGTCGAGGTGCACCGTGATGTGCGCGTTGCCTCCGAACGTTTCCTGCGCCCGCGAAGGCTGCTGGATCGAGAAGGTGCCGTCGAGCCAGCCGATGTTGTCCGGGATGCCGTCGAAGTCGCCGAGAATCTGGTAGTTGCCGGCGAGCGCCGGATAGATCGGGTCGGGCAGGTTGGGCTCCGCGGCTTCACCGCCGCAGGCGCCGAGCGCAACCGCGAGAGCGAGACCGATCCCTGGGCGAGTGCTGAGCATGGCGTTTCCGCGTAAGGGTAGACGCCGGCCGAGGCCGCGCCGGGGAGTCGGCAACGGACGCACGCCTGCGGCGAGCGTGGCTCGCACCTGAAGTCCTGCCGGATCGATATGGGGAGGGTATAGCATACAGCTTTCCGGCCCCCTCCGCTACTAGGGAAAACCCTAGTGCGGCAAAAAGAGGACAGGTGGGGGAGGGACGGGCACCCGCGGGGCCCCGGACGGGCGCCGGGAGGTCCCGCACCCCGTTGCGCCAGGGTCCTGCGGTCCGCACATTCGCCCATCCCCTTCCCTGCGATCCCGATGCACGACGCGATCCGCGCCCCCGACTCCGAAGGCCGCGCCTACCGCGATGGCGTATTCGTCCCGCTCGACGACGCCGCGCTCGCGGAAGCGCCAAGGACGGCCGATTTCCCCGATCCGGGCGACGGGCCGGCGTTCCGCCGGCAGGACGAGATCCCGCGGGTCCCGCGCCTCCACCATCTCATCGGCCCCTCCGTCATCGCCCTCGGCATGGGACTCGGCGCGGGCGAGTTCCTCCTCTGGCCCAACCTCGTCACCGTGAACGGCTACGGCATCTGGTGGCTCTTCTGGGTCGGCGTCGTCACGCAGTTCTTCGTCATCCTCGAGATCACCCGCTGGACCGTGGCCACGGGCGAATCGGTGTTTGCGGGAATGGCGCGGCTCGGCGCCAAGGGGGTCTGGCCCTGGTTCTTTCTCGTCGCCACGCTCGCGAGCTTCTTCTGGCCGGGGTGGGCCTCGGAATCGGCGAACTTCACGGCGCAGATCATCGCCCGCTTCACCGGCGCCGAGCTCGCCTGGCAGCCGATCGCGCTCGTCATGCTCGCCGTGATCTATTTCGCGCTCGGATTGAGCACGATCGTCTACAACGCCCTCGAGCGGTTCGAGCTCTGGCTCGTCGTCGCCCTCTTCCCGCTGCTCTTCATCGTGCTCTTCGTCGTCGGGATCCTCCCGGCCGATCTTTTCGCGCTCGCGCAGGGCGCCGCGTCCATCGGCACCGCGCCGCCCGAGCTGCTGCATGGAAGCCAGTTCCCCACCCTGCTCATCGCCGTCGCGTACGCCGGCAGCGGCGGCACGCTCCTTCTCGCGCAGTCGCTCTGGCTGCGCGACAAGGGGTTCGGCATGGCTGCGTACCAGGGACGCATCGCCGGCATTCGCGGCGAGAACGAGCGCGTGAGCGAGACCGGGTACGCCTTCTCCGCCGGGAATCCGACGGCGCTCGCGCGGTTCCTCGCGTGGATGCGGGTCGCGAGACTCGAGATCCTCGTCACGTTCGTCGTGCTCTGCATCCTCAGCGTCGTCATCACCTCGCTCGTCGCGACGGCCACGATCGGCACCGGCAACACGGCGCTCGCCGGGAAGCTCGGCGCGATGGTGGCGCAGCAGTCGGCAGTCATCGCGCAGGTCGGCGGGCGCTGGCTCGAGATCGCCTTCCTCCTGGGCGGCGTCCTCATCCTCTTCAGCACGCAGGTGGCGATCGTCGATACCGTCACCCGCATCTGCGGCAACGTCTTCTACGAGCGATACGGCCGCCGCACCACCTTCTGGACGCTCAAGCGCACCTTCCTCATCTTCCTCACGCTCATGGTCGGCGCCTCGGCTGCGATCATCCTCGCGAGCTGGGTCGGCGGCGGCGCGCTCGAGGGAATGCAGCCCGACTTCCTGCTGCTCGTGGCGGGGCCGTTCACGATCGCGAGCATGTTCATGTTCACGCTGGTGGTGGGGTACATGAACGTGCGGCGGCTGCCGAAGGGAATGGGACCGGGGATCGGAGGGCGGGCGATGCTGGTGTGGGCGGCGGTGCTGTGGGGGTGGTTCACGGCGGAGCAGGTCAGCCGGGTAGTCCTGACGAAGACCGGCGCGGACCCGGCGACGGTCACGGAGATCGCCGGGCATCCGGTGCGGCTGATCGTGTATGGGGCGTGGGGTGTATCGCTGGCCTGGTTCGGGTGGACCATGGCGAGGAACACGCGGGCGCGGAGGATTCGCCCTGGTGATGGTCCGGGACAGGATGGCGGCAGCGAAGCGGCGGCTCGCGGGAGAGTAGATTCCAGCGGGTACTGACCGGGAACCTGAATCCTCGAATTCTCATGTGCCGCAATATCAAGACGCTCTACAACTTCGATCCGCCCGTCACCGACGACGAGATCCGCGCCGCGTCGCTCCAGTTCGTGCGAAAGCTCAGCGGGTTCAACAAGCCGTCGCAGGCGAACGAGGCGGTGTTCGAGCGGGCGGTGGACGAAACTGCCGAAGTCGCCCGGCGGCTGCTGGGCTCGCTCGTCACCTCGGCGGCGCCGCGCGACCGGGACGTGGAGGCGGCGAAGGCCCGCGAGCGCGCGAAGGCGCGGTTCGGCGAACGGTGATTCCTCGATGGCGGGTCGCTACGGCAGACTCTCCACGAGCTCCCTGATCGCGCCGAAGTACGTTTCGCGATCCTCGCTGAACGCCCCCGCGTGGCCGCCGCGCACGGTCACGAAGCGCTTGCTGCCGTTCGCCGCCTCGTAGACCCGCCTTCCGTGCGCGTACGGGACGATGTCGTCCTCCGGCGAATGCAGCAGCAGCTTCGGCACCGTCACCTTCCCGATCCTGTCGATCGTCTCGAAGCGCTCTCCCGCAAGCAGCCCCACCGGCACCCACGGATAGGCCGCCTGCCCGATATCGGGCAGCGAGGTGTACGCCGCCTCGAGCACGAGTGCTGCCGACGGCACGCGGGTGGCGAGCTCCGTGGCGACGCCGGTGCCGAGGGAGTGGCCGAAGAGCACGATCCGGTCGGGCGGCACCTGCAGCGAATCGGTGAGGTAGCGGTACGCGGCCTCGGCGTCGCGATAGAGGCCCTCCTCGTCCGCGCGGCCGCCGCTCCGGCCAAAGCCGCGGTAGTCGAAGGCCAGGAGATTGAGGCCGATATCGCGCGCGGCGGCGTAGAACGCGGGCCGGTCACCGAAGCCGATGCTGCCGTAGTTGCCGTGGGCGATCAGCAGCCAGAAGCCGGAGGAATCGGCCGCAGCGGCAGGCACGATCCACGCGTGGAGGCGGACGCCGTCGCTTGCGGGAAACTCGACGGCCATATGGCGAAGGGCAAATGACGGATGAGGCTCGGGCACCGCGCGGTCGCCGGGGAAATAGACCAGCGACCGCTCTCCCGCCTTGAGCACGGCAACCGCACCGATCCAGACCGCGAGGATGAAGACGATGAGGGCGACTGCGAGTTGGCGCATGCGCTCACCCCGCCGCCCGCCGCAGCTCCCCGAGAAACGCCCGCGTCGCCGCGCACGCATGCCGCTCGGCCGAGCGGACCACGCCGACGTCCCGGCGCGGCACCGGATCCACCAGTCGCGCGACGGCGAGGCCAAGGCGCGCCGCGCGTGACCTGATGTAGCTCGCCGGAAGAATCGCGACGCCCACCCCCGCGCGCACCGCGTCGCAGATCCCCTCGATCGCACCGATCTAGGCGGCGACGCTGGTCGCGCCCGCCTCCGCGAGCACGGCGTCGATGCCGCCGCGCAGGCAGTAGCCGCCCGGCGGCACCACCAGCGGCAGCGCGCCGATGCGCCGCGTCTGCACCCTGCGCCCCGCCAACTCGTGTCCCTTCGGCACCACCAGCACCAGCTCCTCGACGCTCAGCCGTTCCGTCTCGAACCCGTTCGACTCGGCAAGCGGCAGGTAGGTGACGCCAAGGTTGGCGCGGCCCTCGTGCACCAGCTGCGCCACATCCGTGGCGCGCTCCTCCCGCAGACGCACGATCACGCCGGGATGTTGCCGCCGGAACCGGGCGACGGCATCCACCAGGAATCCCGCACCCGCCGTCTGGATGGCGGCGATGGTGACCTCGCCGCGCACGCTGTCGCGCAGGTCGTCCATTGCAGCCCGCGCGTTGTCGGCCTCGCGGAGCGTGCGGCGCGCATGCTCCTCGAACACGCGGCCGGCGGCGGTCAGCTCGATGCCCCGTCCGAGCCGGTCGAAGAGCGGAAGGCCGAGCTCCCGTTCCAGGCCGAGGATCTGCTGGGAGAGCGCGGGCTGGGAGACGTTGAGCGCTTCCGACGCGCGGGTGAAATGCCGGTGCTCGGCAACCGCGGCGAAATAGCGAAGCTGGCGCAGTTCCATCGGGAAAGCCTCGTTTCTGCCATAAGCTGAGCTTATCAGTCCATCCGGAACAAGTCTTGGACAGAATGACTGACGATACCTACCTTGGCAGGGAACTTCCAGCGAGGAGCTCGGTCATGTCTGCATCGAAGATCCGGAAAGCGGGACTCGGGGCCGCGGCGCTTGCGATTCTGGCTGTCGCGCCCGCGGCGGCACAGGACAAAGGCCCGGTGCCGGGATTCACCACGCACATCGTCGCCACGCATTATCTCCGTGGCGAGACGTACGAGACGCACCACTATTTCAAGCAGCTCCGCGAGGGCGTGCTCCAGGGCCTCGTCTTCCGGCAGGGCGCCGGCGGCGCGCCGCTGATCGAGGTCGAGTGGGCCATCGGGAAGGCGGTGTACGATTCACTCCCCGACTGGCAGAAGATGAATTGGCACCCGCTGGCGCCAGCGGTGGCCGCGGGCCGGGTCACCCTGCCCGACCTGAGCGATGCGGAGGAGGCGAAGATGCTGGCGACGGTGCGCACGCTGTATGCGCAGACGATCAATCTGGCAGGGATCGAGGGAGAGCTGCCGACCGGGCTCGAAGGAGTCGGGATGGCGACGCATATGAGGTGGGGGGAGAAGTAGGGTGGGTGCGCGGGATCGCCGGTCTCGCGGCTGAAGCCGCGGCGAGGCACCCACTCCCTCACAGAAACGCCCGGGTCAAAGACCCGGGCCTCTTTTCAATTACATGTTCGCCTTCCACGCCGGTTTCGCGGCTGAAGCCGCGGCTCGGCTATGTGTCGCTGAAGCGACGTTGGGTCCGGATCCGTGTGAGGTTCCGGGTATGCAGTCTCCAATCGGGGCCAGTCCGCTT
>DASTUP010000183.1:0-10052 GCA_035759585.1 Gemmatimonadales bacterium | reverse complement strand
CTCCAGCGAATCGAGGATCACGCAGGTCCCGACCGGGTAGATGCCGATGAGGTTGATGAGCGCCTTGACCAGCACGGGATCATAACCGCGGCGCGGGTTCTCCCACATCTCGCGGAGCACTTCATCGGGCTCGATGGGAATCGTCTGGTAGCTGCGGCGCGTGGTGGCGGCGTCGAACCCGTCGGCGACCGCGACGATGCGCGAGAAGATGCCGAGCTCCCGGGGCCGGATCGTCCTGGGATAGCCCGTGAGGTCGATCTTCATGTGGTGCTCGTGCGCGACGAGGATCGAGCGATAGGGAATCTCGTCGTAGCCGCGCAGGCTGAAGAGCGTGAGTGCGCCGAACCAGGGGTGCGCCTGCATGACGCGCCACTCGCGGTCGTCGAGGCCGCCCGTCTTGTTCAGGATGTCCACCGGGATGCGCGCCTTCCCGATGTCGTGCATCAGCGCGGCCATGCCGAGATCGTACAGCTGCAGCTTCGACAGGCCCAGCTTCTTGCCGAGCGCCACCGCGAAGATGCAGACGTTGACGGAGTGCTGGAACGTGTACTCGTCGTAGTCGCGAATGGTGGTGAGGCCCATCAGCGACGTCTCGTTGTTGAGCACCTGGTCGACGATCATCTGCACGGCGCGCTTCACCTTCTTGACGCTCGTCGCGCGGCCCATGCGGACGCTGGTCACCACTTCGCGCGCTACGGCGACGCCGTGCGAGTACGTGCGCTTGGCGAGCTCACGCGCCCGCTGCAGCTCGTCGAGCGACTCCGCGGAATCCTGCGCGACCTCGATATCGAGCCCGTGCACGCCGGCCCGCCCGAGGCGCTCGACGAGCTCGTCGAAGGGATCGGGAGGCAGCTTGTCCGCCACCGCGATGAGCGCGGAGAGAAAGGCCTGCCAGTCGCGCCGGGTGACCTCGCGGCGGATGCGGAGCACGCCGATGTCCACGGCGCGGAGCGTCGCGAGGATGCTGCTGAAGGAGGCATAGTTGTCGAGCTCGAGGCGGAGCCGCGTCGAGTTGACGAAGATGAAATCACCGGAGAGGCGGACCTCGATCTCCGATTCCGCCTCGAGCAGCGACTCGGCGGAATGGACCAGGTCGTCGAGGGCCCGCTGCACCGTGGCGTTCTCGACGGGATACAGCTTGAGGCTCCGCATGGCGGTGTAGAGCGTGAGCAGCAGTCCCCGCCCGCCCGAGCGAAGGAGGCCTTCCTGCGGCGCGCCGTCGACCGGAAGGGTCACGAGGCGCCGCCCCGGAGTGCGCGATTCACGGCGTTCCGGACGATCGGCTCCTTGTCGGAGGCCGCGCGCTCGAGCAGCTGCCGCGCTTCGGGGGTTCCCACCCGGCCCAGACCGAGCGCCGCACAGGCGCGCGTCTCCGGGGGCTCCTTCATCCGCAGCATCCCCCGTCCCTCGAGCATCGCGCCGAGCGTCTTCACCGCGGCCGGGCCGGCAATCGACCCGTACGCCTCGAAGAAGGCCATCTTCTCGCTCAGGTCCATCTCCTTCACGCCTTTCCCCTGCACCACCGATTCGACTCGCCGCAGCGCGTTTCTGTAGCCGCGAGCGCCTGCCGCCTTCACCGCCGCGAGGCGTACGGCACGGTCATTGTCCTCGATGGCCCGGTCGATGTGCGCAAGCGCGCCTGGCGACCCGATGGCGGCGAGCGCGTTCACGGCGCCAAGACGAATCGTCTCGTTCCCGCTCGTGAGCGCATCGCCCAGACCGGGCACGGCGCCCTGAAGCTTGAGCCGGCCGCACATGTCCACGAGCCCCTGCAGCGCCTCGGAGCCCGGGGTCCGCAGCAGGCGAAGTACTTCCGCGGTGTGCGCAGCCGCCAGGCGATCGGCCGTGGCCTCGAGCAGTGTCCGCACGTTGTCGGAGCTGAGCCTCGGGAGCATCGCGAGGATCGTCTCGAGCGCGGCCGGCTGAAGCTCCCGGAGGACCTCGCTCACGTCCTCGTCGCCTGGCCGGGTGCTGGCCTCGTCGAGCGACTGGACGAGCTGTGCGACGATGTGGGGCTCGCTGAGGCGCGCCTCGAAGGCGCGCAGCCGCTGCTGCTGGTCCGCGGTCAGGTCCCTGGCGCGCGCCCCGACGCCCCGCAGCTCGCGCAGCACGGACGCCACGACGCGGAATTCGCCCTTGTTGAGCAGGTTCGGGAAGAACGTCTCGATGATGGCGACGATTTCGTCCCGGACGGTCGGCGCCTGCTCGAGCTCGAAGATGTCGAACAGGAGCGCGATGGCTCCGCTGCGCACGTCACGGGCATACTCGTGCTTCACCGCCTCGACGACGTAGCTGATCTCCGACTCGTCGAGGAAGTAGAGTGTCCCGTCGAAGTCTTCGATATCGACGATGCCCTTCGGCTTCGGCGGCGCCTCCTCCTGGACCTGCGTGCGCCGCGCTTCCGCGGTGACGTCCTGCGCCTCGGCCTGCCGCTCGATCGGCTCGGTCTCGGCGAACGGCTCGGCGAAGATGTAGGTCACCCACTGGAATTCCTCCTCCCAGAGCAGCGTGAGGAGATCGTCCGGTGCGTCCGCAGGGAGGAAGCGCGCGCGGTTGACCAGCCCGAGAAAGCGCGCGATCTCCTCCTCCTCAACGCCCCGGCGGAGCGTCAGGACGCGGAGGCCGTCCTTGTAGAGCGTCCACGCCAGGCTTTCCGATTTGCTGAGCTGGTGGTAGACGGTCTGTTCCTCCCAGACGAAATCCGTCTCCGCCACCCTGAGCACGAGCTCGTCGGTGGCCGCCCAGATTGGCGAGAATGCGGCCTTCACCTGATCGACCGCACGGTGGTAGATCGGATTGTTGGGGAGGTACATCTGAAACGCGCGAAGCGCCTTCACGAGACTCTGAATGAGCTCTGCCACCTGCGAAGCAGGCAGCACCGTGCCGGCGCCTGCCGTCTCGGGCAGCGTCACGCCGCGCCGGACTTGGCGAGGTGGTGGATCGCGAAACCGGGGCGCGCTAGCGGCATGTCGTCGTGGAGTCTCCGGGTGTCTCGGGGCGGCCGGGTCGGCCCGGGACCGAAAGTAACAGGTCTCGAGCGGCCGCGGGATCTTGCCCTTCGGGGGGTTTTCGGGTACAATGATTCGGGCTCTCTTCGGCTACCCACCCACAGGACGTTTCCGATGCCGCTCACCAAACGCCAGAGCGAAATCCTCGCCTACCTCCAGCAGCACATCAACGACGAGGGGTATGCCCCGAGCTTCGAGGAAATCGCAAAACGCTTCGGATTTCAGTCGCTCGCCACCGTGCACGAGCACCTGACGAACCTCGAGCGCAAGGGCTACATCCAGCGTTCCTACAATGAGAGCCGGTCGATCGAGGTGCTGCCGCCGCGGGGCACTGCCGCGGCAACCGAGATCCCCCTGCTTGGCCGCGTGGCCGCCGGTCTTCCGATCGAATCGCTCATGCACGAGGAAACGCTGGCGGTACCGGAGTCGATGCTTCCCCGCCGGGGGCCCAATTTCGCCCTTCGGGTCCAGGGCTCGTCCATGATCGACGAGCACATCCTCGACGGAGATTTCGTCGTGGTCCACGGCAAGGATTCGGCCGAAAACGGCGAGATGGTCATCGCCCTGGTCAACGGCTCCGAGGCCACCGTCAAGAAGTTCTATCGCGAGTCCGGCGGCTGGATCAGGCTGCAGCCCGCCAACGCCACCATGCAGCCGATGCGCTTTCAGGAGCGGGACGTGCTGATCCAGGGAGTCGTCGTGGGCGTCATCCGGAAGTACTGACACCCTCGCGTCCAGCGAAGAGCCGGCCTCCCACCCATGTTGCAGTCGCGCGCCGCCCCTTGGGGCGGCGCGTTGCACATCATGGGCCAGCGTCGCGATGATCGGCGTGGAATGCGACGGAACGCTACATGTCGGGACGCGCTTTTGTCAATTGCCACAAGGCTTTGCGCGCCTTGAATCGGGGTCTCCGGACGGCTAGATTTCGCCGCGATGACCCGGACCTTCCTGGCGCTGCTTCATTTCGATGGCCGCGGCTTCATCGGCTGGCAGCGACAGGCGGCAGGGCGGTCCGTGCAGGGCGTGGTCGAGCAGGTCCTGAGCCGGCTCGCGGCGCAGGAGATCGCAGTTGCAGGAGCCGGCCGCACCGATGCCGGCGTGCACGCAGAAGGCCTCGGCGTGAGCTTCGCCATGCCGGCCCGCTGGGAGGCGGCTCCGCTGCGCCGCGGGCTGAATGCGCTGCTGCCGCCGGACTGCTGGGCGGAAGAGGTACGCGAGATGGCTCCGGGGTTTCACGCCCGGAAAAGCGCGCTGACGCGGAGCTACCGCTACGTCGTCGGCACCGACGACTCGGCGGCGTCGCCCTTCCGCCGCCCGTACGAGTGGGCGTTGCGGCGGCCGCTGGACTTCGCGCTCCTCGAGCGCGCGGCAGACGTCATCCGAGGCGAGCACGTCTTCGAGGCGTTTTCCGTCCGAGGGCAGGAAAAGGCGCATTATCGCTGCACTCTGGCGCGGGCCGAGTGGCAGCTCCGGGAGGGGCGAGGTGCCGTGTTTCACGTCGAGGCCGATCGCTTCCTGCACCATATGGTGCGGATGCTCGTCGGAACGATGGTGGACATCGCGCTTCACCGCCGCCCCCTCGAGGACATGAAGCGACTCCTCGCGGGCCGGGACAACCAGGAAACGAGTGCGCCGGCACCGCCGGAGGGTCTGTACTTCGTTCGCGCCACTTATCCAGCGTCGCTTTACCGGACGCCCGCCGAGGATCTGCATGAGACGCTGCGAGAGGAGTGACGTGAGCGCCGCGGCCCGCGCGGCTACGCTCGCGCTCCTCATCGCGGGCACGGGCTGCGGCGCGCAGGATTCCGGCACCCCCGGCGCGGGAATGTTCACCAGCCGGGCCGGCGCCGCGCAGGCCGATACCACGCCGCGCGCCAATGTCGAGTCTTCGCGGCGCACCGCCATCGTCACCGCCGTAGAGGCGGTTTCCCCTGCCGTCGTATCCATCAACGCCACCAGCAGGCAGCGGATCACACCCCGGACGCCCTGGGACGCATTCTTCGTCCCGCAGGGCGCCGAGCGCATCGTGCAGGGCTATGGCACGGGCATCATCGCCCGGCCGGACGGCGTCATCATCACCAACCAGCATGTCGTCGGCGGCGCCGAGCGGCTCGTGGTGACGCTCGCGGACGGCCGGGACTTTGCCGGCACGGTGCTCGGTGAGGATCCGGTCACGGACATTGCGGTCGTCAAGATCGAGGCGTCGGATCTTGCGGTCGCCAGGGTCGGGCGCAGCACCGATCTCATGACCGGCGAATGGGTCGTCGCGCTCGGAAACCCGTTCGCGTACATGCTCGGCAATTCGGAGCCGACGGTCACGGTGGGCGTCGTGAGCGCCACCGGGCGGAACATCCTGCCCAGCGGCGACCAGGCCGGCCTCTACCTCGACATGATCCAGACGGACGCGGCGATCAACCCCGGCAACTCCGGTGGCCCGCTCGTCAATGCGCCGGGCGAAGTCGTCGGCATCAACTCCTCGATCTTTTCGAGCAGCGGCGGGTCGATCGGCCTCGGGTTTGCCATTCCGATCGAGCGCGCCGTGCGCGTAGCCGACGAGATCGTCCGGAACGGCACCGTCCGGCGCGCGTGGACCGGGCTCGACGTCGCGGGCGCACAGACCATGGCCGACTGGAAGCGCGCCGGCGGCGTCACCGTCGCCGGCGTCGCCCCGGACGGTCCGGCGGCGCGGGCCGGGATTCGCGCCGGGGACGTGCTGACCGAGGCGAACGGGCGGCCCCTGCGCAATTATCTCGACTGGGAGGCCGTGAAGCTCGATCTCCACGTCGGGGATGCCGTCACGGTCGGCGTGCGCCAGGACGGCGGCACGCAGCGCCGCCGCATCGTGACCGGGGACCTGCCGACGGTCGCCGCCGAAAAGGTCACGATCCTTCGGGACCTCGAGCTCGTGAGCGTCACGCCGTCGATCCAGGCCGAGCGCGATCTCCGCACCGCGGACGGCGCCCTCATCTACCGCGTGAGCCCCGAGGTGTCGCGCGCCACCGGGCTCCAGGCGGGCGACGTGATCATCGGCGTCAACCGGACCCGCGTGCGCGAGGCGGCGCATCTCGCCACCATCCTCCGCTCCATCCAGCCGCGACAGCCGTTCCGCATCACCTTCGAGCGGAACGGCGTCTACAACTTCGTGGATCTCACGTTCTGATGACGGACGACCGTTACCGCTCGCCGCTCGGCAGCCGCTATGCCTCTCCCGCCATGCAGACGCTCTTCGGCGAGCAGCACCGGATCGCGCTGTGGCGACGGCTCTGGCTCGCGCTGGCCGAAGCGGAGCGGGAGCTCGGCGTGCCGATCCCCGAGGCCGCGCTGGACGAAATGCGCGCCCATCTCGACGATGCCGACCTGGCGGCCGCTGCGCGGTACGAGCGCCGGTTTCGCCACGACGTGATGGCGCACATCCACGCATTCGGCGAGCAGGCGCCGGCGGCACGACCCTGGCTGCACCTTGGAGCCACGAGCTGCTTCGTCACCGACAACTCGGACCTCATCATCCAGCGGGACGCGCTGCGTCTCGTGCTCGGCCGGCTCGTGGCGGTGCTCGATGCGCTGCGGAGCTTCGCCGAGCGGCATGCCGCGACGCCCTGCCTGGCCTACACGCATTTCCAGCCGGCCCAGCTCACGACGGTCGGGAAGCGGGCCACGCTCTGGATGCAGGACTTCGCGCTCGACGTGGAGGAGATCACCCACCGCCTCGAGACGCTTCGGTTCCGCGGCTGCAAGGGAACCACCGGAACCCAGGCGAGCTTTCTCGAGCTCCTGGGGGGCAACCACGAGGCCGTGCGCGAGCTCGACCGGCGCGTCACGGCGCGCATGGGATTCGACCGCCCCTTCCCCGTCACCGGCCAGACCTATCCCCGCAAGGCCGATAGTGCCCTGCTCGATGCGCTGAGCGGCGTGGCGCAGTCCGCGGCCAAGATGGCGAACGACATCCGGCTCCTGCAGCACGAGGGCGAGCTGCTCGAGCCGTTCGAGAGCGAGCAGATCGGGTCGAGCGCCATGGCCTACAAGCGGAACCCGATGCGCTCCGAACGCGTCAACGCCCTGGCGCGCTTCGTGATCTCGCTGCAGCCGAACGGCGCCAACACGGCGTCGGCGCAGTGGCTCGAGCGCACGCTCGACGACAGCGCCAACCGGCGCCTCGCGCTGCCGGAGGCGTTTCTCGCCACGGATGCGATCCTCATCCTGGTCACGAACGTCGCCGCGGGGCTCGAAGTCCGTGAGGGCGTCATCCGGCGCCACGTCGAGGCCCAGATGCCCTTCATGGCCACCGAGCGATGGCTCATGCTCGGGGTCGGGGCCGGGGGCGATCGCCAGGAGCTGCATGAGGTCGTGCGCCGGCACAGCCTCGCGGTCGCCGAGTCGGTGAGCGGCGGCGGCCCCAACGATCTCATGGAGCGCCTCGGCGCAGACCCCGCATTCGGCGCGGTGCCGCCTTCCGCCTTTGCCGCCGAGCTCGATCCGGTGCACTACACCGGCCGCTCGGAGCAGCAGGTCGGAGAGTTCCTGCGCGAGTTCCTCGTGCCGCTCCTCGATCGCGTCCGTCCATTCGCCGCCGCGGCCGAAGGCGCGGAGCTGCGCGTATGAACGCCGTCGTGACGAGCCGGCTGCCACTCCCGCTCCTCCGGCGCGGCAAGGTGCGGGAAGTGTACGAGGCGGGCCCGGCGGAGCTCCTGCTCGTCGCGAGCGATCGGGTCAGCGCCTTCGACGTCGTCATGCGCGAGCCGATCCCGCGAAAGGGCGCGGTGCTCACCCAGCTCAGCGCCTGGTGGTTCGAGCAGCTGCGCGACGTCGTGGACTCGCACTTTCTGACCGCGGACACCGACGAGATCGTCACCCGCGTGCCCGCGCTCGCCGGGCTCGAGCGTGAGATCGCCGGGCGCGCAATGCTGGTGCGCCGCACGGAGCCCGTCGCGTTCGAATGCGTGGTGCGCGGCTACCTCGCCGGATCGGCATGGGCGGAGTACCGCGAACGCGGCACGCTCGCCGGCGAGCAGCTTCCTGCGGGGCTCGTCGAGAGCGCGCGGCTCGATCCACCGCTCTTCTCCCCGGCAACGAAGGCTGCCACCGGCCACGACGAGAACGTGCGCTTCGCGCGCATGGCGTCCGAGCTCGGAGCGCCGATGGCCACGCGTCTCCGCGAGGCGAGCTTTGCCGTGTATGCGGCCGGCCGCGACCTCGCCGCCGCCCGGGGGATCATCATCGCCGACACCAAGTTCGAGTTCGGCCTCGTGCCGGACGGGACGCTTCTGCTCATCGACGAAGTTCTCACACCGGACTCGTCCCGATTCTGGCCGGCAGACCGTTACGTGCCCGGCCGGGCGCAGCCGAGCTTCGACAAGCAGCCACTCCGCGACTACCTGGCCGCGGAGCGCGCGGCGGGCCGCTGGAACGGCGAGGCCCCGCCACCACCACTTCCCGCCGAGGTGGTGGCCGCAACGAGTGCCAGGTATCTCGATGCGTATCGCCGCCTGACCGGATCCGGCATGGAGGAACGCTGATGCGCATCGCGCCCGAGGGACGGCCCTTCATTCTCGGTGCCGCGGTCATCGGCATCATCTTCGTGCTGCTCGGATGGTCGGCGACGGCGCTGCTCTGGGCCGTCGTGGCGGTGTGGGTCGTCGCCTTCTTCCGGGACCCGGAGCCGCGCGGCGCGCGCAACGACGCGGTCCTGCTCGCGCCGGCCGACGGCAAGGTCGTGAGCGTGATCGAGACCGACGAGAGCGCGTTCTTTCACGATCGCGCCGTGAGGATCTCGATCTTCATGAACGTCTTCGACTGCCACGTGAACCGGTATCCGTGCGACGGCACCGTCGCCTACCGGCACTACAACGCCGGGGCGTTCGGCCATGCGGGGACGGAGAAGGCGAGCCTTTCAAACGAGCAGTCCTCCATCGGCCTCGAGACGGCCCGCGGCAAGGTGCTCATCCGCCAGATCGCCGGGCTCATCGCGCGGCGCATCGTCACCGATCACGCGGCAGGGACCGAAGTGAAGCAGGCGCAGCGGCTCGGCATGATCCGCTTCGGATCGCGCGTGGATCTCTTCGTGCCGCGTGGCACCGAGGTCAGGGTCAAGGTCGGCGACCGGACCCGGGTCGCGGAAACGGTGGTGGCGGCATGGCGATGACTCCTCCCTCCGCGGTGCGCGGCAACCGCGGCATGCGCCGGGTCGTGATCGTCATGCCCAGTGCGTTCACGCTCGGGAATCTCTTCTTCGGCTTCTGGTCGATGGTCTATGCGTTCCAGGGGCGCTACGCCTGGGCCGGCTGGTTCATCGTCTTTGCGGGCATCCTCGACATGCTCGACGGCCGGGTCGCGCGCATGTCCAATACCGGGTCGCGCTTCGGCGCCGAGCTCGATTCCCTGGTCGACGTGATCTCGTTCGGCGTGGCGCCGGCGCTGCTCATGTACTTCCTCGAGTTCCAGAACGGCGGGCGGTTCGCCTGGATCCTCTGCTACATCTACGTCGTCGCCGTCGCGCTGCGGCTCGCCCGCTACAACGTGACCGCAGGAACGAAGGCGCCCTCGAGCTGGTTCACGGGCATGCCGTCGCCGTCGGCCGGGATGACGCTCGCCGTGTACTACCCGTTCTCGCAGACCGAGTGGTATCAGCGATCGATGGGCTACGTGGACTTCGGCCAGCAGGGACTCGCGGTGCTGATGCTGCTGCTCGCGGTGCTGATGGTGAGCAACGTGAAGTATCCGCGCTTTCCCCCCATCGGCATCCGCAGCGCGAGGGGGATCTTCGGCCTCCTGGTGCACGTCCTGATCCTGCTCGGCGGAATCCTCGCGCCCGAGTCGTTTCTCTTTCCGCTCGGGATCACCTATCTCGCCTACGGGCTCGTGCGCGCCACGATCCTCGGCCTGATGCAGCCGACGAACGGCGACGCGGGAGACGACGCCGTTCCCCACCGCAGACTGCGTGGGCCCGCGTGGGTCCATCGCCGACGGGAGACTGACGAATGACGTACCGCGTTCACGTCCGGGTCATGCCACGGGCTGGCCTCCTCGATCCCCAGGGACAGGCCGTCG
>DASTUP010000182.1:0-20723 GCA_035759585.1 Gemmatimonadales bacterium | reverse complement strand
CCCGCGCATTTTCCGGCATGCTCTGCAAGGAGGCCGGAATTCGAACGGTACTTCTGCTTTCGCTCCTCTCTGTTCTCGCCTGGCCGAGCGAAGCCCAGGATTCGAGTCCCTCGCTCGTCCTCCGTGGGCCCGCATTTGCGTCGTGGAGCGGGGACATGGGCCCTGTCACGATATCGCCGGGCGCCGTACGCGTGCCCGCGGCCTCGGCTCATCGGGTCCGGAACGCGCTTCTGGGCGGAGCGATCGGCGCCGCCGCCGGGGCGGTCGTATGCACCGTGATCTCCAACATCGCCGACGATGCCGCCGTCGACCGCTTCACCACCTGCACCTGGAAAGGCTACATGCTGACCGGATCGGTCGGCTTCGGCGCCGGTTTCCTGGCCGGGTGGCTCGGCTCGTCGTGACTCTCCTCACGACTTCCTGGCGGTCGCGGCAATAGCTTCATCTTCCCAGCGCCAGGAGGCCGCGTGCCGGTGAAGAAGCAGGCAGGGAAGGAGAAGGCGGCGAAGAAGGCGCCAAGGAAGTCGGCGAAGAATTCGGGGAAGGGATCCCCGAAGACGGCCGCTGCGAAATCGGCGGCGCCCAGGATCCCGAAGCGGGCCCTGCCGAAATCGTCGCTCGCCGAATACGAGGCGAAGCGCGACTTCAGCCGGACCGGCGAGCCCAGAGGCGGCAAGGCGGCCGCATCGAAGAAGCTCCGGTACGTCATCCAGAAGCACGCCGCCAGCCGGCTTCACTACGACCTGCGCCTGGAGCTCGATGGCGTGATGAAGAGCTGGGCGGTGCCGAAAGGACCGAGCCTCGATCCCGCAGTGAGGCGTCTCGCCATGCAGGTCGAAGACCACCCGATCGAATACAACAACTTCGAGGGCACGATCCCCGAGGGCGAGTACGGGGGCGGGACCGTGATGCTCTGGGACCGCGGCACCTACGAGTACGGCGGAACGATGCCGGGCGATCCCTTCGCCGCGCTCCGCGCCGCCTACGCGAAGGGCGACTTCAAGTTCATCCTCCACGGCGATCGGCTGAAGGGGTCGTGGGTGCTGGTCCGCACCCGGCCCGACGAGCGCGGCAAGGCGCAGTGGCTGCTGATCAAGCACCGCGACGAGTTCGCCGAAGAGGGGGCCGAGGACGAGGCGAGAGCCACGACATCGGTCGCGACGGGGCGGACCATGGAGGAGATCGCGGAAGGCGACGACGTCTGGCGGAGCAACCGCTGACCGCACCGGCCATGAAAAAAGCCCCGCATCGAATGCAGGGCTGCAGGGTTCTTCAGTGGGCGATGAGGGGATCGAACCCCCGACCTCGCGCATGTGAGGCGCGCGCTCTAACCAGCTGAGCTAATCGCCCGAAGTTCGGGAGGCGGGAGTTTAGCGAAGTGGGGCGGGGGGTGCAAGGCGTCATTCCCCGATCTCACCCCACCCTCCAATGCCCACGGTCACCTGCACCCGCGCTTCGAAGCGCGTCTCGCTTGCGCCCTCGACATGGCCGGCGTTCGACACGTGATGAATGCCGGCATCTCCCGTCACCTCGAGCGGCCCCTCGCGCCCGCTCACGGCCACCCCCGCTCGCAGGGTCCGCTCGACGGTTCCGATGAAAAGCGCGGGGGTCGAGGCCAGCTCCGGCTGCACCGGATACGGGTCCTCGATGCGGCCTTCGCCCTGGCGGAACAGCGTCAGCTCAGGTGAGAAGATCCATGAGGTGCGAACCGGAACTGCAAGCCGGAGCGTGAGTTGGTCGTTGTCACTGAAGGTCCTTCCGAGTCCGACTCCCGCGTCGGTGAAATTCTCCGCGTTGTTGAATGCGCGAAGCGCGAGCGACGACACCTGCGTGTACAGCAGTCGCCACGAGGCACCGGCCGGAGCCCGCCCGCGCGCCCCGACCGTTAAGGCCCACCGGTCGCGGTTCTGATCGCGGTCCTGGTACCAGAAGTCGTCGATCGCGACCTGCGCCTCCAGCGCCATTCCCTGCGCGGCGCGCCAGGTTGCGTCGAGGCCGAGGATCTCGTTTCCCCGATCGCCGAGGCCGACGGTGTTTGCGAGGTAGCCGAAGGAAAGCGGATTCCGGTAGCGCGTCTCGAAGTTCCGGTCCGCGCCGGCGAGGACGTTGCCTTCCCACGCCGCAACCTCGACGCGATCGGAGAAGCGCACGGCCAGCCGATGGACGAAGTAGTAGCGGTGATTGAGCTGCCCAGCCGTGTCCGGCCCGTCTCGCAGATCGGTCGCGAGCGCCGTCAGCCGCACCTTCCGGTTCCCCAGCTCGACCAGCAGTCCCTGCCGCTCGTAGCCGTAGTTCGAAAGGGGAATCCCCGGGAGCCCGGTCGGCCCCCAGTTGTGATCGAGCTGTCCATAGGCAAAGCGGAAATACTTGAACTGCCCGCTGAGATAGCCCTCCAGCAGCCGCCCCGCGATGTCCACGTTGCGCCGTCCCGGCCAGTCGGGATCGTCGGTGACGCGTGACTCGATCGCCGGCCGCGTCGCGGCGACGAACGGACCGAATCCCGCCTGCAGCGATATGTCGCCATAGGGCGCCGCACCGCCCTCACCGACCGGATGCAGCAGCTCGCGTCTCGGCGTCGTGTAGGCCTGCGCGCCTGCCCGGGCGCCCGCGCGCCACCACGTTTCGACCGCAGGTTCCGCATAATGCACATGCAGCGCCGCGATGATCGCGCCGCTTCGCGTTCCCGGCTGCGTGTCGGCGCGCGCGAGCGCGTCGAGCGCATCGATGCGGCGGAACGGCCGCACCATCGGGGATGGATCGTCGATGTCCCCGCGGGCGATGAGATGCTCGAGCAGCGGGAGCGACGGATCGTCGAGCGGGATGTAGGGGGAGCCCTGCGCGGCGAGCGGAGACGCCGCGGCAAGGGCAAAAACGAGTGCGCTGATCCCGTGTCGCGCGAAGGATTCGGGCATGGGGTCGGAACCTAATGGCGGTTATCTTCCCCTGCCATGAGCGACTTCCGGGTGGAGTCCACGCGCGGTGATCTGGTCGAATCGGTGCACCGCATTTCCGCCGCGGTGGTCGATCACACCGGACGGCTCGTTGCGTCCGCCGGCGATCCGTCGCTCGTCACGTTCTGGCGGTCCGCCGCGAAGCCCTTCCAGGCGCTCCCCCTCCTGACGGACGGCGCCGCGGAAGCCTTCGGACTCCGCTCCGAGGAGCTGGCGCTGGCCTGTGCGTCGCACTCGAGCGAGCGCGTGCATCTCGACGTCGCGGCGCGGTTCCTCGCCAAGATCGGTGCGCGCGAGGAGGATCTCGCCTGCGGTCCGCATCCGCCGCTGGGCGCGGCAGTCGCCGAGATGGTCTCGCGGACCGGACACGCGCTCACGCCGCGCTGGAGCAACTGTTCGGGGAAGCATGCAGGGATGCTGGCGCTCGCGCGGCAGCATGGGTGGGATCCGCACGGGTATGAGCGCGCCGGTCACCCGGTCCAGGAGCGGATGATCGAGGAAGTCGAGCGCTGGACCGGTGTTCCGCGGGGCGAGATGCGCTTCGGCGTGGATGGCTGCACCGCACTCTGCTTCGGCCTCCCGCTCACCGGGATGGCGCTGAGCTACGCGCGGTTCGCCGGCTCGCCCGAGCCCGCGGCTGCCACACTGCGCGAGGCGATGACGTCACATCCGATGCTCGTCGCCGGGACCGGACGGTTCTGCACCGAGATCATGTCGGCGTGGCCGGGCGCGATCATCGCGAAGGTCGGCGCCGAGGGTGTCTACAGCGCGGCGCTGGTGGGCGAGCGCATAGGGATCGCGCTCAAGGTCGAGGACGGCGACATGCGCTCGGCGCCCGTGGCCCTCATGGGCATTCTCCGCGCGCTGGTGACGTCGGGTCGCGGGGCCGAGGCGCTCGCCGCCCTCACTACGCGGGGGGAGCTGCCGACGCGCAATACGCGCGGCCAGGTGACGGGTGTGCTTCGGCACACCGGCGCACTGCGGTTTTTCGAATAGTCTTGCATGCGGGCGATGCCGTCGCCCGAATCCGGGAGAGTTACCGTCATGGCGAAACAGGACAACCTCGATCCGCAGACCCGGGACCTCGTGCGGTTCGCCGCCGCCATCGCCCAGGGATACGAGCCGGAGCTCCGCGAGCGCGTCGGACCGCTCCGGACCTCCCAGGTGCCGGTCCAGTGGGTGGAGGAGCTGCTGCTCCAGTCCGTGCTGTTCGTGGGCTATCCGCGCGGGCTCATTGCCTTCTCCGCGTGGCGGAAGTTTTCCGGAGTCCCGGCCCCGAAGACCGACGAAGACGCGAGCTACGCCAACGACGTCGAATGGACGCGTCGGGGTGAAGAGACGTGCGCCGTGGTCTACGGAGACAATTACCACAAGCTCCGGGACAGCGTGGCCGCACTGCATCCGGCCATCGACGCCTGGATGATCACCGAAGGGTACGGGCGTACGCTCGCGCGTCCCGGGCTCGATCTCCTCCGCCGGGAACTCTGCGTCGTCGCGCAGACGGCGGTGCTGGAGGCGCCCAGACAGCTGCACTCGCATCTCCGCGGCGCGCTCAACGCCGGCGCGAGCTTCGGCCAGATCGAGGGCGTCCTCTCGGTGGTCAATCCGCTGCTCAGCTTCGATCAGTGGAAGAAGGTCAAGGAGCTCTGGCGCACGGTGCGCGAGGGATGGAGCCCGGGCAACTGATGTTCATCGACCGCGCGGTCGTGCATGTCGCGGCGGGAACCGGAGGATCGGGCGCGAGCTCCTTCGCGCGATTCAAGTACAAGCCGAAGGGCGGGCCCGACGGCGGAGACGGCGGCCGCGGCGGCAGCGTCTATGTCCGCGCCGATCCGAACCTCGCCACGCTCCTCGACTATCGGTACAGGACGCAGTGGAAGGCGCAGCGGGCGGAGCACGGCAAGGGGAAGACGATGACGGGCGCCTCGACGCCCGATGTCTACATGCCGGTGCCGCCGGGAACGATCATCCGCGACGCCGACTCGGGCCAGCTCATCGGTGAAGTGCTGCGTCCCGGTGATACGCTCCTCGTCGCCCGGGGCGGGCGCGGAGGTCGCGGCAACGCCCGCTTTGCCACCGCCACGCACCAGGCGCCGCGCGAATGGGAACCGGGCGAGGAAGGACAGGAGCGGCAGATCGAGCTGGTGCTCAAGCTCATCGCCGATGTCGGTCTCGTCGGCGAGCCGAACGCCGGCAAGAGCACGCTCCTCTCGGTCATCTCCGCCGCTCGGCCGAAGATCGCCGATTACCCGTTCACGACGCTCGAGCCGAACCTGGGCGTGGTCGGGTTGGGGCAGGGGCGGTCGTTCGTGGTGGCGGACATCCCCGGGATCATCGAGGGCGCGCACGAAGGGAAGGGGCTCGGCCTCAAGTTCCTGCAGCACGTAGAGCGGACGCGCGTGCTCGCCTTTCTGGTCCCTCTCGACAGCCCCGACCCGCAGCACACCTACGACGGCCTGCGCGACGAGATCCGGAGCTATAGCGAAGCGCTCTACGAGAAGCCGCATCTCGTGATCCTCACGAAGCGCGACCTGCTCCCGGCAGAGGCGGAGGTGCCGGCGCTCGAAGCGCCGGACGCGGCGCGCGTGGAGACGATCTCGAGCGCGGCGGGCATGGGGCTCGACGAGCTCAAGGAAACGCTCTGGAGCTTCGTCGAAGAGGCCAAGCGCGCGGAAGCAGTCGAAACCGACGAAGAGGAATCGGCCGATGACCGACAGCGGGACGATGACGGATGGAGCGACGAGTCAGCCGATGGGGCCCGCCTCGAGCTGGACGACATCGGCGACGAGTGACAGGGCGGCGTATCTTGCCGTCGCGCTGAGCTCGGGTATGGGCATCGAGCGACTCCATTCGATATTCCAGGCCTGCTCGTCTGCACACGGCGCCCTCGCGGCGCCGTTCGCGTTTCTATGCACCATCCCCGGACTTTCCCGCCCTGCGGCCACAGCCCTTGCCGGGAGGACGCTTGCCGACGGCGAGCGGATTCTGGTGGAATCAGCCCGGCTCGGCGCAATTGCGCTCCTCCCGGACGATGCGCTCTTTCCTCCGTCGCTTCGCGAGATCCCGGATGCGCCGACGGTGCTCTTCGCCAAGGGGCGGCTCGAGCTTCTGGCGCAGCCGGCGGTCGCGATCGTCGGGAGTCGCGACCACACACCATACGGCGCGGACGTCTGCCGCATGGTCGCCGGTGCGGCGGCGGCCGCGGGGATCGCGGTGGTGAGCGGCATGGCGCGCGGGCTCGACGCAGTCGCCCATCAGGCGGCACTCGATGCGGGTGGCATGACGATCGGAATCCTTGGCAACGGCCTTGGCGTCATCTACCCGGCGGCCAATCGGGGACTCTATGATCGCGTCGGCACGGAGGGTCTGCTCCTGTCCGAGTTTCCTCCGGGCGAGCGGCCGCAGGCGTGGAGTTTTCCCCGGCGGAATCGGTTGATCAGCGGGCTCGCACGCGTCACTGTCGTCGTGGAGGCCGCGCACGGGAGCGGCGCTCTCATCACCGGCGCTACTGCGCTGGACCAGGGTCGTGACGTGATGGCGGTGCCCGGCCCGATCACGAGTGCGACATCCGCCGGCACGAATGCGCTGGTTCGCGATGGCGCGGAACCCTTGCTCGAGCCGGCTGATCTCCTGGCCCATTTTCCGGAGTGCGCCCCCGATCCCGGAAGACAACCACCCGCGCTGCGGGCTTCGAAATCCCCGCAGCCGGAACTGCCGACGATCCCCATTCCGCCTGAGCTGGCGCCAGTAGCGAACTGTCTTGGCGCAGAGCTGGTGCACATCGATGCGATTTCACTGGTGAGCGGCCTGCCGCCCGGCGACTGTCTCGCCTCCCTCGCCCAGCTCGAGCTGATCGGCGCCGTCGAACAGCGCCCGGGAGGATTGTTTCGCATGGCAACTCGCCGATGACGGGGTCGCTGCGTCGGACATGCCCGCGTAGCTATCTCTGATCAGGATCGGGGCTCGGCGGGGCAGACGGGCGCCGGTCTCTCCGGCGCTGGAGCTCGCGTGGATTCACCGAGGTCATAAGCAACGCCGCGGCTCGCAACGCGCCTGCGAGACCGTCACCCGGCCGCCGCCGCCGTTGCATCGTCGCGCACCCGGCATGGACGCTCACGCTACCTTTCCAGCATGCACCTCTACATCCACGTCCCCTTCTGCGCCCGCCGCTGCTCGTACTGCGATTTCGCCATCGCCGTGCGCCGCGTCGTGCCGTCCGAGCGGTACGTCGAGGCAATCGCGAAGGAGTGGGCGCTCTGGCAGGCCCATGGCATATGGCAGACGTCTCCGGAGGTCGCGACGATCTATTTCGGTGGCGGAACGCCATCGCGGCTGCATCCCGAGGGAATCGCGCGCCTCATCGCCCTCGTGGCGGCCCGGCGTCCCCTCGCCTCCGCCGCCGAGATCACGCTCGAGGCGAATCCGGACGACGTCACCCCGGAAGCGGCCGCCGCCTGGGCCGCGGCCGGGGTCAATCGCATCTCGCTCGGCGTGCAGTCGTTCGACCCCGCGGTACTCGACTGGATGCACCGCACCCATCGCACCGGGCAGGTTGCCCCCGCCATGGAGGCCCTGCGCGATGCCGGCATCGCGAACATCTCGCTCGACCTGATCTTCGGACTCCCGGCCGCACTCCGCCGGAACTGGTCCAGTGATCTCGCAGCCGCGCTCTCGCTCGAGCCGTCGCACCTTTCGCTCTACGGACTCACGATCGAGCCGCACACCCCGCTCGGCCGCTGGTCCCTGCGCGGTGAAGTCACCTCGATCCCCGACGACGACTACGCCGCCGAGTATCTCCACACCGCCGGGATGCTGCAGGAGCTCGGCTGGGACCATTACGAAGTCTCGAATGCCGCGCGCCCGGGGTTTCGGTCCGTCCACAACGCCGCGTACTGGCGTCGGGCCCCCTATATCGGCCTCGGCCCCTCGGCCCACAGCGGCTTCGGGTCCGAACGCCACTGGAACGTTCGGGACTGGGAGGCCTACCGGCAGGCTGTCGAGGAGGGGAAGCCGCACTGCCTCGAAGGCGAGTCGCTCGACAGCGATGCGAGGCGGCTCGAGGACCTCTATCTGGGCCTCCGCACGAGCCACGGCGTGGCGTCGGAACTCCTGCCGCCTGGGGTCGCGGCCGCCTGGTCCCGCGCGGGTTGGGGGGCGGAATCGGATGGTCGGTTCCGGCTCAACGCGGAAGGCTGGCTCCGGCTCGACGCGCTCGTCGCCCAGGCAGCGTAAGGACGGTATCGGGACGACTCCGGCGCTTCTCGTAACGCCTTGCGGATTGTAGATTTATCGCATGTCCCCAACGCCCGACCTCTCCGAGCGGCAGCTCCGCGTGCTGGATGCCGTCGTGCAGTCGTACATCGAGACTGCCGAGCCCGCTGGCAGCCAGATGATTGCGCGCCGATTCGGCCTCGGCGTCTCGCCGGCGACGGTGCGGGGGATCATGAGCGAGCTGGAGGAGATGGGATACCTCTTCCACCGGCACACGTCGTCCGGCCGAATTCCGACCGACCGCGCGTACCGGACGTATGTCGACCGCGTGATGCACAGCTCGGCGCCGAGCAGTCATGACCGGCTGGCGCTCCGGACGGAGCTGCAGGGCCGCGCGAGCGCGCTCGAGGAGATCCTCCGCCGGGCGGCCCAGGTGCTGGGCGTGCTCACCCAGGAGCTTGGTGTCGCGGTCGCGCCGGTGCTCGACAGCGTCGTGCTCGAGCGCGTCGAGCTGGTGCGCGTCTCGGCCGAGCGGCTCCTGCTCGTGCTCAATCTCCGGAGCGGCGTGGTGCGGACCATCTTCGTCCGGGTTCCCGGCCAGATGGCACCGGAATCGGTGAGCCAGATGACGCAGCTCCTCAACGAGCGGCTCGCCGGGCATACCCTGCACGAGATCCGGACCACGCTCGGGGATCGCCTTCGCGATGCGCATGCGGCGGGAGAGGGCCGGGAGCTGCTCGATATCTTCATCGCCGAGAGCGAAGAGATCTTTTCGCTCGCCGACCCGAGCGCCGTGATGCTCGGCAGTGCGCAGATGCTCGCCGAGCAGCCGGAGTTCGCCTCGAACGCGCGGATGCGCGAGCTGCTCGAGCTCACCGAGCGCCGGGATCTCCTGCGCGAAGCGCTGCACGCCCGGCGCGGTGCCGGCCTCTCGATCACCATCGGCGGAGAAAACGACGACGCCCGCTTCAGCGACCTGACGCTCGTGACCTCCTCCTACAGCAAGGGGGACCTCCGCGGCGTCATCGGCGTCATCGGGCCGACGCGCATGCCGTACGACAAGATCATCGGGCTGGTGGAGCACACCAGCCGTCTCGTGGAAGGGTTGCTCGAGTGAACGACTTTTACGACCTGCTTGGCGTGCCTCGCACGGCGTCCGAGGACGACGTGAAGAAGGCGTATCGCAAGCTCGCCATGCAGTACCATCCGGACCGGAACTCCGCGCCCGACGCGGAGGCGCGCTTCAAGGAGATCACCGAGGCGTACGAAGTCCTCCGCGATCCCGCGAAACGCTCGCGGTACGACCGCTACGGCAAGGCCGGGGTCGGCGGCGCGGCCGGCGGCTACGGGTTCCACCACGTGGACCTCTCCGAAGCGCTCAACATCTTCATGCGCGATTTCGGCGGCTTCGAGTCGATGTTCGGCGGGATGCGGAGCCAGGCGGACGCGCGGCGCGGGCAGGATATCCGGGTCACGGTCAAGCTCACGCTCACCGAAGTCGCGACGGGCGTGCGGAAGACGGTCAAGCTCAAGACGCTCGAGCGTTGCGAGACCTGTGAAGGAAGCGGCGCCAAGGCGGGCTCGCGTCCGACGCCCTGCAGCACCTGCGGCGGGAGCGGGGAAGTGCGGCGCGCCGCGCGTAGCGTCTTCGGGCAGTTCGTCTCCGTGGCACCGTGCCCCACCTGCGCCGGCGAAGGGCAGATCATCAAGGAGCCGTGCGAGGTCTGCCGCGGTGAAGGCCGCATCCGCGGCGAGCGGTCGGTCGTCGTCGACGTCCCTGCGGGGGTCTCCGGAAACAACTACCTGACCCTTCGCGGTCAGGGCGCGGTCGGTCCGCGCGGCGGGCCGGCCGGCGACCTCCTCGTCATGCTCGACGTGAAGGAGGACGACCGCTTCGAGCGCCAGGGCGAGAATCTCGTGCACGACCTCGCGGTGTCGTTTTCGCAGGCGGCGCTCGGCGCCCGGTTCACGGTGCCCACGCCCTACGGCGACGAGACGCTCGACATCCCCGCCGGCACGCAGCCCGGCACCGTCCTGCAGCTGCGCGGAAAGGGACTGCCGCGCCTCGGCCAGTCGGGCCACGGCGACCTCCTCGTCCGCGTGCACATCTGGACGCCGGAGAAGCTCTCGCCCGAGCAGGAAGAGCTGTTCCGTCAGCTCGCCGCGCTCGAAGGCGAAGCGCCGCGTCGCGGCTCCGGCTTCTGGTCGAAGCTCAAGGAGGCGCTCGGCGCATGACGTGGTGGGCGGTCGACGTCGAGACCGCCCCTGAGCGGCGCGAGGCGGTCGGCGCATGGCTCGTCGCGCGGACGGGCCAGGCCATCGAAGAACGGGACGACGGCACGCTCGTCACGTTCGCCGAAGACGAGCGGAGCGCGGAGGAGCTCGTCGCGGCCCTTCACCGCGAGCACGGCGTTCGCGCGACGCGCCGGCCGCTCGAGCAGGTCGACTGGTCGGTTCGCTGGCGCGACGGCATCGAGCCGCGGGGCTTCGGGCGCCTCACCGTCACGCCCTCCTGGATTCCCGCGCCCACCGAGGGCATCAGCGTCGTGCTCGATCCGGAATCCGCCTTCGGCAGCGGCGAGCATGGCTCCACGCGCGCGGCCCTCGCGCTGCTCGAACGGCATCTCCATCCCGGCGACCGCGTGCTGGATCTCGGCAGCGGGAGCGGCATCCTCGCGATCGCCGCCGTGAAGCTCGGCGCCGTGCGTGCGACGGGTATCGAAGTGGACGGCGATGCGAACGCCATCGCGTGCGTCAATGCCGGCCGGAACGATGTCGGCGCTGCCGTGGAGTTCCTGACGGGAGACGCCGCCGATCTCGCGCCCCTCCTCGGTCCCGCCGATCTTCTCCTCTCCAACATCCTCCGCAACGTGAACACCGGACTGCTTCCCGCGATCGCGGCGGCGCTTCGCCCCGGCGGGCTCGCGATCTTTTCCGGGATGGAGACCGCCGAAGCGCCACTCTTCCGGCCCGAGCTCGACGCAGCGCAATTCAGCATCACGGATGAAGCGACCGACGCGGGATGGTGGGCGGTGGCGGCGCGCCGGGGATGATCGTCCTCGTTCCGCGCGGCGCGGCACGGCCCGGACTCCCCGTTGCGCTCGACGAGGAGGAGTCGCACCATCTCCGCGTCCGGCGCGCAGCGCCGGGTGAGACGGTCGAGCTGCGCGACGGCGCAGGTCTCGCCGGAGCCGGAGTGCTCGAGTCGAATGGCCGGGTGTGGTCGGTCACGGTCTCGGAAGCGTCCACCATGCCACCGCTTCCCGGTCTGACGCTCGCGGTCGGCGCCGGAGACCGCGAGCGCTTCCTCTGGCTCGTCGAGAAGGCCGCGGAGCTCGGCGTTTCCCGCATCGTCCCGATCGAGAGCGAGCGCACGGCTGGCGTCGCCACACGCGTCCGCGCCACTCATCTCGAGAAGCTCGCGCGCCGTGCGCTCGAGGCGACGAAGCAGTCGGGCGCGCACTGGAGTCCCGACATCGCCGGGCTCGAGCCGTTCGCGCAATTCGTGGCGCAGGCGCGGTCGGGCGCGCTCTGGCTGGCGGAGGCGGGCGCGTCCTCGCCTCAACAGGTGGGTGCCGGAGACGTCACCGTGCTGATCGGCCCGGAGGGTGGACTTACGTCGGCCGAGCGATCGGGAGCCATCGGCGCGGGCTGGACACCGGTGTCCCTCGGGACCAACGTACTCCGGTTCGAGACCGCGGCGATCGCCGCGGCGGCATACGTCGCGATCCAGCGACAGGGGAGAATCTGATGGATTGCGTGTTCTGCGGCATCGTAGCCGGGACGATTCCGGCATCGGTAGTGAAGCGCTCCGACGACGCGGTGGCCTTTCGCGACCTCGATCCGCGCGCCCCGGCGCATGTGCTGGTCATCCCGACGCGTCACGTCCCGGCCGTCCGCAGTGCCCGGGGCTCCGAGGGCGAGCAGCTTCTCGGGCGGCTCCTGTCCTTCAGTGCGGACGTTGCCTCCGAGCTCGGGCTCGACATCGGCGGGTACCGGATCGTGACGAACACGGGCCCGGACGCGGGGCAGAGCGTCGACCACCTGCACCTCCACATCCTCGGGGGCCGCCAGCTGGGATGGCCGCCGGGCTGACGTCTCGCAGAAGCCACCGCTCGCGCCGTTCAGCTCGCCTCGCCGCCTACCGTCCGCCCCCTCCACACCCTAGTTTTGGGCCATGCCCGAGACAACCGCACCAGCTCCGCTCGCCGAGTCGCTCCAGGCCGCGATGAACGCCGCGCGGAAGGCGCAGGACAAGGATCGCACCCTCGTCCTGGGCACCATCATCGCCAATCTCAAGAACCGGCGGATCGAGCTGCGGCGCGAGCCGACGGAGGACGAGGTGGTCGAGGTGATCCGGAAGGGGATCAAGCTTCGGCGCGAGGCCGCGGAGCAGTACGAGAAGGCGGCGCGGCCCGAGCTTGCGGCCATCGAACTCGGCCAGATCGCCGTGCTCGAGGAATTCCTCCCTCCGGCAGTGGATCCCGAAGAGATCCGGCAGGCCGTGCGCGCCGCGATTGCCGGCGGCGCGAAGGACATCGGCAAGGTCATGGGCCAGGTCCTCCCGAAGTTCAAGGGCCGCACGGAGGGCAAGGTCATCAACGACATCGTGCGCGAGGAGCTGCAGAAGGGATGACCGAGGCGGAGGTCCCCGCCCCCGACGGGGTGCCGCGCCACGACGACCTGGCCGGCACCCCGTCGGCTTTGGACGATGCGCTGACGCGCGATGCGCTCGATACCGTGGAGCTCACCGCCGTGCTCGGCCTCGTCGCCGCGCACGCCGCCGGCGAGCTCGCCGCGGCGCGCCTGCGCGCGCGAGCCCCCGTCGCGGATCTCGACTGGATCCGCACCGAGCTTGCCCGGGTCGGCGAAATTGCGGCGCTCTTCCGCCGCGGCGATGCGCTGAAGGCGGAGCCGGTGCCCGACGTGGCGCGCGCACTTTCCCGGCTCCGGATCGCGGGGAGCGTGCTCGATGGTGTCGAGCTGGCGCGCATCCGGTTCGTCATCGCGGCCGGACGCCTCGTGCGCGAGGATCTCCTTCGCGTCAGGGAAGCGGCGCCGCTCGCACAGGCGCTGC
Organism: Gemmatimonadales bacterium; assembly: GCA_035759585.1. GTDB lineage: Bacteria > Gemmatimonadota > Gemmatimonadetes > Gemmatimonadales > GWC2-71-9 > CAMLLJ01. The sequence goes on along the minus strand of DASTUP010000182.1, from coordinate 7,484 downwards.
TGGCCGATCTCCCGCCGCGCGCCGCCGAGAAGCGGCTAGAGCAGTCACTCGATGACGATGGGAACGTGCTCGACGGCGCGAGCCCCGCGCTCGCGGCGGCGCGCAGGGAGGTTCACGCCGCTCGCCAGCGCCTTGTGCGGCGGCTCGAGTCGGTGCTGCGCTCGATCGATTCATCGACCGAAAGCACCGTGACCGTGCGCGGCGGCCGCTACGTGATTCCGATCCGCCGCGACCTGCGCCATCGGCCGGGCGGCATCATCCACGACGAGTCGAGCAGCCAGGGGACGCTCTTCATCGAGCCGTCGGAAGCCGTGGAGTTCGGCAACGCGCTCCGCGAGGCGGAGATCGCCGAGGAGCGAGAAACGCTCCGGGTGCTGCGAGAGCTCACCGAGCTGCTGCGCCCGGAGCTGGCCACGCTCCGTGCGGCCTTCGAGATGTGCGTCGCCGTAGACGAGCTCGTCGCTCGCGCGCGGTACGCGGTGGCGATGCGCGGCGACGTGCCGGACCTCGCACCGGCACCCGCGCCCCTCCGCATTGCCGACGGCCGGCACCCGCTCCTGCTCGGCGCCGGCGCGGAGGTCGTTCCCTTCGACCTCGTGCTCGACGGTGCGGAGCGGACGCTGCTCGTGAGCGGACCCAATACCGGTGGAAAGACCGTGCTGCTCAAGGCAGTCGCGCTCTTTGCCGCGATGGCGCAGAGTGGTGTGGTGCCCCCCGTCGGCCCGGGAACGCGCCTGCCGGTCTTCACCCGCTTCGCGGCCGACATCGGAGACCGGCAATCCATCGCCGCCAGCCTCTCGACCTTCAGCGCGCACGTGCGCACGCTCGGCGCCATCCTCTGCGAGGCGGACGACGCGACGCTAGTACTGCTCGACGAAGTGGGGAGCGGCACCGATCCGGCCGAGGGGGCGGCGCTGGCGGCCGCGACCCTCGTGTCGCTCACGCGCCGCGGCGCCGTCACCCTGGCGACGACTCACCTCGGGTCGCTCAAGACCCTCGCGGCGCGAGAGCCCGGCGTGGTGAACGCCTCGCTGCAGTTCGACGCCGCAACGCTGACGCCGACCTATCGCTTCGAGAAGGGCGTCCCCGGGCGCTCGTACGGTCTCGCGATTGCCCGCCGGCTCGGCCTCCCCGCGGATGTCGTGGGCGACGCCGAAACGCGCGTCCCCGAAGCGGAGCGAGGCCTCGACGCACTGCTCGCGGCGGTCGAGGAGCGGCAGCAGGCGGTGGCGCGGCAGCAGGAGCGGGTGGATCTGCTCACGGCCGAGTCGGAAGCGCTCGCCGCGAAGCTTGCCGCACAGCACGAGGCGCAGGAAGCGCGCGACGCCGCGCTCCGGCGGCGCGAGAAGGAGGCGGAGCGGCGTGCCCGCGAGCAGGCGCGCGCCTATCTCCTCGAGTCGCGCGCCAAGGTGGAGGAAGCGCTGGGCGCTGCACGTGCCGCCGCCGACGATGCTGCGGCGCGCGAGGCCCGCCGCACGCTCGAGGAGGCAATCCGCGCCGAAGGCGCGGCGCTGGCGGCCGATGCGGCGGCAGAGCCGGGACCGGTTGCGGATGACGGGGCCCGGCTCGAGTCCGGCCAGCGGGTCCGGACCCCCACCGGAGCCGTCGGCGACGTGCTCGAGCTCCGCGGCGATGGCCGCGCCGTCGTCCGAATCGGTGCGATGAAGCTCGTCGTCGAGGCGAAGACGCTGACGCGGATCGGTGGAGGAGGGAAGCCGGACCGAAGTGAGCCCGTGCGCGTCGACGCCGCACCACCCGATGCCAACCTCGAAGTGGACTTGCGCGGCATGACTGGCGATGAGGCGGAATCGGCGACGATCGCGGCCGTGGACGCAGCCGTGCTCGCCGAGCAGCCTTATCTTCGGATCATCCACGGCATGGGCACGGGAGTGGTGCGCGAGCGGGTGCGCCGCGTCGTCTCCTCGGATCGCCGCGTCAGGTCCTTCGCCTTTGCGCCCCGCAATCTCGGCGGCACCGGCGTCACCATCGTCGAGTTCGACTGAATGATCCCCGAAGACGTGATCGAGCAGGTGCGTGAGAGCGCCGACGTCCTCGGTATCATCGGGGAGTCGGTGCAGCTCAAGCGCACCGGCGCCGATTGGCGCGGGCCCTGCCCGTTTCATGGCGGGAAGAACCGGAACTTCGCGGTGATCCCGAAGAAGGGATTGTTCTACTGCTACGTCTGCCACGAAGCGGGCGACGTCTTCTCCTACCTCATGAAGCGGTTCGGGATGGACTACCCGACCGCGGTGCGCGACGTGGCGCGCCGGTCGGGAATCGTGATTCCCGAGCGCACCGAGCAGGCCGGCCCCGATCCGAACGCATCGCTCCACACCGCCGTATCGTCGGCCCACGAGTGGTTCGCGGAGCAGCTGGAGAGCCTTCCCGAGGCGGAAACGGCGCGGGCCTACCTCGCCGGGCGCGAGATCGACCCGGCGACGGCAAAGCGGCTCGGAGTGGGCTACGCCCCGCGCGGCAGGGCCCTGCTCGATGAGCTGCAGCGCCGTGGCATCGGCGAGGCGACGCTGCTCGAGGCCGGGCTCGCGGTGCGGCGCGACGACGGCACGGTGGCCGCGCGCTTCAGGGGGCGGCTGATCTTTCCCATTCACGACCAGCGCGGGCGTGTCGTTGCGTTCGGCGGCCGGATCCTTGGCGAGGGAGAGCCCAAATACCTCAACTCCCCCGAGTCTCCGATCTTCTCGAAGGGAAAGACACTCTACAACCTGCACGCCGCGCGGAACGCGATCCGCAGGGAAGAGACGGCCATCCTCGTCGAAGGCTATTTCGACGTGATCCGCCTCGTCCTCGCCGGCATCGAGCATGTCGTGGCGCCACTGGGTACCGCACTCACGCCCGATCAGGCGGCGCTCATCAGGAAGTTCGCACCCGCCGTGACGCTGCTCTACGACAGCGACCAGGCCGGCCTCCGCGCCACGTTCCGGGCGGGCGACGAGCTGCTGCGGCAGGGCGTCCGGGTGCGCGTTGCCACGATGCCGGCCGGGGAGGACCCCGATACCATCGTTCGCGGGGGAGGCGCGGCGGCGCTGCAGCCGATCCTCGATGATGCGGTGGACCTTCTCGAGCGGAAGATCCAGCTCCTTGCCGCGCGCGGCTGGTTCGAGGACACGGAGCACCGCCGCAATGCGCTCGACCGTCTCCTTCCCACGATTCGCGCGGCGGCGGACCCGATCACTCGCGAGCTTTATCTCACCCGGGTCGCGGAGCGGAGCGGGGTCAGCAAGGTCGTGCTCGAGCAGGAGCTGCGGCTGCAGCCGCGGCGCTATGCGGGGCCGGCCGCGGAGCGTGCGGTCGTGCATCACGCACCGGAGGCGCCGCCGGCCGAGGGGGATGGCATTCGCGCCGAGGAAGAGCTGCTCCGGGTCATCGTGCGGTCGCCGGAATGGCGGGAGCGCGCTCGGGAGCTCATGCGGCCGGAGCATTTCGACCATCCCGCGCACCGCGAGCTGTTCGAGGCGCTGATGGCGCTCCCGCCGAACGAGGCGGCCACACAGCTGCCGCCTTCGCTCGGCCATGCGGCGCAGCTCAAGTGGATTTCGGTGCGGGAAGCGGCCGAGCGGCTCACGGGTGCGGACGCGGATGCCACGTTCACGGCAACGTCGGCGGTGCTGCTCTCGCGGCCCGAGCGGCGGGAGATCGACCGGATCGTGGACCCGATCGAGCGGCGGAAGCGGCTCGATGACCTGCTCCGGCGCTACGGAAAGGCCGAACAGGCGCGCTGGCTTCAGCGTGCCGTGAGGAAGAGGAAGTGAACGAAACGCACCAGGCACCGATGCTTCGCTGGGTCATCTGTCCGCCGCCGGACGAACGCGCCGTCGCGCAGCTCGTGGCCGAGCTGCAGCTGCCGCACGCGCTCGCCGCCCTCCTCGTGCAGCGGGGGCACGCCACGCCGGAGGCCGCGCGGGGTTTTCTCCGGCCTTCGCTTTCCGATCTGGCGGATCCGTACAGTCTCCTCGGCATGCACCGCGCGGTCGAGACCATCGTGCGGGCCGTTCGCCGCGGCGATGCGATCCTGGTCCATGGCGACTATGACGTCGACGGCCAGTGCGCTTCGGCGGTGCTCACGCGCGCGCTCAGGGCCGCGGGAGCACGCGTCACCCCTTTCGTTCCACATCGCCTTCGCGACGGGTACGACTTCGGCGCGGCCGGCGTCCGGGCGGCTCGGGACGCGGGGGCTTCTCTGGTCATCACCTGCGATTGTGGCATCACGGCTGTCGAAGCCGTGCGCGAGGCCCGGGCCGCCGGGCTCGAGGTCGTCATCACCGATCACCACCTGCCGGGGCCGGAGCTGCCCGACGCGGCCGCGATCGTGGACGCACAGCAGGAGGCGGACACCTCGGGGCTCAACGCGCTCTGCGGCACGGGCATCGCGTTCAAGCTCGTGCAGGCGCTCGTGCCGGCGCTCGGACTGCCTGCCAACCTGCACCTGCACCTGCTCGACTATGTAGCGCTCGCCACCGTGGCGGATGTGGTGCCGCTCGTCGGCGAGAACCGCATCCTCGTCAAGCACGGCCTCCGCGTCCTCTCCGACAGCCGCTGGCCGGGCATCAGGGCGCTCGTGGAGAGCTGCGGACTCACCGGTCGGGATCTTCGGGCGGGACAGCTCGGATTCATCCTTGGCCCGCGCCTCAACGCGGCCGGGCGGATCGGTGATGCGGGAGACGGCGTGCGCCTCCTCCTCACCGACGATCCCTCCGAAGCTTCGCAGCTCGCCCGGAGTCTCGACGAGCTGAACGGCCAGCGGCAGGCGCTCGACCAGCGGATGCTCGAGGAGGCGCTCGCGCAGGTGGAGCAGTATGGGGATCCGGAGCGCTTCCCCGGGCTCGTGCTGAGCGGAGAGGGGTGGCATCCCGGCGTCGTGGGGATCGTCGCATCGCGTCTCGTCGAGCGCTATGGCCGCCCGACGCTGCTCATCGCCTTCGACGGCGACATCGGCAAGGGCTCGGGGCGGAGCATCTCGCGCTTCGACCTGCACGAAGGTCTCGGCGAGTGCGCGGACCTGCTCGAGCGCTACGGCGGCCACCGGATGGCTGCCGGCCTCACGATCCGGCGCGAACATCTCGACGAGTTCCGCGAGCGGTTTGCCGGCGCGGCGCGTGCGCGTCTCACGCCGGACGATCTCGGCCCGGAGCAGCGGGTGGACCTCGTCGTCGGCCTCGAGGAGGTCACCCCCGATTTCGAGCGGCTCTGCCGTTATCTCGAGCCGTGCGGCACCGGCAATCCGGGCCCGGTGTTCGGCGTGCGCGGCGCGCGGCTCACCGGGCACGGCCGCGTCGGGACGAACCACCTCAAGGGCACGCTCGACGACGGCCGCGGCCGGCTTGGCGCCATCGGGTTCCAGTGGGCCGACCGCGTACCCTGGCTCGCCGGCGCGAGCGGACGGCTCGACGCCGCGTTCCGCGTCGAGCAGAACGTGTTCAACGGCACGACGTCGCTGCAGGCGCGACTCGTCGCCCTCTCGCCCTGCCGGGACGGATGAGGATCGTGGCCGGCGTGTTCGGCGGCCGGCGGATTGCCGCGCCGCGCGATACGCGGGTCCGTCCCACTTCCGATCGCGTGCGCGAAGCGTGGATGAGCATCCTCTCCGACGAGCTCCGCGGGGCGCGCGTGCTCGATCTTTTCGCCGGCAGCGGCGCCCTCGGCCTCGAGGCGCTCTCCCGCGGCGCGGTGAGCGCCGACTTCGTCGAGATGCACCGCGCGTCGCTCGCGGCGCTCGCGGCCAATATCGAGGTGCTGGGCGTCGGCGACCGTGCGCAGGTGCACCGCGGGGACGCCGAGCGGTTCGTCGCCGGCCTCGTCGATGGGGCATTCGACGTCGCATTCGCCGATCCGCCGTACTCGATCGATTATGCGGCCCGCATCGCCGCGCACTTCCATCGCGCCCCGTTCGCGCGCATTCTTTCGATCGAGCATCGCGCCGACCTCGCCCTTCCGGGCGGCGAGACCCGCCGTTACGGAGATACGGCCATCACCTTCTTCCACGCCTCATGACGCGCATCGCGCTCTATCCGGGATCGTTCGACCCGCCGACCCGGGGACACGAGGACCTCATCCGCCGGAGCCTCGCGCTCTGCGACCACCTGATCGTCGCGGTGGCGCGGAACTCGTCGAAGCAGCCCCTCTTCACCGTCGAGGAGCGACTCGACCTGCTGCGGCGGTCGGTCGGCACCGATGTGCGCGTGACCTTCGAGACCTTCGACGGCCTGCTGGTGGATTTCGCGCGGGAGCGGGGCGCCACGATGGTCGTGCGCGGCCTCCGCGCCGTCAGCGATTTCGATTATGAGTTCCAGATGGCCCTGATGAACCGCCAGCTGAACCAGACGGTCGAGACGGTCTTCCTCGTGCCGGCGGTGGATCTCACCTACCTCAGCTCGAGCCTCGTCCGCGAGGTTGCGCGCTACGGCGGCGACGTCTCGTCGATCGTGCATCCTGACGTGGAAGCCGCGCTCGCCCGGCGGTTTGCGAGATGAGCTTTCGGTCGGATCTCCTCGCGCGGGCGCGCGGAAGACAGGCGAGGATCGTCTTTGCGGAAGGGGAGGACCCGCGGGTGCAGGCGGCGGCCGAGCGGCTCCGCAGGGACGGGATCGTCGAGCCCATCCTGCTCGGCCTCGGCGGCGTCGATCCGGGCAGGGACGACCGCCTCCCGCGGGTCGCCGAGTTCCTGCGGAGCCGCCGGCCCGACCGGGTCCACGACGGTGTGCATGCGCTCGATCTCGCCTCGGATCCCCTGCACTTCGGCGCGGCCCTCGTCGCCTTCGGGGAAGCCGACGGCTGTGTCGCGGGCGCGGTTCGCACCACGGCGGAAGTGATTCGCGCCGCGCTCTGGGCGCTCGGAACGGCGCCGGGGGTGAGCGTCGTCAGCTCCGCGTTCTACATGATCGTGCCGGATGGACGCGTCTTCACGTTCACCGACTGCGCCGTGGTGCCGGAGCCGTCGGCGGACCAGCTCGCCGAGATCGCGCTGTCGGCCGCGCGAGACAGGGCGCGCCTCGTCGGGGACACGCCGCGGGTGGCCTTCCTGTCGTTCTGCACGCACGGGAGCGCGCGCGGCGAGCGGGTCGATCGCGTCCGCGAAGCCGCCGCGCGGTTCCGGACGCTCGCACCCGGCATCGTCTCGGACGGCGAGATCCAGGTGGACGCCGCGCTCGTGCCCGCCATCGGCGAGCGGAAGGCGCCCGGGTCGCCGATCGCCGGGCGCGCCAACGTGCTGGTCTTTCCCGATCTCGATGCGGGGAACATCGGCTACAAGCTGGTGCAGCACCTGGGTGGGGCCGTGGCGCTCGGGCCGATTCTCCAGGGACTCCCGCGCCCGATGTCGGACCTCTCGCGCGGGGCGACGGCCGATGATATTGTCGAGGTGGCGGCGATGGTCGCCCTTCAGGGAGAATCCAACGCCACAACGGGAGCGGTGTGATGGGCTTCAGTGAAACCAGGCAGAACGGCGTCGTGGTGGTGCGGGCCGACGG
>DASTUP010000181.1:0-30430 GCA_035759585.1 Gemmatimonadales bacterium | reverse complement strand
CCTGCGGCATCGGAGTTCCACAAGGCCGGCAGCTACACCTTCAAAAAGAGCGGCGGAGGGACGTACGACGCGGACGGGATGATCGAGCTGTACGCCGGGTGGCTGGACAAGTATCCGATCGTCTCGATCGAAGACGGACTCGCCGAGGACGACTGGGATGGTTGGGCCAAGCTCACGGCGGCGCTCGGCGACCGTTGCCAACTCGTGGGCGACGACCTGTTCGTCACGAACACCGAGTTCCTCGCGCGCGGCATCGAGGAGGACGTGGCGAACTCGATCCTGGTGAAGGTCAACCAGATCGGCACGCTGACCGAGACGCTGGAGGCGATCGAGCTCGCGCGCTCGGCGGGCTACAGCTCGATCATCTCGCACCGCTCGGGCGAGACCGAGGACACGTTCATCGCCGACCTCGCCGTGGCGAGCGGCGCCGGGCAGATCAAGACCGGGAGCGCGAGCCGCACCGACCGCACCGCCAAGTACAACCAGCTGCTGCGCATCGCCGAGGAGCTGGGCGAGATCGCGCACTACCCTGGCCGGGACATGTACGCGCTGTGAGCCGGGCCGGCTGGGCCGCCGTGGTCCTGCTCGGACTGATGGCCATCCTGGCGGTGCAGGGGGGCGAATACAGCACGGGCGACTATTTCGAGCTCAAGCGGCGCGTCGCGGCGGCGGAGAGCGCCGAGGCGCACCTCAGCGGCGTCGTCGACTCGCTGAAGCTCGTCGAAAAGGCGGTGCTCACCGATCCTCGGGAGCAGGAGCGGATCGCGCGGGAGGAGTTCGGCATGATCCGGCCGGGTGAGTCTCTGTACAAGGTGACGAAGCCCGGCGAACCTTGACGCTCCGCGGGGCGACTGGGTAGGATTGCCGTCCGTTCGGCAGGGTAGCTCAGCTGGTTAGAGCACGGCACTCATAATGCCGGGGTCGCGGGTTCGAGTCCCGCCCCTGCTATGCCCTGGCAGGTATGCCAGGGCTTTTTTCTTCTGACCGCGTGATCCCGGTCGGTTCCGCCCCGGTTCAACCCCTCCCGCTTGGCATCTCCACACAACGGTGCTCTGTTTGGTCAGGCCTCCGGAGGGTCCGGCGGGCCTTCCGGCAGGCGCACGCATGATGCGCGGAGAGGACGAGTGGAAGTGCGATGGGTTTCGGCACGCGTGGAGCTGGGCTATCGCACGGCCATCGCCGCGCGGTCACACGACCTCGTCGTGGACGAGCCGCTGGACCTTGGCGGGACCGATGAGGGGATGACACCGTACGAGCTGCTCCTCGCCTCGCTCAGCAGCTGCATGGCCCTGACGATGCGCATGTACGCCGATCGCAAGGGGTGGCCGCTCGAGGGAGCGTCCATTCATCTGCGTACCGCGCCGGCACACGAGCCGGACCGTGAAGTTCTGGTCGCCGGCGCCCGGCGCGTTACCCGCATCGAGCGGCGGATCGAGCTGCGAGGCCCACTCAGCGAGGCGCAGCGCGAGCGGCTCGTGGAAATCGCGGATCGGTGTCCGATCAAGCGGAACCTGGAGGCAGGCCTTCAGGTGGTCGGGGCAGCATGATGGCCCCGGACCATGGCGACGGGCACGATGCCAGCGAACCACGGGCCAGCGAAGGCGGCGCCGCGGCGCCGCCCCGACCCACGGAGCCGAACCGCGCGCCCGACCTCACCCGGGAATACCGTACGCCGGAGATCACCGTGCAGTGGTACGCCAGCCGCTGCATCCACAGCGCAAACTGCGTGCGCGCGCTCCATGCCGTCTTCGATCCGCAGCGCCGTCCCTGGGTCGATCCGTCGGCTGCGTCCGCCGATGCGGTCGCCGGCGCGGTCCTTCGCTGCCCCACGGGCGCGCTGCATTTCGTCCGGTACGATGGCGGCGCCCAGGAAACGGCGGATGTGCCGGCGACGGCGACTCCGATCAGGAACGGCCCCCTCTACCTGCGCGGCGACATCGAGATCCGGTCGCTCGACGGGGTACCCCTCCGCCACGATGTGCGCGTGTCGATCTGCCGTTGCGGGCGGGCCCTCCGGATGCCCTTCTGTGACAACACCTGCCGGAAATCCGGCTGGCGCGAGGCGTCGGACGCCGGGACAGGTCCTGCCACCGGCGGCCCCGAGTCGTCCGCGCCAGGTGATGAGGGTGGGTAGCCCGCTGCACCTGCCGGGGTCATCTTCAGCGGACAACCCCATCGGGAGGCAGCGATGAGCAGTGTGGTGAAAGTGATCGAGTTGATCGCCCAGTCGGAGAAGAGCTGGGACGATGCGGCGAAGAATGCAGTGGCCGAGGCCGCCAAGACCATCAAGAACATCAAGTCCATCTGGGTCGACAATCAGACCGCCGAGGTCGAAGGGAACCGGATCGTCAGCTACCGGCTCAACGTCAAGATTTCGTTCCTGGTCGCCGAAGGTCGCTGAGTACCTCGGATCGAGGTGCGAAACCCCGCAATGCCAACGGCTTGCGGGGTTTCTCTCATCCTGTGCATGAGCGCCGGAAGGTCCGGGGCGCGCTCCCCCGGGATCCCCCTCGCCACTGAATCCCTGCCGCCAAGCAACCGTAGTGCCCTTCCAGGCATCTGACATTCCGGGGCAGGGCTAGGGTTTTCCCTAGCAGCGCTCCGCGGGCGAATGTCCCGGTTTGGGTCCACTCCTCCAAGGACACCACCATGTTCCCGTCCAGACTTCGCTGGCGTGTGCTCGCGGGCGCGGCGCTCGTGCTCGTTCCCGGCGCCTGGCTCCTTGCCAGCGACCCTGCCACCGCCGAGCCCGAGCTGGTCGGGACGGTGGAGCAGGGAGATTTCGTCGTCACCGTCACCACCTCCGGCGAGCTCCGGGCGCAGAAGTTCGTCGAGATCACGGCACCCCCCGACGCGCGCCTCGCCGAGGCGTACCAGATGAAGATCCTCTCGATCGTGCCGGAAGGGACGACCGTGAAGGAAGGGGACGTCGTCGCCGAGCTCGATCGCTCCACGCTCGCGTCGAAGATCCAGGAGTTCACCCTCGCCCTGCAGAAGGCGGAGGCGGTCTACGAGCAGGCGATGCTCGACTCGACGCTCAACCTTTCCAAGGCGCGCGAGGACATGCGGTCGATGGAGCTGGCGCTCGAGGAGAAGAAGATCGCCAAGGACCAGGCCCGGTACGAGGCGCCGTCGGTCCAGCGCCAGGCGGAGATCGACCTCGAGCGTGCCGTGCGCGCGCTGGCGCAGGCCAAGCTGGACTACAAGACGAAGACCGAGCAGGCGCAGGCCAAGATGCGCGAGGTCGGCGCAGACCTGGAGCGCCAGCGCGGCAAGCTTGCCGTCGTGCAGCAGGTGATGCAGCAGTTCACCATCCGCGCGCCGGCGCCGGGCATGGTGATCTATGTGAAGGAATGGAACGGCAAGAAGCGCACGACCGGCTCCCAGGTCTCCGCCTGGGACCCCGGCGTCGCGACGCTGCCGGACCTCACGGAGATGGAGTCGATCACCTACGTGAACGAGATCGACGTGCGGAAGATCGCCGTGGGCCAGCCGGCGACGATCACGCTCGACTCCGATCCCGACAAGCGCCTCGTCGGGCGCGTCACGGCCGTGGCCAACATGGGCGAGCAGCGCCCCAACACCGATGCCAAGGTCTTCGAGGTGAAGGTCATCGTCGTCGGCGCCGACACGACGCTCCGTCCCGGCATGACGACGGGCAACGCGATCGAAACGCTCCGCATCCCGAACGCGCTCTTCGTTTCGCTCGAGGCGATCAACAGCGAGAACGGCGTGCCGCACGTCTTCAGACAGGTGGGCGGGTCGGTCGTGAAGCAGGAGGTGGAAACGGGCGCCGCGAACGACGACGAGGTCGTCATCCTCCGCGGACTCGAAGAGGGCGATCGGGTGCTCCTCGTCCCGCCGCAGAATGCCGCCGAGCTCGATCTGGTCCGGCTCCCAGGCTCGAAAGCCGGCATGGACACCACCGCAGCGCCGAAGCCGGTGGACAGCATCCCGCTGGCCGACAGCGCCGCCGTCGAAACGCTCCGGGACACCTCTGCGCCGAAGCTCCTGCCTGCGCCGCAGCCCGCCGCCGCGGCTCCCGCGCGCACGCAGGGTTGAGCCGTGGCCGCGCCGGGAGGCGGGCTTTCGCGGCTCGCCGGGATCCTTTCGCACGTGACCTTCAGCGGCCGCACCGCCATCGAGGCGGTGCGGCACAACCGCCTGCGTGCCGGCCTCACCTCGCTCGGCATCCTCTTCGGCGTTGCCTCGGTGATCGCGATGCTTGCCATCGGCAAGGGGGCCGAGCGCGAGATCCTGGAGCAGATGGTGCTGCTCGGCGCGAACAACGTGATCGTGACGCCGGTGGTCGAGCAGCATGAAGGGGATGCGAAGGAGGAGTCCACCGAGAAGGAGGTCAAGCGCTTCACGCCGGGCCTCACCTATGCGGATGCCCGGTCGATCGTCGAGCACGTGCCGCACGTCGAGATGGCGAGTGCGGAAATCGTGCTCAACACCGAGATCACCCGGGAGGGCCGCCGCCGCAGCGGCAAGGTGGTGGGCGTGGATCTCGACTACTTCGACCTGACGAACCTGGAGCTTTCGCGCGGCAACCTCTTCACTCCGCAGCAGGTGGAGCAGGGCCTGCCGGTGGCGGTCATCGGCTATGGGGTCCGCACCCGGTTCTTCACGACCGAAGATCCCATCGGCAAGCCGATCAAGGTGGGCGACGTGTGGCTCACCGTCGTCGGCGTGCTCACCGACCGGCGCGTCAGCGACGAAGCGGTGCAGCAGCTCGGCATTCGGGACGCCAACATGGACGTCTACATCCCGGCGCGCACGATGCTGCTTCGATTCCGGGACCGCGCGCGCATCACGCAGCGCGACATCGAGCTTGCGGCCCGCGCCGACGGAATGCCGGCGCCCGAAGGGGACACCGAATCCGAGGAAGATCGGGCCGAGCGCACCAACCGGAACCAGCTCGACCGCATCATTGTCCGTGTTTCCGACGCGGAGCATGTCTCCGGCGTGGCCGACGTGATGCGGCGCATGCTGGCGCGGCGCCACAATGCGGTCATCGACTTCGAGATCAGCGTCCCCGAGCTCCTCCTCCGCCAGCAGCAGCGCACCAAGACGATCTTCAACATCGTGCTCGGGGCGATCGCCTCGATCTCCCTGATCGTCGGCGGGATCGGGATCATGAACATCATGCTCGCATCGGTGCTCGAGCGCATCCGGGAGATCGGGGTGCGCCGCGCCGTCGGCGCCACGCAGCGCGAGATCCTCCTGCAGTTCCTGAGCGAGGCGGTGATCATCAGTGTGGCGGGCGGCGTCGCCGGGATCCTGGTGGGAGGCCTGCTCAGCTTCGGCATCGAGCGGTTCGCCGGGATCACGACGCTCGTTTCCTACGTGTCCATCGCCGTGGCCTTCGGAGTGTCGTTTGCCGTCGGCGTCGGGTTCGGGATCGTGCCGGCCTATCGTGCGGCACGGCAGGACCCCGTCGTCTGTCTTCGTTACGAGTGATGCCCATGCGATCCGTCATCAGGCCGTGGCTGTCCGGACTTGTCCTCATCCTCCTGCCAGCCACAGCCGGAGCCCAGGAACCGCTCACCCTGAAGCGCGCCATCGAGCTGGCGCAGTCCCAGGGCAATCAGGCCGTGGCCGCCAGGGCCGCGCGGGACGCCGTCTTCTTCCGGGACCGCGCCTTCTCCGCGCGCCAGCTCCCGCAGCTCTCGCTCGGCGGAACGCTGCCGCGCTACAATCGCGCGATCATCCCGGTGGTCCAGCCCGATGGAAGCACGCTCTTCCGTCCGCAGAACCAGACCGACGCAGGCCTGACCGCCACGGTGACGCAGCAGCTGCCGACCGGCGGCGATTTCTTCGTGTCCTCGTCGCTCGCGACGCTTTCGGTCACCGGCGAACAGTCGGTCCGCACCTGGTCCTCGACACCGGTGTCGGTCGGCATCCGCCAGGACATCTTCCGCCCGAACACGACGCGCCTCGACCGCCGGGAGCAGCCGTATCGGATCGAGCTGGCGGAGCGGGAGTATCGCGAGGCCCGGGAGGACATCGCGATCCAGGTGACCAATCTCTTCTTCGACGTGCATGCGGCCTCGGTGTCGCTCGCCAACGCCACGACGAACGTCGCGGTGAACGACACCCTCTACACGCTGAACAAGGGACGGTTCGAGGTCGGCAAGATCGGCGAGAACGACCTCCTGCAGAGCGAGCTGGCGCTGCTCAACGCGCGCACGGCGCTCGACGGCGCCCGGCTCGAGCTCGATCGCGCGCAGTCGGCGCTGCGGCTCGCGCTCGGCCTGGCGCCCGGCGAGCCGGTGGCGATCGTCGTGCCTGCCGAGGTGCCGTCCTTCCCGGTGGATACGGCGATCGCGGTGTCCGAGGCGCGGAAGAACCGCGCGACCGTCACCGGCGCGGAGCTGAACGAGATCCAGGCGGACCGTCGCGTCACCGAGGCGCGGCTCAACAACGGCTTCGGCGCGACGGTCCAGGCGAGTGTCGGCTTCAACGCCACCGCGTCCGAGTTCGATTTTGCCTATCGGAATCTCCTGGAGGCACGACAGGTATCGGTGAGCGTCGACATTCCGCTCGTCCAGTGGGGCGCGCGGCGCGCCAGCGTGCAGGCGGCGGAGGCCGACCGGGAGCAGGTGGAGCGGAACGCGCAGATCACGCTCGACCAGGCGGCCCAGGACGCGCACTTCGCGGCGCTGCAGCTCGAACAGTCGCGTCGGGCGCTCGCGATCGCCGCCAAGGCGGACACGGTGGCCGCCAAGCGCTTCGAGGTGGCGTACAACCGCTACGTCATCGGCCGCATCGCGATCGACAACCTGTACATGGCACAGGGAGAGAAGGACCAGGCGTTGATGCAGTACGGGCAGGCCCTCAGGTCGCACTGGGTCGCCTACTATCGACTCCGCCGGCTCACACTCTACGACTTCGAGCGGGGGGCGGCCATTCAATAAGTCGCCGGGCGCGCTGTTCGCTACTCCGCCGCGACCCGGATTTCCTCCTCGACGGCCGCCACCCGTTCCGGCGCGATCCAGCCGTGCTCGGCGGCATGCCGGGCTGCGCCGAGCGTATCGTCCACCAGGATCATCCTGCTTCCGAGTGCCGCCACCTGCGTCGCGAGGTCGCGCACCTGTGCCGCGCGGATCGGGTTTGCCGTGACGTCGCGGATGTAGATCGCCGGGACCCGCCCTGGATGCCGGCGCGCCATTTCGCAGTAGATCTCCGGATCGTGCTGGCCGCTGTCTCCAATGAGAAGGAACGGGAGCTCGGGATAGGTGGTGAAGAGCAGCTCGATGGCTTCGGTCTTGTGCGAATGATGTCCGCGGGGAAGGAACGTCTCGCGCGACATCGTCCAGTCGCGCAGGAGCAGCGGCCCCACCGGAATGCCGCGGATTTCGAGGAACTCGATGAGGAAGTCGTGCATGTTCCAGGGACTGCTCGACACGTAGAAGATCGGCGCGGGCGCCGAGCCGGTCGTGCCGGCGTGCAGGGCCTGATAGAACGCGGCGACGCCGGGGAAGGGAAGGCGGGTCCGGGCATTCTCGAGGAAGGTCGCGGCGAGCATGCGGACGAGGCGTCGCACCCCCGTGCGGATCACCGTGTCGTCGAGGTCGCTGATGATGCCGATCCGGGACGATGGTGACGGAACGAGGATCCGGCCCTCGCCGCCATGGCCTGCAGGGTCGATGAGATCCGCGCGAACCTTTCGCCAGCCCGTTCCTGCCTCGTCCGGTGCGGACCCATCGATCCATGCCGTGAAGTATCCCTCGGAATCGGTCTCGACTTCGTGGACGGCGTCGCCATAGCGGACCGCCACCCGCGCGCCGGGGATCTCGTCACTCTCGAACCGGCCCAATGCCGCAAAGACGTTTCGCCACCGCGGGTCCCCGGCGCCGGAAGGAGTGCTGTGGCTGACTTCGAGGACGCGTCCCGTGATCCGCGCCCGTTCCGCAGTGCCGAATCCGCGAAAGACGAAGGCCGCGATCGGATCGGGCGCTCCCGTGCGCCACCCGATGCCGCCGATCGCGGAGTCGACGCGTCGCTCGAGGCCTTCGACCATTCGCGCCAGATGTGCGCCCCAATCGATCGTACCGCGTCGTTCGTTCATCCTCGGGCGTCTCTCCTGTAGGACGGCTAAGTTCAGGCATGTCCCTGATCGCGCGATTCCGGGCGCACCTCGCCGAGCTTGCGCCGTCGCCGGGCCCGGCTCTCGTGGCCGTGTCCGGCGGGCCCGACTCCGCGGCGCTCCTCGACCTGCTGACGAGAACCGCGGGCGATCATCGCCTCGAGCTCATCGTCGCGCACGTCGATCACGGCATCAGCGCGGAGAGCGGCGAGGTCGCCGATTTGGTGCGCCGCGCTGCTGAAAGGTATTCGGTTCCGTTCGAAATCGAGCGGTTGGCGCTCGGTCCGGGCGCAACGGAAACGGTCGCGAGGGAACGCCGGTACGCCGCGCTGCGCCGCGTGGCGCGCCGAACCGGTGCGCGAGTGATCGTGACCGCCCATCACGCGGACGATCAGGCGGAGACGGTGCTGATGCGCCTGCTGCGCGGCTCGGGGCCGGCAGGCCTCGCCGCGATGCGACCTCGCCCCGGGCTCCTCCGCCCACTCCTGCCGTTCCGGCGCGAAGAACTGGCGCGGTACGTGCAAGCGCATCGGCTCGAGGCATGGGAAGACCCGGCGAACGCTGATCCCCGGCACCTCCGCTCGTGGCTCCGGCAGGAGATCATGCCGAAAATCGAATCGACGCTGCCGGATCTCGTCCCGCGCCTCATGCGGACGGCCCGGCAGGCGGGACGGCAGCTCGACGCGTGGGACGCCGCACTGGGCGCGCTTCCGGAGCTCGATCCGCGCGTCGATGTGGATGGCGTTTCCGTTGCTGCGCATGCACTTGCGCGCTATGATTCCGCGCTCGGCGAGGCGCTCGTGGCCGCGCTCGGACGGCGCGCGGGATGCGTGATCGGACCCGCGCGGGGAGCGCGGCTGGTGAGACTTGCGGCCACCGGGAAGAGCGGCGCAATGGCGCCGCTTGGCGCGGGATGGGCGGGAGAAGTCGCCTTTGGCCGGCTCGCCATCAGGCGGCTGCCGGTTCCGCCGGCCGAGGAGGTCCGGCTCGATTCCGCCGCCGGCGAGGTTCGCTGGGGACGCTGGTGCTTTCGCATCGGCCGCGAGCCGGCGCCGGAACGGCAGGGGAGAACCGGCATGACCGCCTGGTTCCCGGGCGAGCCGATCACCGTGCGGGCCTCCCGACCGGGCGACCGCATCGTCCCGCTGGGCGGTCCCGGACGCCGCCGGGTCGTCCGCTGCTTTCAGGACGCGCGCGTCTCGAAGCTTTCGCGCGGCGCCTGGCCGGTCCTCACTGCCGGCGGATCGGTGGTCTGGGTGCCCGGGGTGTGCCGGGCCGAGGAGCGGGTTCCCCCTGCGGGCTCGGAGGCGCTGCGTGTCGATGTCTCGTACGAGTGAAGTGATGCGCCGGACCGGTGGGCGCCGGATGAAGTCGATCGTCTTTGATGAGGAGACGATTGCCCGGCGGGTCCGGGAGCTCGGCGCCGAGATCACCGCGGCGTACCCGGACGGCGAGTTGCTGGTACTCGGGCTGCTCAAGGGCAGCTTCATCTTCCTGAGCGACCTGGTGCGCGAGATCGAGCGGCCGATCCACGTGGACTTCCTCGTGGCGAGCTCCTACGGGTCGGGCACCGTCTCGAGCGGAGAGGTCCGGCTCCTGTACGACCCGGAAACCGAGCTGGAAGGGAAACACATCCTGCTCGTCGAGGATATTATTGATACGGGCCACACGCTGAAACGCGTCTGTGCCCTGCTCGGCCAGCGGAGCCCGCGGAGCCTCGCGATCTGCGCGCTGCTGCACAAGCACCTGGCGCCGAACCCGCCGGCCGAGCTTCGCTTCGTGGGATTCGATGCACCGCCGGCGTTTCTCGTCGGGTACGGGCTCGACCATGCGGAGAACTTTCGTCACCTCCCGTTCATCGGGGATCTGGAATAGATGGCTGATCGCACTCCTCCCCGGCCGCCGAAGGCCAGCTGGGGCAACGTGAGCAAGAACCTGGCGCTCTGGGTCCTCGTGGCCCTGCTCGCGCTCGCGCTGTTCCAGCTGATGAACGGCCAGCGCACGAACGCCCAGGATATTTCCTACACGCAGTTCAGCGAGCAGCTCGACGCCGCGAACGTGCACGCGGTCGAGATCTTCGACGGCAAGTACATCGAGGGCGATTTCAAGTCACCGGTGCCCCTCGCCGGGCGGCCGGTCAAGTCGTTCAAGGTGCTCCTCCCGGTCGCCGACAGCGAGGAGTTCGTCGAGCGCCTCGAGAACTCCGGCGTCACGATCAAGGCGCGCGAGCAGCGCGGCGGCCTCACCGCGATCATCATCGCGGCGCTCCCGTGGATCGTGATCATCGGCCTCTGGTTCTTCTTCCTGCGCCAGCTGCAGCAGGGCGGCAGCCGCGCCTTCGCCTTCGGAAAATCGAAGGCCAAGCTGCTGTCGGGGGATACGCCGAAGATCACCTTTGCCGACGTGGCGGGTGCCGATGAGGCGAAGGTGGAGCTGCAGGAGATCATCGAGTTCCTCAAGGATCCGCAGAAGTTCACCCGGCTCGGCGGCCGCCTGCCGAAGGGCGCGCTCCTCGTCGGTCCTCCCGGCACCGGCAAGACGCTCCTCGCCAAGGCGGTGGCCGGAGAAGCCGGGCGGCCATTCTTCTCGATGTCCGGCTCGGACTTCGTCGAGATGTTCGTCGGCGTGGGCGCGAGCCGGGTGCGCGATCTCTTCGAGCAGGGGAAGGCGCACGCGCCGTGCATCATCTTCATCGACGAGATCGACGCGGTGGGACGTCACCGCGGTGCCGGCCTCGGCGGCGGGCACGACGAGCGGGAGCAGACGCTCAACCAGCTCCTCGTCGAGATGGACGGATTCGAATCGAACGACGGCGTCATTCTCCTCGCAGCCACCAACCGCCCCGACGTGCTCGATCCGGCACTCCTTCGACCCGGCCGGTTCGATCGCCAGATCGTGGTCGACGCGCCCGACGTGAAGGGCCGCGAGGGCATCCTGCGCGTGCACACGCGAAAGATCCCGCTTGCGGGAGACGTGAAGCTCGAGACCATCGCCAAGTCCACGCCCGGCATGGCCGGTGCCGACCTTGCGAACCTCGTCAACGAGGCCGCGGTCCTCGCGGCGCGCCGCAACAAGAGCCTCGTGGACATGCAGGACTTCGAGGACGCGAAGGACAAGGTGACGCTCGGCCTCGAGCGCCGGAGCCTCGTGCTCACCGAAGACGAGCGGCGGCTCACGGCGTATCACGAGGGCGGCCACACGGTCGTCTCGCTCTTCACCGAGGGAGCGGATCCGGTCCACAAGGTCACGATCGTTCCCCGCGGCCGCGCCCTCGGCCTCATGTATTCGCTGCCGGAAAAGGACCGGTACGGCCACACCCGCGAATTCCTGATCGGGCGGCTCGCGATCAGCTTCGGCGGGCGGGTTGCCGAGGAGCTCGTGTTCGGCCCGGGGAAGGTGACGACGGGGGCGGGAAGCGACATTCAGATCGCCACCAATATCGCGCGCCAGATGGTCACGACGTTCGGGATGAGCGACCGCATCGGCATGATGGCGGTGGGCGAGCGCGAGCAGGAGATCTTCCTCGGCCGCGAGTTCGCGCGCCGGAGCGAAGTGTCCGAGCACACGGCGCAGGTGGTGGATGAAGAGGTGAAGAGCCTCCTCGACGCCGCGTACGAGCGCGCGCGCGGGATCCTCACCGATCACCGCGACCTGCTCGACCGCGTGGCACAGGCGCTGCTCGAGCGGGAGACGATCGACCACGAAGAGGTGCAGCTGCTTTTCAAGGGGCGCACGCTTCCCCCACGGCCGCCCGATGCCCCCGAGCTCACCGAGAACGCGCGGCGTCCGCGACCCGAAGTTCCCGCACCTGGCCGCGCGCCGATTCTCGGGGTACCTCCCGCCGAGCCAGCGGGCGCCTGAACCGCGGCGTGGGTGTCGCGCCGCTCGTCGTCACCCCGCTGGCCGCGCGCTCGCCGCGCGGGATTGCCGCCGTGCTCGGCCGCGGCGGCATGGAGCCCGGAGCCGCGGAAACGGCGGCTGCCGGCATGACAACGGCAGCGTTCCGCATCGTGGGCCTCGACGATACGTCGCTCGAGGCCCTCGTGCATTTCGGCGGCCAACTCGGGCTCGACGTCATGACGGGGAGGGACTGGGCCGTGATCTCGGGTGCGCGCTCGCGCCTCGGCGCGCTGGCGCGGCCGTGGACCGTGCCGGAGCCGCTGCGCGATCTCGCCTACCGGCTGGGGCTCGCCATGCCGGCGGAGCTGCCGCGCGCCTGGCGCACGGCGCGCGGCCCGATCGCGCTGGATGCGCCGGTCCTGATGGGGATCCTCAATGTGACGCCGGACAGCTTCAGCGATGGCGGACGTCACGCCGGCGTCGATCGCGCTCTTCGGCACGCCGAGCGGCTGCTGGAGGATGGCGCGACGATCCTCGATGTGGGCGGTGAATCGACCCGGCCCGGGCGGACGGCCGTGGTGCCGGCCGAGGAGGAGCTCGCGCGCGTAGTGCCGGTGGTGCAGGCCGTCGCACAGGCCTTTCCCGCCGCGTTCATCTCGATCGACACGATGAAGTCCGTGGTGGCGCGTGGCGCACTCGATGCCGGGGCGGCGATCGTGAACGACGTGACCGGCCTCCGCCATGATCCGCACCTCGGCCGGATCGCGGCCGCGGCGGGTGCGGGCCTCGTCGTGATGCACTCTCGCGGAGTGCCGCTCGAGCTCGCGTCGGTCGAGCATGCGGATTACGGCGGCGACGTGGTGGGAGGAGTCCTCGCCGAGCTTCGGCAGGCGCTCGACCGCGCCGGAGAGGCGGGGCTCGCGGCCGAATGCGTCGCGGTGGATCCGGGCCTCGGCTTCTCGAAGACGGCGGCGCAGAACCTCCTCGTGACGGACCAGCTCGAGGCGCTCCTCTCGCTCGGGCAGCCGGTGCTCGTCGGGCCGTCGCGGAAACGATTCCTCGGCGCGGCCACCGGGAGGGACGTTGCGGAGCGGGATGCGGCAACGGCTGCAGCCTGCGCGCTCGCCTGGGAGCGCGGGGCCCGGATCTTCCGGGTCCATGACGTCGCCGCGGCGCGCGATGCGCTCGCCGTGGCCCACGCACTCGGACATTCAGCTTCGGCCTCATGACCGATACCACGCTTCCGCGTCCGCCCTATCGCCTCGCCATCGTCGTCTCGCTGGCGGTGCTGGCAGTCTATACCCTCACGCTCGCCCCGACGGTGACCTTCTGGGATGCCGGCGAGTTCATCGCGGCGGCAAAGGTCCTCGGCATCCCGCATCCGCCGGGCACGCCGCTCTTCGTGATCATCGCGCACGTCTGGGGCACGTTCATTCCCCTCGGCGAGTTCGCGTGGCGCACGAACCTGCTGAGCGCGGTCCTCAGCGCCGGTGCGGCGGGCTTCTTTTTCCTCGTGGCGCATGAATCGCTGCGCGCGCTCGCAGCCGGAATGGACGAGGGGGCGGCGCGGCTCATCCGCACCGGCGGCGCGGCCGCGGCGGCATTCATCGGCGCGTTCACGTTCACCAACTGGCAGAACTCGAACGAGACGGAAGTCTACGGCATCGCGACGTTCACCATCGCCGCCATCTGCTGGCTCTGCCACGTCTGGCGCTCGCGCCGCGGGACGCCCGCCGCGTCGCGCATCCTGCTGCTGATCGTCTACCTCGGCGGCATCTCGATGGGCAACCACCTTCTCGCGCTCCTCGTGGGCCCCGCGGTGGTGATGTTCCTCTGGGCGACGCTGCGCGGCGAGCCGGCGGCGGACCCGGCGGAGCGCCGGGTCGAGCGGGCGCAGCTTGCGGTGGTGGCCGGCGTCTGGGCGCTGCTCATCGGCACGGGGCTCGGAAGCACGACGCTCACCGCAATCGGGCTCGTCTGCTTCCTTGCGGCGGCGGCGTTCGCGGGGATGTCCGGCGCGCTTGGCTTCGCGGCCGCGACCCTGTTCATCGCGGCGATCGGCGTCACGCCCTACCTCTATCTCTTCATCCGCGCCGCACAGGACCCGATCCTCAACGAGGCCGATCCTTCGACGCTCGATTCACTGCTCGCGGTCATCCGCCGCGCGCAGTACCCGCCGAGAACTCCATTCGACGACCCGACGGAGCTGAGCGGGCCGGGGAACCCGGGCCGCTCGCTCTCGCTCATGAGCCTCCAGCTCCAGAATTACATCCTCTATTTCCACTGGCAGTGGGGCCGCCTCGTATCGTCGATGTCGGCCGGCGTGGTCCTCACCCTCCTCTACTTCAGTCTCGGCTTCTATGGCTCGGCGGCGCAGCGCCGCTCCGATCGCTCGTCCTGGTGGCTTCTCTTCACGCTTTTCCTGGTGACCGGTCTCGGGCTCGTCGCCTACATGAACTTCAAGCCGGGGTTCAGCCAGGGCTACGAGCTGTTTCCCGATTTTGAAGACCACGAGGTCCGCGAGCGCGACTACTTCTTCGTCGTGAGCTTCGTCGTGTGGGGCGTGTGGGCGGGAATCGGCCTCGGGAACATCATCCGGAATCTCGCCACGCGGTCCCCGTCGCTGCCGCGACCGCTCGCGGGCGCTGTGCTCGCCGGCGCACTCGTGCCGCTTGTGCTCAACTGGCAGCCGGCCTCGCGGCGACACGGACCCGATGCGCGGCTCGCGGCCGACTTCGCGTACGACCTCCTGAACACCGTGCCGCCCTACGGCATCCTCTTCACGTACGGCGACAACGACACCTTCCCGCTGTGGTGGGCGCAGGAAGTCGAAGGCATCCGGCAGGACGTCACGATCGTCTGTCTCGCCCTCGCGAACACCGACTGGTACATCCGGCAGCTTCGAGACAACCCGATCCGGGACCTCGATCCCGCAGCGCTGCCCGAGATCTGGCGCGGAGCGCCTGCGCTGAAGCCCACCTGGCCGGTGCATACGATGACCGATGAGCAGGTTGCGGCGTCGTTCACCAGCTCGGCGATCCAGCAGCTCTGGCAGGGTGGGGCGTCGGTGGATTTCGGGAGCTTCGTGGAGGCGTATCAGCCGGGAGAGATCGGGCAGCCGCGCGATATCGTCGCGATCCGGGTCCTGCAGCAGAACCTCGGTCGGCGGCCGATCGTCTGGTCGGTCACCGCGGGCCGCTCGTTCGGCGGCCTCTCGAGCCGTGTGGTCCAGCATGGCCTGGGATACGCCATCCTGCGCGAGCCACCGGATACGACTGCGCCGCAGATCGTCGGCGCAGCGCTTGGAAGCCTTCCCATCGACGTGGAGGTGACCGGACGGCTCGTCTGGGACACCTACCGGTACGCCGGCCTCCTGCAGGGGGAGCCGGAACCGCTCGATCCGACCTCGGAGAGCATGGCCCGCACCCTCGGCTATCCCTTCACGGTGCTGGCGTTCGCCTACGATGCGCTGGGCGATCGCCGGCGGATGCTCGAGGCGCTGGAGCGTGCGGCCCGGCTCAATCCCGACCCCCAGCTCTCCGGCGTGCTCGATCAGTTGCGCCTGGAGCAGCTCATCCCGTCCGACTCTCTCCCGGCCGCGGCAGACTCGACCCCTCGCTGATCCCGATCCGCCTACTCCGAACCCTCAAGGTCTATTAACTTTGAGGGTTATGGCTTTCGAGCGTCTGGAGGAGCGGCTCGCCCGGGTGAGGGAGGTCGTGGCCGGGGCGCAGCAGGCCGCGGGGCTCTCGCATCCGGTACGCATCGTCGCCGTCACGAAGTCGCACGGCGCCGACGCGGTCGAGGCGGCGATCCGCGCGGGCCTCACCGATGTCGGCGAGAACCGGGTGCAGGAAGCGCTCGAGAAGCAGGCATCCGGGCCGTCCGGGGCACACTGGCACCTGATCGGGACCCTGCAGCGCAACAAGGCGCGGCATGCCGTCGGGCGGTTCGACCTGATCCACTCGGTGGACCGGGCCGATCTCGCGACGGAGCTCGCGCGGCGGGTCCCCGCGGGGGAGCGGCAGGCCGTGCTCCTCCAGGTCAACTGCTCGGCGGAACCGCAGAAGGGCGGCGTCGAGCCCGAGGGCCTTGGCGGACTGCTCGACGTGATGGCGGGTCTTCCGTCACTCGAAGTCCGCGGCCTCATGACGATGGCCGCATACGACGCGGATGAGGCGGCTCGGCGCCGGACCTTTGGACTGCTGCGCGAGCTGCGGGAGCGGGCGGGACAGTCGGGTCACCGGCTCCCCGAGCTCTCGATGGGGATGTCGGACGATTACGAAGCGGCCGTGCGCGAAGGGGCAACGATGGTTCGTCTCGGCACGGTGCTGTTCGGGGAGCGTGAATGAACGACAGTGTGTTCCGGCTGACGCCGCAGGACCTGCGGAGCCAGCAGTTCGGGCGAGCGATTCGCGGCTACGATCCGAGAGAAGTCGATGAGGCCCTGCGGCGTGCCGCGGACGAGCTCGACACGCTCCGCCGCGACCAGATCAAGCTCGAGGAGCGGATCCGGAGCATGCAGGACCAGCTCCAGAGCTTCCAGGAGCGCGAGCGCGCGATGAACGAGGCGCTCGTCGCGGCGCAGCAGCTCAGGACCGAAAGTCGGAGCGCGGCCGAGCGGGAGGCGGAATCGCTCCTCGCGAAGGCGCGGGGCGAGGCGGCGCTGCTGCTGCAGCAGGCCGAAGGCGAGGAACGCCTCGTCCGCGAGCGCACGGCCCAGGCGCAGGTGCACTTCGCCGCGTATGTCGCCGGCCTGCGAGCGATGCTGGAGCGGCAGCTGGCGGAGCTCGCCGGACTGGAGGCGCAGGTCGAGCGATGACTTTCCCGCAGTGGCCCGACGGACCGGCGGACGCACTCGAGCGGCAGCTGCTGACGACGTGGAAGGCGGAAGAGCTCTTTCGCCGCACGCTCGAGCAGAACCGCGCCGGCACGCCCTTCGTCTTCTACGAGGGGCCGCCGACCGCCAATGGCCGTCCGGGAATCCATCACGTCTTCTCGCGCACGATCAAGGACCTGATCTGCCGCTTCCGCGCGCTGCAGGGCCGCTCGGTGACGCGAATCGCCGGCTGGGATACGCACGGGCTTCCGGTCGAGATCGAGATCGAAAAGGAGCTCAAGCTCACCGGGAAGAAGGACATCGAGGAATTCGGGGTCGCCGGGTTCAACGACCGCGCGCGCGCCAGCGTGTTCCGCTACAAGGGCGAGTGGGAAAGCCTCTCGGACCGGATCGGGTACTGGCTCGACTACGAGCACCCGTACATCACGTACTCGAACGAGTACATCGAATCCGTCTGGTGGCTGCTGCACCGGCTCTGGGAGAAGGAGCTGCTGTATCGGGGGCACCGCGTGCTTCCGTACTGCCCGCGCTGCGGCACGGTGCTCTCGAGTCACGAGCTCGCGCAGGGCTATGAGGAGGTCCGCGACAAGTCGATCTACGTGACGTTCCCGCTCGACGATGGCCGGGAGCTGGTCGTCTGGACCACGACGCCCTGGACGCTTCCGAGCAACGTCGCTGCCGCCGTGCACCCTGAGCTGGCGTACCGAACGTACGAAAGCAGCCGGCACCCCGGGCGCCGGTTCGTGGCGGCGGCCGCGCGCGAGGCGAAGATCGCGGAGATTCTCGGTGGCGAGCTGCGCGGATCCGAGCCCTATCCGGGCCGGGCGCTCGCGGGGCTGCGGTATCGTCGCCCGCTGGACGTGGTGCCGCTTCCGGACGACAGGGCACACAGCATCGTCATCCCCGGCGAATTCGTCACGGCAGACGACGGCAGCGGCATCGTGCACATGGCGCCGGCCTTCGGCGCGGACGACTTCGCGGTGGGGCAGGCGCACGGGCTCGCACTCGTGCGCCCCGTGGCGGGCGATGGGACGTTCACCGGGACGACGTGGGCCGAGCTCGAAGGGAAGCTCGTCACCGCGGACGAGACCAACGAGCTCATCATCCGGCGCCTCAAGGCCGATGGCCGGCACCTCCGGACCGAGCAGTACGTGCACAGCTATCCGCACTGCTGGCGCTGCCGGAGCAAGCTGATCTACTACGCCCGCGACTCCTGGTTCGTCCGCACCTCGGCGGTCAAGGCGCGGATGCTCGAGATCAACGCGGGCGTCGGCTGGCATCCACCCGAAATGGGCACGGGCCGGTTCGGCGAGTGGCTCGAGAACAACGTGGACTGGGCGCTCTCGCGCGATCGCTACTGGGGCACGCCGCTTCCGGTCTGGGTCTGCGACCGGGACCCGGCGCACGTCGAGGTGATCGGCAGCTACGCGGCCCTGGCAGCGCGGCACGGTGCGGCCCTCCCCGCGGAGTTCGACCCGCACAAGCCGTACATCGACGAATACCGGTGGCGGTGCCTGGCGGAGGGGTGTGGCGGCACGATGCAGCGTACGCCCGAGGTCATCGACACCTGGTTCGATTCCGGGTCGATGCCATATGCGCAGTGGCATTACCCGTTCGAGCACGAAGCGGAGTTCCGGGCGCATTTCCCGGCCGACTACATCTGCGAGGGCGTCGACCAGACGCGCGGGTGGTTCTATTCGCTCCTCGCGATCGCGACGTCGGTCTTCGACGCGCCGGCGTACCGCAACGTCATCGTGAACGAGCTGGTGCTCGATGCCGACGGCGTCAAGATGTCGAAGAGCCGCGGGAACATCGTCGAGCCGTGGGACGTGATCGGAGAGTTCGGGGCGGACGCCGTGCGCCTCTACCTGATCGCTTCGAGCCAGGTCTGGCTGCCGAAGCGCTTCGATCGCCGGATGATCCCGGAGACGGTGGGCGGCTTCTTCAATGCGCTTCGCAACGTCTACGAGTTCTTCCGCCGCTATGCGGGAGCGGCGCTGCCAGCGGAGAAGGGCACGCCGACGCTCGCCGATCGCTGGATCCGGAGCCGGCTGCAGGCCACGGTTGCCGCGGTCGAGGCGGCGTGGGCTGCATACGACGTGACGACGGGAACGCGCGCCATCCTCGATTTCGTCACTGACGATCTGGCGAACTGGTACGTTCGCACCAACCGGGCCCGCTTCTGGGCGGTGGATGCGGAAGCCGATCCGGCGGCCGTGCACGCGCTGCACGAGGCGCTCGTCACCGTGAGCCGCCTCCTGGCGCCTGCCGCGCCGTTCGCGAGCGACTGGCTGCACCGCGCATTGACCGGTTCGTCCGCCCATCTCGCGCGCTTTCCCGAAGCCGGCGCGCGGGACGAGGCGCTCGAGGGCGCCATGGAGGCCGTGCGACGCCTCGCTTCGCTCGCGCGCGCCGCCCGCGAAGAAGGGAACCTCCGGGTGCGGCAGCCGCTCGCGCGGATGGCCGTCGCGGTGCCGGCGGCGGTCCGCGGCGCGGAGCTCGATGCGCTGCTCCCGCTGCTCGCGTCGGAGGTGAACGTGCGGGCGCTCGAGGTCGTGTCGTCCGATGCGGATCTGGTGCGCCTGGCCGGGAAGCCGAACTTCCGGGCGCTCGGCAAGCGCTTCGGCAAGCGGACGCCGGCGATCGCGGAGGCCGTCGCGCAGCTCGCGCCAGCCGACCTGAGGCGCCTGGAGGCGGGCGAAGCCGTGGAGGTGATCGTCGACGGCGAGCGCGCGGCCATCGGCACCGACGACCTGACGATCGAGCGGCAGGTGACGAGCGACTGGCTCGTCGCGAGCGACGGACCGTACGTCGCGGCCCTCGACCCGGTTCTCGACGACGCACTCCGCGCGGAAGGCCTCGCGCGCGAGATCGTGAACCGGGTGCAGCGGGTGCGCAAGGACGCCGGCTACGAGTTCACGACGCGCATCGAGCTCGCGATCGGTGGCGCCGCGGCCGTCTGCGAGGCCGCGGGATCGCACCTGGACTTCATCCAGGAAGAAACGCTCGCGCGCAGCGTCGCGGTCGGCGCGCGCAACGGGGAAGTGGATCTCGAACAGGAATTTTCCCTCGACGGACTGACTCTGGTGGTCGGGGTCCGGCGATTTCAGGCAACCTGAGGCACGATCCTCAAACGCAGGGAACGAGCATGAACAAGAAGCAGCTGTCGCACCTGGAGAAGCGTCTGCTCGAGGAGCGGGCCCGGGTCATGAAGGAGCTCGGCTACTATGACGAGTCGTTCACCACGTCGCTCCAGGGCGCCGACGGGGATCTCTCCTCCTATTCCTTCCACATGGCGGACCAGGGCACCGATGCGATGGAGCGGGAGAAGCAGTTCCTCTTCGCGTCGCAGGAAGGCCGCTACCTCTGGCACGTGAACGAGGCGCTGCGCCGCCTCTACGCCACGCCGGAAAAGTTCGGGCATTGCCACCAGTGCGGCGAGGAGATCAACTTCGAGCGGCTCGACGCACTGCCGCACGCGCGCCTCTGCATTTCGTGCAAGGAGAAGGAGGAGGATGCCAAGCGGCGGTGATCGGTTCGTCTTCGCGCTCGCCGCGGTGCTGATCGTCGTCCTCGACGCGATCACGAAGTACATCGCGGAGCTGCGGCTCGGCGCCGGCGAGACGATCTCGGTGGTGGGGGAATGGGTGCGCCTGCACCTCGTGTACAATCGCGGGGCGGCCTTCGGCCTGCACCTCGGGCCGTATTCGCGGTGGATCTTCCTGGTCATCGCCGTGCTGGCCGTCGTCATTCTGTACCGGATGTCGGTCAGCAGCCCCGCCGGCGACCGGTTCCGCCAGCTCGCGCTCGGCCTCGTGGCGGGCGGCGCGGTGGGGAACCTCGTCGACCGGATCCGGAGCGACCAGGGGGTGGTGGATTTCCTCGACGTCGGGATCGGAGCGCTGCGCTGGCCGACGTTCAACGTGGCCGACATCGGCGTGAGCTGCGGCGCGATTGCGCTCGCGCTCTCGCTCTGGCGCGAGGACGTTCGCAAGCCCGCACCGAACTCCGCCGCCGGCTGACCGGCGGCGCCGCGCGTGCCGGAAATCCGCTTTTCCGTCGCGGCCGACACCACCGAACGCCTCGACCGCTTCCTCGCGGACCAGCTGCAGCTCTCGCGCACGCAGGCGGCCCGGCTCGTCGCGGCAAAGGCGGTCTCGGTCAACGACGCCGTCGCCCGCGCCTCCCGGCTCCTCGGCCGCAGCGATGTCGTTGAGGTGCGCTTCCCCGACGCGGAGCCGCCCCGCACACTTCGCCCCAACCCGCTCGACCTCGTCATCGTCTACGAAGACGAGCACCTCGCGATCATCGACAAGCCGGCCGGCCTCGTGGTGCATCCTGCCCCGGGGCACTGGGACGACACGCTCGTCAACGCGCTCGTCGCGCGCGGCACCACGCTCGCCGGCGGCGCCGAGGGGCGGCCCGGCATCGTGCACCGGCTCGATCGGGACACGTCCGGCCTCATGGTCGTCGCGAAGACCGACCTCGCCCACCGCCGGCTCTCGCACGCGATTGCGGCGCGGCGCGTGAGCCGGAGCTATGCGGCGCTCGCCTGGGGGCATCTCGACGAGAGTCCGACCGTCATCGAGGCGTCGCTCGCGCGCCACCCGCGAGACCGGAAGCGTGTCGCCGTGCTCGCCGAGGGGCGGCCATCGCGCACCGATGCCCATGTCGTGGCCCGGTTCGGCGTCTGCGATCTGCTCCGGCTCGAGCTCCACTCCGGCCGCACGCACCAGATCCGGGTCCACCTCGAGCACATCGGGCACCCGATCGTCGGCGATCCGGTCTACGCCGGCGGGGGGAGCAGGCGAATCGGCGGCGCCGCCCGGTCCGAGGCCGCGGCGATCGAGCGCGCCACGCCTCGCCAGGCGCTCCATGCTGCCGCTCTGGCATTTCGCCATCCGACGACGGGAGAACGCCTTAGGTTCCAATCGGAGTGGCCGGCCGACCTCCGCGGTGCCCTGGCGGCAGCAAGTGACTCAGATCTTGTTGCCCAGGCTGAACCCCTTCGGTATCTTCTTTTCTTCAATAGAGATGCCTGATTCCCAGACGTTGCACGCCGTCGTCTTCCGCGTCGGCGACCTGATCTGCGCCGCCCCGGCAGGGATTGTGCGAGAGATCCTCCCGGCGCTCTCGGCAACGCGGATTCCGGGTGTGGGCGAGGCGGTGGACGGGCTGGTCAACGTCCGGGGCGCGCTCCTCACGGTGCTCGATGCCCATCGACTTCTCGGCCGGGAACGGCCGGCCACCGACGAAGGATCGATCATCGTCCTGACATCCGGCGGCCGGACGTTCGGACTTCTCGTCGGCGAGGTGCGTGACTTCGTCGAGCTGCCCGCCGGGTCCGTCGCCGAGCGGGCCCGGCTCCCCGGCATCGATCCGCAGGTGGTCCGGGCGGTGGCCCGCCGCGGCGACGATCACTTCATCATGCTCGATATCGACACGCTGGTGGCGCCGCTGCTCGGTGCCTGATCTGCGGCGAACCTGAACCCGTACCGCTGGAGGTGGTGAGTGAGTCACTCCGTGCTGGTCTGCGATGACGCCATCTTCATGCGCACCATGATCAGCGACATCCTGACCCAGGCCGGTTTCGAGATCGTCGGCGAAGCCGAGTCGGGCGCGCAGGCGGTGGAGAAGTACCGCCAGCTCAAGCCGGACCTCGTCACCATGGACATCGTCATGCCGGACATGGGCGGCATCGACGCGGTGCGCGAGATCTGCAAGGACAACCCCGACGCCAAGATCCTGATGTGCAGCGCCATGGGGCAGCAGGCGCTCGTCGTCGAGGCGATCCAGGCGGGGGCGAAGGATTTCGTGGTCAAGCCGTTCCAGCCTTCCCGCGTCCTCGAGGCGGTCCAGCGCGTCCTCGGCTGAGCCGATGGACGTCTCGAAGTACGCAGCGCTGTTCCTCGCCGAGAGTCGCGAGCACCTCAGCTCCTGCAACCAGTTCCTGCTCGAATGGGAGCGCGACCCCGCGGCGACCGAGCCAGTGGCCGGGCTCTTTCGCGCCATCCACACGATCAAGGGGATGGCGGCGACGATGGGCTATTCGGCCGTGACCGACGTGGCGCACCGCGCGGAGAACCTGCTCGACGCCATCCGCGCCGGCCAGGTTGCGCCGGGCCCCGACACGCTGCAGCTCCTCTTCGGCGCCGTCGATGCGATCACGGCTGCCGTCGAGCGCGCGGCGGTGGGGGATCATTCGGCGGCGCCAGGCGACCTCGTGCTCCTCGAGTCGCTCGACCGTGCGGCGTCGACGCCGACGCCCGGGCATACGGCCGAGTTCGTGGCGGCGGTGATTGCGGCGCGTGCCCGCCTCGTGCGGGTGACGATCCGTCCCGACGCCACGATGCGGGGCGGCCGCGCGATGATCGCGCTGCGCCGCGCGGAGACGATCGGCCCCGTGTCCGACGTGCGGCCGACGCTCGCCGTATTCGAGCGCGATGATTTTCCCGGCACGTTCGCGTTCCGGATCACGACGGACGCGCCCGACGAGACGGTGGCGCGCGCAATCCGCTCGGCCGGCGAGATCCAGGAAGTCGAGTTCGGCGACGCGCCCGCGGCCGGCGTGGCGGAGAGCGTCGCGGCGCGCGGCCGCCAGATCCGGGTGGACCTTCGGCGCCTCGATGCCCTGATGAAGCAGGTCGGCGAGCTCGTGGTCGCGCGGAATCGCCTCGCCGATCTCGCCGCCGCGTCGGCAGACGACGCCGTCACGCCCGTGGCCGAGCGGATCGGCCGGCTCGTGACCGACATGCAGGCCGAGATCATGCAGGCGCGGATGAGCCCCGTCGGCGAAGTCTTCGAGCGGTACCCGCGCCTCGTGCGCGACCTGGCGCGCGAGCTCGGGAAGCAGGCCCGCTTCGAGTCCGAGGGGGGAGAGATCGAGCTCGACCGCGCGGTGCTCGACGAGATCGGCGATCCGCTCCTGCACCTGATCCGGAACGCGGTGGACCATGGGCTCGAGCCAGCGGCCGAGCGGACGGCCGCGGGCAAGCCGGCGGAGGGGCGGATCACGGTGTCGGCCTCGCGCGAACGGAACAGCGTCGCCATCCGCGTGAGCGACGACGGGCGCGGAGTCGACCGTTCGCGCATCCTCGCGCGCGGAATCCGCGAGGGGCTGATCGAGCCGGACGTCGAGCGGGTCACGGACGACCTGCTTCTTCGCGTGCTCGCGCGGCCGGGATTCAGCACGGCCGAGCGGGTGAGTGGCGTATCGGGACGCGGCGTCGGCGTGGATGTGGCGGCGACGCGGGTACGCGCGTTGGGAGGGACGCTGGCGGTCACCTCCGAGGCGGGGAGGGGCACCACGTTCACCGTCCGCGTGCCCCTCACGCTCGCCATCGTGCGCGCGCTGCTGACCGGCGTCGGCGAGGAGCGCTACGCGGTGCCGCTCGCCTACGTGGCGGAGACCGTGGAGTTCGATCGCCGGTCGGTGACCGCGGTGCGCGACCGGGAATCGCTCGTGGTGCGCAACGAGGCGATCCCCACGGTGCACCTTCGCCAGCTCGTGTCGCTTGCCGGCGATGCGCCGGCGCGGCGTCCGTCCATCATCCTCGAAGTCGGCGAACGGCGCGCGGCACTCGTCGTGGACCGGCTGCTCGGGCAGCAGGACATCGTGATCGAGCCGTTCGAAGGCCCCCGCGGCATGCCGTCGTTCGTGGGAGGGGCCACCATTCTCGCCGATGGGGCGCCGGCGCTCATTCTCGACGCCGCCGCACTCGTCTAGGGGACCACATGGAAGACGTCCGGGCACTGAAGGAGCTGCAGCTCGACGCGCTCAAGGAAGTCGCGAACATCGGCGCGGGCCACGCGGCGACGGCGCTGTCCCAGATGACCAACCGCACGATCATGATCAGCGTCCCCGAGGTGAACGTCCGCCCGCTCGAAGAGGTGGCGACGCTCCTCGGTCCGCCCGACGGGGTGGTGGCTGCCGTCCTGATGCAGATGATGGGCGACCTGACCGGCCGCACTCTCGTGCTCTTTCCGGCCCCCTCCGCCCGGCGCCTCTGCGACATCCTCTTCCGCCGCGCCGAGGGAACGACGCAGGAATTCGAGGCGATGGAGCAATCGGGCCTCAAGGAGGTCGGGAACATCCTGGTGAGCGCCTACATGAACGCGCTCAGCGATTTCATGGGCATGATGCTCGTCCCGTCGGTGCCGAGTCTCGAGATCGATCTCAGCGCGGCGATCCTGACGACGACCTACCTGAACTTCGGGCACGAGCGGGATTACGTCTTCTGCGTCGAGACCTCGTTCCAGGTCGGCGGCGAGCGGGACCGGCTCGAGGGGCACTTCCTCCTGCTGCCGGACATGGCGTCGCTCCGGGCAATCTTCGACGCGATTCGCCTGCAGTAGGGCATGGCTGCGCCCGTCCTCTCCGAACGCGATCTTGCGGCGCTGCGATCGTTCGCGCGCCGCATCGATCCTGCGGACGCCGGCGCCCACAACAATCTCGGCGTCCTCTACTACCAGAAAGGCCTCGTGCCGGAGGCGGTTGCCGCCTTTGCGCGCGCGCTCGAGCTCGACCCGCGCATGCAGGTGGCGCAGACGAACCTCGAGATCGCCTACCGCGACAGCGGCCATTACGATCGCCGCGTCGCCGAGCTGCACGAGCGCCTCCGCAAGGCCCCGGACGATCGCGAGGCGCGCTGGGAACTGGGCCGCACCTACGCCTACCTGAAGCAGCACGCCGAAGCCGTCGCGGAATTCGAAGCGCTCCTGGCCCGCAACCCGGGCGACGTGGCCGGCATGATCCAGCTCGGCCTCGCCCGCCGCGCAGAGGGACGCGTCGAGGACGCGTCCGAGTGGTTCGCCCGCGCCTGCCAGGCCGATCCGGAAAGCGCCGTCGCCCTCTTCTACCACGGCGAGACGCTGTACAACCGCGGGCTCAACGAGCCGGCGCTCGCGGCGCTCCTCGCCGCCACCGCGCGGAACCCGGAATACGCCGACGCGCACTATCTGCTCGCTTTCGTCTACGGCGACATGGGCCGGCACGACGAGGCGCGTGCCGCGGCCAAGCGGGCCATCGCGCTCAATCCCGCCTTCTCCCGCGCGCAGACCAACCTCACGCTCGTGCGCCCCACGACCGACGATGGTGCCGCCGAGCCGCCGCGCCCCGAGCCGGTCGGGGATTCGGCGCTCGCGCATTTCAACCTCGGCCTCGCGTTTCGTCAGAAGGGCTATCTCGTCGAGGCGCTCCGCGAGTACCGACTTGCGCTCGAGGCCGGAGAGGATAGACGGCTCGTGCTGCAGGCCATGGCCGAGATCGAGCTGCTGCGCCGCGAGCTCGGATCTGCCCTGGACCTGTACGAGGGGCTCGTCGCCGAGTTCCCCGATTCGCCGAAGCTGTGGAATGAGCGCGGTGTCTGTCTCCACCAAGGTGGCAACCGCGCAGCCGCGGAAGACTCGTACAGCCGGGCCGTGGACCTCGACCCCGCGTACGTCCTCGCATGGAACAATCTCGGGGTGCTTCGCGCGCACGATCCGCTCTCACCGGGGGCGCTCGACGCCTTCCGGCGCGCGTCCCGCGGCGGCAATGCGCCGGCCACCGTGCGCCTCAACCTCGCGCTCCTCCACGTGCAGCGCCGCGAGTTGCAGCCGGCGCTCGAAGGGTATCGCGCGGTCCTCGCCGCGGACCAGGCGAATGCCGTCGCGTGGAACGGGGTGGGGCTCGTGCTCATGGAGCTCCGGCGCTACGCGGAAGCCCGCACGGCATTCCAGCGTGCGGTCGAGTCGGACGGCGCCCTCGCGGCCGCCCATTACAACCTGAGCTTCACGCTGAGCCAGCTCGGAGATTTTGACGGGGCGCTGCGTGAGACGAAGCGCGCGCTCGAGCTCGAGCCGTTCTACGTACCGCAGAAGTATGCGCTCGCGCTCGACCTGCAGTACGAAGACCCGAGGATCACGATCGCGCCGCCGATCACGGCGGAGGTCGGCGGGGAGGCGCTGGCCGGAGAGTTCGCCTTCGACACCGGCGTTCTCGACCAGCTCTTCGATGAGCTGACGCCGCAGAAGGCCGTGCCCGTTCCCGACGCGGCTCCCGCCGAGGATCAGCTGGCCCTCGCGCGGGACTACGTCGCCAAGGGTTTGCTGGAGCATGCGACGGCCGAGCTCGGCCGCGCGCGGGCCCGCGGCGCCGACCCTGCCGGCCTGGCCGTGCTCAACGGCGACCTCTTCGCGCGGCGCGGCCTGCATGGGGAGGCCCTCGAGCGATACCGCGAGGCTCGCGCCATCCGTCCCGACCTGCCGGAGGCGCTCCTCGGCGAGGTTCGCGCGCTGGTGTCGCTCGGCCGCGCGGAGGAAAGTCTTCCGCTGGCCGACGAGCTCAGCCGGCAGCGCCCGGGAGACGCCGAGATCCTGATGGCGCGTGCGCGAGCGCGCCTCGAAGCGGGAGATGCTGCGGCGGCCCTCACCGCCGTGCGCGAGGCCCTCGCCGTTGCGCCTGCGCGACCGGACCTGTACCAGCTCCAGGCGGTCATCGCCGCCCGCCTGGGAGATGTGGGGGCCGCGCTCGAGGCGTGCCAGCTCGCGCTTCGGATCGATGCGGGGCTCGTGCAGGTGTGGTATGAGCTCGGACGCCTCGAAGAGGCGCGGGAGAACTGGAGCGGTGCGCGCGCAGCATACGAGCGCGCCATCGATCTGCTCCCGACCTTCCGCGAGGCCTCGCTCGCCTTCGCGGACCTCCTGCGGCGCACCGACTCGCCTTCGGCAGCGATCGCCGTGCTCGTAGGAATGCTCGCATCGGATCCCTACGATTTCGAGGCGCTCACCCTCCTCGGTCGCTCACTCCTCGAGAGCGGCCGCACCGCCGATGCCCTCCAGGCACTCGACCGCGTGCTCCGCTTCCAGCCTGATGACGCCGACGCGCTGTTCCATCGGGGCGCGGCGCTCGCGCGCGAGCGGCACTTCCACCACGCCGTCGCGTGCTGGGACCGGGTGGTGCAGCTCCAGCCCGGCGGACCGCTCGCGATGCAGGCCCGCTCGCGCGCCCGCTCGGCGCGCGACCTGGCGCACATCCTCGCCGGCCCGGAGCGCTGAGCCATGCCGATCGAGGGGCCGCTCCGCGAGCTCAGCATCCACGACGTCTTCCAGCTCCTCGACCTGGCCCGGAAGACCGGTATACTCCGCGTCGACTCCGAGCTCCGGCAGAACGGCGGGACGGTGTATTTCGACCAGGGTGCCGTGATCGGCGCCGAGATCCGGAGCAATCCCCATCCGCTCGGCGGACTGCTCCTGCGGTCGGGAAAGCTCTCGGAATCGGATCTGGCCCGCGCGCGCGACATGCAGTCGATCGGCGACCGGCGCCGGCTCGGCGACATCCTGGTGGACCTCGGCGCGATCACGCGACGCGAGCTGGAGCGGCAGGTGCGCGCGCAGGTGGAAGAGGTCATCTTTGAGCTGATGGGATGGTCCGAAGGCTACTTCTCGTTCAGTGAAGCACCTCTCGACGACGTACCCACCCAGGCCACGCTCCGCATCCCGACCGGCGCGCTTCTCATGGAAGCGGCACGCCGCATCGACGAGTGGAGTCGGATCGAATCGAAAGTGCCCCACCTGGGCGTGGTCCCGCGCCTGGTGGTGCCCGATGGCGATTCAGGCCCGATGGACCTGCTTCCTGCGGAATGGCAGCTGCTCGCCGCCGTGGACGGCGCGCGGGACGTCCGCACGCTTGCGGAGATCACCGCGCGCTCGGAATTCGACGTGGCCCGCTCGCTCTTCGGACTCGCGACGGCGGGCATCATCGCGCTGGAAGATCCCCGTGATGTGCCGGTCGAGACCGGCGGCGAGCTGGTGGACCTGATCGCGCGCGCCGAAGCGTACCTGATCGCGGGTGAGGCTGACGCTGCTGTGGCCGCGGCGGAGGAAGCGGTCACACTCGGCGGCAGCTCGAACGTTCCGGCGCAGCTCATGCTCGGACGGACCCTGCTCGCCGCGGCGCGCCCGGCGGAGGCGGCCGACGCGCTCGACGCGGTGCTCCGCCTCGATCCACTGCATGGCGCCGCCCGTCGCCTGCTCGGAACTGCCCTGTCGGCGCAGGGCCGCTTCCCGGAAGCGATCGAAACGTGGGACGCCTGGAGCCGGCTCGATCCGCGCTCCGCGGAGGAGGATGCGTTGGGAGGATGGGTAGGACGGATGCGCGCGGCGGCCGAGCTGCTCGCGCGAGCCACGCGAGCGGTCCATGACTGACGATATCCGGTCGATGTCGGCGGCGCTTGCCGCGGATCCCGGCAATCTCGTCTTCCTCGAGCTCGCAGAGGCACTGCGCCGTCGCGGACAGCTCGACGCGGCGCTCAAGGTCGCGACCGCCGGGACGATGCGCCATCCGGGCCTTGCCGATGCGCGCGATCTCTGCGCCCGCATCCACAGCGATCTCGGCGACGGCGAGTCGGCATTCGATGCCTGGATGGAGGCGCTGCAGCTCGACTCCACCCATCTCGGCGCGCACAAGGGACTCGGCTTCCTTTATTATCGCGCCGGCGACCTCACCCGCGCGCTTCGACACCTCGAGCATGCCGCGGCAACCGCCCCGGAGGCAGGCCTCGATGTTGCGATTGCGCGCGTTCGGTCGGCGCTCGAGCCGGCGCGGCGTGAGGCCGCGGCGCCCGCCGCGGAAACTCCCGCCGCGGCATTCCCGGCCGAGGCGCCCCATCCGGACACGGCCGCGGACCGGCCCGCTTCCGGCGACGGTGATGCCGAGGTCTTCGCCGGCTTCGAGGCCGCGCGGGACGGACTGCTGCTCCTCGATGTCAACGGCCTCAGGCTCGGCGGGCGGATCCGGAACCGCGATGGCGAAGACGTGTCCGACGCGGTCGCCGCACACCTCGCCGGCGTGTCTCGCGAGGCGACGCGCGCCGCGCGCCTGCTGGCGCTCGGTGCCTGGCAGAGCCTGTCGGTCGAATCGGGCGACGGCACTCTCCATCTCACCGCGCCGACACCGGCGACGGTGCTTCTCACGGTGCGCGACGCGAGCGTTCCGGCCGGCCGCCTCGCGATCCTTGCCGACCGGGCCGGAGACGCGGCGCGCCGGTGGCTGGAGCGGATCGCATGAGTGCCACCTACCGCGGGGCACTCGAGCGCGTGAGCGCCGTGCGCGGCGTTCAGGGCTCCATGCTCGTCTCGGCGAGCGACGGGCTCATCGTGGCCGAGCAGCTGATGGAGGACGTGGACGGCCGCGCCGTCGCGGCCCTCGCCGCGAGCCTGGCCGGGCGCCTTCGCCGCACGACGGAAAGCGCCGGGCTCTCGGCGCCCGCGGTGATCCACCTGCGCGCCGAGACGGGCTCGCTGCTGGCCGTGCCGGCGCAGAACGATCTCCTCGTGGTGGCTGTCGCGCGCGCGGATGCGAACATCGGGCTCGCGCGGCTCGAGCTCATCGCCGCGGCGCGGGAGATCGGGTGATGCGGACGCTCGAGCCGTGGGTGGCTTCGCCGCTCGAGACCTTTCTCGCCGAGTCCTCGGCGCGGCTGGTCCTGCTCATGACGTCATCGGGGCAGGTGGTGGCGCAGCACGGCTTCACGCGCTCGCTCGACGTGATGGCGGCCGCGGCGCTCGGCGCCGGGATCATTGCCTCGACGTCCGAAGTGGCGCGCATCATGGGCTCGCCGCAGTTCGGCGCGCTCGTGCATCAGGGCGGGCGGCAGGGTGTGTTCCTCGCGGGATTC
>DASTUP010000180.1:0-5820 GCA_035759585.1 Gemmatimonadales bacterium | reverse complement strand
TGCGGCGGCGCCCCCGGTTTCGCGACCTCTTCCGCCGCGCGCCCATCTATCAGGCGACCGTGACGGCGCGCCCGATATAGATTCCGCTCCCACTCCATGCACTGCGTGACCGAGGATTGATCGAATGCGGATGCCCCTTGCCGGCCTGGCGTTCACCGCCGCATGCGCTGCGGGTAGCGGTGCGGGCACCCCCGCGCCCGCGCCAGCCGCGACCGGCTCCTTCGACTACCTGATCGGCGTCTCGAGCGAATCGGGCGATATCATCTCCTGGATCCGGCCCGGCCACGACGCGCTCGCGGTGGACCGGGTGGTTCCGATCGGCATCATGCCGGCCGACATCGACGGTCCGCACAACGTGGCGATGGCGCCCGATCAAGGCAGCTATTACGTGAGCATCGCGCACGGGGCGCCGCACGGAACGCTCTGGCGAATGGATGCCGGCGCCGACACCCTCCTGGGCCGGGCGACGCTCGAATTCTATCCGACGACGATCTCGCTCACCCCCGACGGCGAGCTCGCCTTCGTCGCGAACTCGGACTTCTTCGGCGATCGGCCCCGCCGGAACCCGGTGTCGGTCGTCCACACCCCGTCGATGGAAAAGATCGCGGACGTGACGGCGTGCGACATGCCGCACGGTGTGCGCGTGAATCACGCGGGCACGAAGGTGTACATCACCTGCATGCACTCGGACGAGCTGCTCGAGATGGATGTCTCCACGTTCGAGATCGTCCGCCGCGCGCGCACCGGAACGGCAATGCCGCCGGGCGGCGAGCACGCCGCACATGCCACCGATACCGCCGCTGCTTCGATTGCCGGCAGCGACGCGTGCGCACCGACGTTCGTGAGCGTCGCTCCGGACGACCGGACGCTGTACGTCGCCTGCAACACGGGGAATACGCTGCAAGTGTGGGATGCGGCGACGCTCGAGCAGACGCGCGAGGTCGCGGTGGGGAAGGGGGCATACAACGTCGAAGCGTCTCCGGACGGGAGGTATGTCCTCGTCACGAACAAGAAGGACCGGAGCGTGAGCCTGGTGGATGCGCGGTCACTCGAGGAGATCGCCCGCATTCCCACGACCAAGCCCGTGGTCCACGGGATCGCGTGGTCCCCGGATGGGCGCTACGCCTATATTTCGCAGGAGTCGGTCGGTGCGGATCCGGGCGCGGTGGACATGATCGATATCGCGGCGCGCCGCGTCGTCGCCACCGTTCCGCTGCCGGCGCAGCCGACCGGCATCACCATTCACCGGCGTTGAGCCGGCCAGGACGAGCCGATGGTCTACGAAACGACGACATCCCTGGGCGCCGCCGAAGTGATCGCGCGCGCCAAGCGGTTCTTTGCGGAGCGCGTTCCCCAGCAGGCGGCGTTCCCGGAGAAGGAGGGGCCGAACTACCTCGTGCTCCGGGGACAGGGTGGCGAAGAGATCGCGATCGCAATCCTTCCGGCGGAGCGCGGGGTGCGGGTGCGCGGCTCGACGCTCCTGTTCGACCAGCCGCTCGACCGATTCCTCTCCACCCTCCCCATGGTCGAGGCCGCGGCATGACGGGCCAGCTTTCCATGCGGATCATGGTCCAGGATGTCTGGGACGAGGTGCGGATCTCCGCGCCGGTCACGACCTCGCTCGGCGATCTCAAGCGCCAGGCGCTGGCGGTCACGCGCGTCATGCGGAATCCGGACGGCTACGTCGTGAAATTTCGCGGCGCGGAAGTGCCGGACGACGCGACGCTCTCCGATGCCGGCATCGTTCCCGACGCCAACCTGATCGTCCTCCCGCGCCGGCGCCGCCCGGTTCGCTGATCGATGAGCGGCGATCGCGCGGGCCTCGCCCATCGGACGCTTTCGCTGCTCGCGGCCGCCTTTCTGGCTTTCGATGGCGCGGCGCTCCTTGCCGCCGGCCTCTGGCTCCGCCGTCCGATGCTCGCCGTCGTCGGCGGCGGACTCTTCGTCTCGAGTGGCCTCGTGGTCCTCTTCTGGCGCCGGCACCAGCGGCAGCTCGCCGAGATCGTCGATGCGCGTCGTGCGGTGTCGGCGGAGGCGCGTGCCCTTCGGGACCTGATCCGGCGCAACTGAGCCGGCTGCGTGCCCGTCTCCGTCTTTACACATCAGGATTGCCTCCTGCACGACCCCGGGCCCGGCCATCCCGAGCGCCCTGATCGCCTGCGCGCCATCCTGAAGGCACTCGGCTCCGAGCCGGCGGCAGTCCTGCGGGATGCTCCTGTCGCGCCGCTCGATCTCATCGAATCGATCCACTCCGGTGAATATCTCGATCTCCTGCGGGCCACCGCTGCGCAGGGTGGCGGCGCGCTCGACCCCGACACGACGATGAGCGCGGCGAGCTGGAACGCCGCGCTGCGGTCGGCCGGCGGCGCAGTCGCCGCGGTCGAGCATGCGCTCGGCGGAGCCGGAAACGCATTTTCCGCCGGACGCCCACCGGGCCATCACGCGCTTCGTGACCGCGCCATGGGATTCTGCCTGCTCGGCAATGCCGTCATCGCCGCGCGGGCGGCACAGCGTGCCGGAATCGCGCGCGCGCTGATCGTGGATTGGGATGTGCATCATGGGAACGGAACGCAGGCGCTCGTCGAGCACGATGCATCGATCCGCTTCGTGTCGCTGCACCAGTTTCCCTGGTGGCCGGGCACCGGCGCGGCCGCGGAGCGCGGTGTCGGGAACATCTTCAACGTGCCCCGTGCGCCCGGCCTCGCGCCGGAGCGATATGTCGAGGACCTCTGGACGGCGATCGGGGGTGCCACGCGCGGCTGGGCACCGGGCGTGGTGGTCATCTCCGCAGGATTCGATGCCATGCGCGGAGACCCGCTCGGCGGCTTCACCCTCGAGGCGGAGCACTATGCGGAGCTCACCACCCGGCTCCGGGATCATCTGCCGGGCGCCCCGCTCGTCGGCGTGCTCGAGGGCGGCTACATTCCAGATCGGCTCGCCGCCGGCGTCGCCGCATTCATTCGCGCCATGGCCTGAACACCGTTCCCACCGCAGAGGCTCCCGTGCCGCTTCGGCTCCATACCGAATTCCAGACGCTCACCACCCGCCATCCGTTCATCATCGCGCGCGGCGGACAGTCGGAGTACCGGACCGTGCTCGTCCGGCTCACCGACGATGACGGCGTCGAGGGATGGGGCGAGGCAGCGGCGACGAAGTTCTACGGTGAGACGCCGGAATCCGTCATGGCTGCGCTTGCGATCTACGGCCAGGCGCTGCCCGGAAGCGCATTCGAGCTCGAGGAGGCCGAGCGCACGTGGCTCCAGACGCTCGGGGGGAATGCAGCGGCGCGCGCCGCGCTCTCGGCCGCGATGCACGACCTGGCCGGAAAGCGGCTCGGGATCCCGGTCTACCAGCTCTGGGGCCTCGACCCGCGCCGCGCGCCGCAGTCGACGTTCACCATCGGCATCGATACCGCCGAGCGGATCCGGATGAAGGTCCGTGAGGCGGCGGAGTATCCGATCCTGAAGATCAAGCTCGGGAGCGATCGCGATCTCGAGATCATGCAGGCGATCCGGGCGGAGACCGATCGGGAGCTCCGGGTGGATGCGAACTGCGGCTGGACCGTCAAGCATGCGATCCGCATGCTCCCCGTGCTCGAGGAGTTCGGCGTGACCGTGCTCGAGCAGCCGGTCGTTCCCGGAGACCTCGAAGGGCTCGGCGAGATCCGCCGCCGCGCGGCGATTCCCGTGATTGCCGACGAGAGCTGCCGGACGCTCGCCGACATCCCGTCGCTCGTCGGGCGCGTGGACGGGATCAACATCAAGCTCGCCAAGTGCGGAAGCCTTCGCGAGGCGATCCGGATGATCGCCGCCGCGCGGGCGCACTCGATGAGCGTCATGGTCGGGTGCATGATCGAAAGCTCGCTCGGCATCACGGCGGCCGCGCACTTCACGCCGCTGGTGGACATCGTGGACCTCGACGGCGCGGCGCTCCTTGCCTCCGATCCGTTCAGCGGCGCGTCGA
The DNA here is from genome assembly GCA_035759585.1 of Gemmatimonadales bacterium. Lineage (GTDB taxonomy): Bacteria > Gemmatimonadota > Gemmatimonadetes > Gemmatimonadales > GWC2-71-9 > CAMLLJ01. The sequence continues at coordinate 1,857 of DASTUP010000180.1, read as the reverse complement.
TTGCGGGCGGGCAGGTCGTGCTTCCCTCGGGACCGGGGCTCGGCGTCGCACGGAGATGAGCCCCCGCTTCGCCGAAGTCGTCCTGCCGCTGCCCCTCGCCACCCCCTACACCTACCGGATTCCGGACGAGCTCGCGGATCGCGCGCTGCCAGGAGCGCGCGTCGTGGTCCCGGTGCGGCGGCGCACGCTCACCGGCATCGTCACGGCCGTTGGCGTCGCCGCGCCGAACGTCCCCGCGCGAGACGTCGAGGCCGTGCTCGACGCGGACCCGTCCATTCCACCGCCGCTCATCGAGCTCGCGCGCTGGATGAGCGGCTATTACGGCGCGCCGATCGGGCTCGCGATCAAGCTGCTCCTGCCGACGGCACTCTGGGGCACGGCGAGCAGCGCAGGCGAGCGCACCGAGCGGGTGCTGGCGCTCGCACCGGAGCGCTTCACGCTCGTCGAGCGGGACGAGCGATTCCGCCGCCGGCCGAAGCAGCGCGCCCTCTACGAGACGCTCGAGGCGCTCGGCGGCAGCGCACCGGTGCGGCATCTCATGGAGCAGCTCGGCTTCGGCGATGGGGTGATTCGCGCGCTCGCGCGGAGCGGGGCGGCGGTCATCGATCGGAACGAGTGGCTGCGCGATCCCTTTGCGGGCGTTGCCGGTACGCCACCTCCCCCACGCACGACGCCTGCGCAGGACCGGGCCCTCGAGGCCGTCGGCCGCCTCGGTCCCGGCGAGGGTGCGCTGCTGCTCGGCGTCACCGGGAGCGGGAAGACCCTCGTGTATCTCGAGGCCGTTCGCCGCGAGCTTGCCGAGGGTCGGGGTGCGATCGTGCTCGTGCCCGAGATCGGTCTCACGCCGCAGACCGTGAGCCGCTTCCGCGGCGCGTTCGGGGATCAGGTCGCCGTGCTGCACAGCGCCCTCTCCGACGGTGAGCGGGCCGATGCCTGGCGCATGCTCCGCCGCGGCGAGCGTCGGGTGGCGGTCGGCGCCCGATCCGCGGTGCTGGCACCGGTGGCGAACCTCGGCCTCATCGTCATCGACGAGGAGCACGAGGCGACGTACAAGAACGGCGAATCACCGAGGTATCACGCGCGCGAGGTGGCAGGGGTGCGGGCGCGCATCGAGGGCGCTCGCCTGCTGCTCGGCAGTGCCACCCCGTCGCTCGAAACCGTGGCGCGGACGGCACTGCCTGCGGGCACTCCCGCGGCCCTCGTGCGTCTCGATCTCCCCGACCGGATCGAGTCACGGCCGCTTCCTCCGGTCGAGCTGATCGACCTGCGAAAGGCTCCGCTCGTTCCGGGGACGGGCCCGGTCGCGTGGTCGGTGGCGCTCGACGATGCCATCGGCGCGGCCGTGGCGCGCGGGGAGCAGGTGATCCTGCTCCTCAATCGCCGCGGATTCGCCGCGTATCTGCAGTGTCCCGACTGCGGGTCGGTGCGCCACTGTCCCGATTGCACGATCTCGCTCACGGTGCACCAGACGCCCGCGTCGCTGCGCTGCCATTACTGCGGGCACGAAGAGCCCGTGCCGGCCGAGTGTCCGGAATGCGGCGGCGCGGTGCAGCGGATGCGCGGGGTGGGGACGCAGCAGCTCGAGCGCCTCGTCGCGGAGCGCTTTCCGGAGGCCCGCATCGGCCGCATGGACCTCGATACGACGAGCACCAAGTGGTCGCATCAGCGCATTCTCGAGGCGGTCGAGCGCCGGGAGATCGACATCCTCATCGGAACGCAGATGATCGCGAAGGGCCTCGACTTTCCGAACGTCACGCTCGTCGGCGTCGTGGACGCCGACACCGGTCTCAACCTGCCCGATTTCCGGGCGTCGGAGCGGTCGTTCCAGCTGCTTGCGCAGGTGGGGGGGCGGGCAGG
>DASTUP010000179.1:0-22054 GCA_035759585.1 Gemmatimonadales bacterium | reverse complement strand
GCCCGGCACATCCTGATACGTCACGACCCGGATCGTGCTGACCGCACCGGGCGTGAGAAATTTCATCGAGGGATGCGGCCGCAGGCAGCGCTGCAGTACGATCGGCCGCTCGCGCGACTGCTCCATGAGCGCGGCAACGATTTCGCGCGAAGTGACAGCCCGGCCTTCCTGGTCCGTCCAGTGTCCGGCGCTACCGGCCAGCCAGCGCTTCGCACCGTACCCGGACCAGTAGTCCGCCGGCTTGGCAAAGAGGTCGATATGCGGCAGCGCCGCAGCACATGCCTCTGCACTGCCGATCCGGGGTGCGCCGTCCTCGAACACGGCGAGGAGCGGCTCGATCGGCAGCCCGTGCTCGAGCGCCCAGGCGGGGAACCGGCGCTTGTCCCCGATCGACCGCGCAAGGTCCGGTGCGCGCCGCAGCGCAAGATCGCCGAGCAGAACGTGCGACTGGACCGGCCCCAGCCATGCCCCCCACTTCCGGCGCGCACGGCGGCCGGCAAAGGCCCAATACGCGGCGAATGGGTCGGGATGGGCCGCGCCGCTGAGCCAGCTCCGGTAAAGCGCCACGAACTGTCGTACTCGTCCGGCTCCGAACTGCGCCTCGAGTGCGGACCCGTGGGCACGGACGAACCCGGCCCACTTCCGCCCATACTCGAAGGGCTTCGTCACGAGCATGCGAATCTGTCCGACGCGGGTCGGGGCCGCCTGCACGCGGGCGCGGCGGTAGAGTCCCGTGACGAGCGCCGTGTCGTCGAGCCCGCCGCCGAGCAGCGCGGCGGTCAGGCGCTCGCGCAAAGAAAAACCCCCGGATGCCCGGGGGTCCTTCGTTACCACGTCCGCCTCATGCCACGAGGTCGCGCAGGCGATCTCCCGTTTCCCCCTCACGGAGGCGGAGGAGCGCCCGATCCCGCAGCTGCCGGATCCGCTCGCGCGTCACGCCCATCATGCGGCCGATCTCCTCGAGCGTGCGGCTGTTCCCGTCGTCCAGGCCGAAGTAGAGCCGCAGCACCTTGGCATCCCGGGCCGGAAGCACCGCGAGCGCCGCCTCGATGTCCTGCGTCTGGCTGTTGGCCATCGTCGAGGTATCGGTGCTCTCCTGATCGCCGCTCGTGAAGCGCTCGATCCGCTCGTTCCCGTCTCCGTCACGGGTGGGATGATCGAGACGGACGGCTTCCGCGTTGAGCGCGCTCAGGCTCCGTACCGCCTCCACCGTGAGGCCAGTGGCACGCGCGAGCTCCTCGGTGGTCGGCATGCGGCCGAGCCGGTCCTTGAGGAGCGTCGTGGTGCGCCCGAGACGGCTCAGGTCCGCCGTGCGGTTGAGCGGCACCCGAACGGGGCGCCCGTGGCGGGCAATGGCCGCCTGCACCGCCTGGCGGATCCACCAGACTGCGTACGAAATGAACTTGACCCCGCGATCCGGATCGAATTTCCGGGCCGCGGTCATGAGCCCGAGGTTCCCCTCGCCGATCAGGTCGACGAGCGGCACACCCCGGTTCTGGAACTTCTTTGCGACGGAAACCACGAACCGCACATTGTGGCGGGCGAGTTTCTCCTGCGCTGCGATATTGCCGCGGAATGCCTTGCGGGCAAGCTCCATCTCCTCCTCGCGGCTGAGGAGTGGAACCCGGCTGATCTCATCGAGGTAAAGGTCGAGACTTTCACGGCCTTCGTCGACCGCTCGCGCGATCGGGGCGGGCCGGACGGGACGACGCTTGGCACGTCCTTTCATCGCCACGCTCAACGCCTCCTATTGGGACCATTGTCCCGTTAAGCGCCATAGCCGCAGGTCGAATCACCTGAGGTACAGTTGCGGAATATAGCGGCTAAACCACACAAAATCAACGGTTTAGCTAAACTGATGCAGATGCGGCAGTTGCGTCCCCCGCCCGGTCCGGATACCCGATTTACTGGCCGCACGGTCAGGAAGGGCGGCATTCCCTCCCGGAGACGCATGACGGGATGCCCTGCGCACTCCCACAGAAACACGCTGGAGTGCACGCAAGTTCCCATGAATACGAAACCTGCCGGCCGCGACGCGACCGGCAGGCAGGAGGACCGGGCCTGAAGTCGGTCAGTTCGCCCCGTTCACGACGCGAGGCTTCCCGGTGACCGACGATTGTGCGCGGTTCCCCCGGTCCAGGAGCTCGAGGCTCGCGCCCCCGGCGCCGGCCACCTTCACGACGCCGAACGGCACCGCATCACTTATCCAGATGTCCGAACCGGCCTCGGCGTTGCGGAAGTGCCGGGTCTGGAACGCCCCGGCGGGTACCGTGATCTCCTCCTCGCCGACGAGCGTCGCACCGGTACACGAGGCGGCGATCAGCTGGTTGAGCGCGGACGGTGCGGCGGTCCGGGCGCGGGCGAGCAGCGACGGACCCCACCTGACCGGTGTCTCGGTTCCCCGCTGCACGATGACCTCCTGAACGGTCGCCGGCTCGTACGGATAGCCCGGCACGAGCACCTGGGTCGCCACCGACCCGCCGCCGGTCCCCCGCGCGCGCGTCTCGAATCGGACGAACCGCCGCTCGCCCCGCTTTTCGCTCCCGACGATGGCATACCGCACCGTGCTCGTGCCCTGTCCCCGGGGCGCCTGCACCACGTACTCCGCCCAGCCTCCGGGGCCGGGCGCCCGGACGGCGCCGTCACAGAGCTGCTGCGCCGCGAGCGGGCCGGGACTCGCGGCCAGTGCAAGGAGGAGACGGAATCTGCCGGTCATGACTGCTCCTTCACGTCATCCGAGCATCTTGAGCTCGGACACCAGTTTCCCAAGCGAGCTCTTCGCATCGCCGAAGAGCATCGACGTTTTCGGGTTGTAGAACAGCTCGTTCTCGATTCCTGCAAAGCCCGAGCCCATGCCGCGCTTGAGCACGATCACGCTGCGGGCGCTGTCGGCGTTCAGGATGGGCATCCCGTAGATCGGGCTTCCCGGATCGGTGCGGGCCGCCGGATTCACGACGTCGTTCGCGCCGATCACGAGCGCCACGTCCGCGCGCTCGAAATCGCCGTTGACGGCGTCCATGTCGTACAGCTTCTCGTAGGGCACGTTCGCCTCGGCCAGGAGGACGTTCATGTGCCCGGGCATGCGCCCCGCAACCGGGTGAATGGCGTACTTCACCTCGCCGCCCCGCTTTTCGATCAGGTCACCGAGCTCGCGCACGAGATGCTGGGCCTGCGCCACCGCGAGGCCATAGCCCGGGACGACGATGACGAGCTGGGCATAGCCGAGCTGCATCGCCGCGTCTTCCGGGCCGACCTGGCGGACGGACAGTCCTTCCGCCGACTTGGCGCTCCCGCTGGCCGCGGCGCTCCCGAACGCGCCGAAGAGCACGTTGGTGAGCGAGCGGTTCATGGCCTTGCACATGATCTGGCTCAGGATGATGCCCGACGAGCCCACCAGCGCACCGGAGATGATCAGCACGTCGTTCCTGATCACGAAGCCGGTCATTGCGGCCGCGATGCCGGAATAGGAATTGAGCAGCGAGATGACGACCGGCATGTCCGCGCCGCCGATGGGAATCACGAGGAGGACGCCGAGGACGAGGCTGAGCGCGCAGACGGCATAGAACGGCCACAGGAGCGACTCGGGCACCGCCACCTGATAGACGCTCAGCGCGACGATCCCGAGGAAGATGGCCGCGTTGAGCGCCTGCAGTCCGGGGAACGTGATCGGGCGTCCGCGCATCAGCTCCTGCAGCTTCGCGAAGGCGACGAGACTGCCGGTGAGCGTCACGGCGCCGATGAGGAGGCTGAGCTGGATCGTGATGGAGGTGTCGAGCGCGAGATTCTGCCCGACGAGCTCGGAGCGAAGGAACTCGGCACCGCCGACGAGGAGTGAGGCGCCGCCGCCGAAGCCGTTGAGGAGCGCCACCATCTGCGGCATCGCCGTCATCCTCACCGCGCGCGCCATCCAGAGCCCGAGCGCGGAGCCCACCACCATGCCCGCCGCGATCATCTCGTAGCCCAGGATCGCGCGATCGAAGAGCGTGACCACGATCGCGATGAGCATCCCGACGGCGGAGATCCGGTTCCCGGAGACCGCGGTGGCCGGGTGCGAAAGGCGCCTGAGGCCGATGATGAAGCAGACGGCGGCGATGAGGTACAGCAGCTCGGGCATGCCGGCGCGCATCAGCGCTCTCCCGGCTTGCGGCGGAACATCTGGAGCATGCGATCGGTGACGGCGTAGCCGCCGACGACGTTCATCATTGCGAGGACGACGGCCGCCGTGCCGAGCACCGTCGAGATCCAGCCGTGTCCGCTCCCGGCCACGATCATCGCGCCGACGACCGTGATTCCGCTGACGGCATTCGCGCCCGACATCAGCGGCGTGTGCAGCGTGGTAGGCACGCGGTTGATCAGCTCGACCCCGAGAAACGTGGCGAGCGTGAAGATCACGACCCCCGCAATCAGTGTCTCGAGCATCTCAGCTCCCCGTGAGCACGGCGCCGCCGTGGACGACGCTCATCGGCCCGGCGATCGGATCGTCCGCCGTGAACGTGAATGCGCCGTCCCTGGTGGCGTACTCGATGAAGGTCTGGACGTTCCGGCTGTACATCTGGCTGGCGTGGTAGGGAAGCGTCGCGGCGAGATTGACCGGCCCCATGAGGCTGACGCCATGCCGCTCGACCGTCTGCCCCGCAACCGTCCCCTCGCAGTTGCCGCCACTCTCGGCGGCGAGGTCCACCACGATACTCCCCGGGCGCATCGCAGCGAGCATCGCATCCGTGACGATGCGCGGCGCCGGACGCCCCGGAATCTGCGCCGTGGTGATGACGAGATCCATGTCGCGGATATGGCGGGCGACGGCGTCGGAGACGCGGCGCTGCTGGTCTTCCCCGAGCTCGCGCGCGTAGCCGCCTTTCCCTTCCGCGTCGGCCGTCACGGCGTCCGCATCGACGAATGTGGCGCCGAGACTCTGAACCTGCTCGCGCACGGCCGGCCGGACGTCGAAGGCGGAGACGACGGCGCCGAGCCGCCGGGCAGTCGCGATCGCCTGGAGTCCGGCCACGCCCGCGCCGATCACGAACACCCGGGCAGGCGGAATCGTTCCGGCGGCGGTCGTGAGCATCGGAAGGAACCGGGGGAGCGCACCCGCTCCGAGGAGCACGGCCTTGTACCCGGCCACGGTGGCCTGCGAGGAGAGCGCATCCATCGACTGGGCCTTGGTGGTGCGCGGCACGAGCTCCATCGCGAAGGCGGACACGCCCCGCTCGGCGAGCTGGGCGAGCAGGGCGGCATTCGATCCCGGGTTCAGGAACGACACCAGCGCCGCGCCGGTCCGGAGCCGTTCCGCCTCCTCGGCCGACGGCGCCTGCACCTTGGCAACGAGATCCGCGTCCCCTGCTGCGGTGGCGAGCGTCGCGCCGGCCGCAGCGTACGCCTCGTCGGTGAAGCCCGCGGCGGTGCCGGCGCCCGCTTCGACGAAGAGCTCATGGCCGCCCTTGCGAAGTCGCGCGACGGAGTCGGGCACGAGCGCGACGCGCCGTTCGCCGGGGGCGGTCTCGCGTGGGACGGCAATCTTCATCTCGGCTCCCGCCTGGATTGGAGAATGACGCAATGTATGGCGCGCCGGGCAGCCGCGCACGTCTGCGGGCCGAGCCGCTGCCGCCGCTCAGGTCGCCTGTTCGCCGATTCGCACCTCGAGCAGCGGACTCACCCGGGCCAGATAGTCGAGCAGCGTGTACGCGAAGAGCGCGAGTCCCACCATCTCGAGGGTTTCCTCGAACGCCATGATGGCGACGATCGCGACGCCGCGCGCCGGGTTGCGGTCCCAGACATAGCCACCGACGATTTCCACCCCGATCGCCCCGGCGACGTACACTGCGCCGGCTGCGAGCATGAGGCGAAGCGTGCGCGCCGGCAGCGCGCGAAGGAACGGGAGATAGACGACCAGCAGGAACACGAGCGCGATGCCGTAGGGAATGATCCACGCATGCAGCAACACGCCCCCGGTATCGAGCGCACTTCGCACGGGATCGATGAGCTTCTCGTGCACGGCGGCCGCTTCATCGAGCGCGAGGAAGAGAAAGACGGCGGCAAGGACAGCCCAGTGCGAGCGGAATCGATTCCGGGCGGCCCGGTGGGCGTGCCAGATCACCCCGAGGAGGACGGCACAGAAGCAGAAGAGGAGCGAGGAGAACCAGGCCGGCGCATTCCCCTCGCCATTGAAGTCGAGCAGCCGCCGGAGGCCGAGCACGTGGTCGTGCCCGAAGCCGAACTCGGCGACGGTGACGATCGCGTGACCGAGCAGGAGCAGTCCGGTGATCGCGAGCAGCGTGACGAGCACCCCGCGTGGAGAAATGCCGATCACATGACCGCGCTCCCTCATCGGCGCATGACGCGCCAGATCTTCGCATTCTGGTCCGCGGCAATGTAGAGCGCGCCATCGGGTGCGACGGCGAGGCCGGACGCGCGAAGGCCGGTGGCCGCACCGGCATCACTGGCAAAGGTTTCGTAGTCGCCGGCCGGATCGTCGCCCCGGAACGGGACGAACGTGACGCGGTACCCCTCCTGCGGCAGGGGGGCGCGATTCCACGAGCCGTGCCACGCGATGAATGCGCCGCGCCGGTACTTCTCGCCGAACGCGTCGCTCTCGTAGAAGACGAGCGCGAGCGGCGCCCAGTGGCCCGGAAAGGCGACGAGCGGTTGCGCCACAGCGGCGCAGCGTCCCTGCTCCGCTCCGTCGCCGCCGTACTCCGGAGAAAGCACCGTGCGCTGATGCTCGTTGCTGTAGTGGCAGTACGGCCAGCCGAAGTCGTCGCCCCGGGCGACCCGGACGAAGATCTCCGCCGGATTGTTCGCGTTGATCTCCGCGCTGAAGCCCCAGTTCTGCGCGAGCTGGTCCCGGCCATGCACCGCGGCGAAGAGCGCGCGGGACCGGGGGTGCACGGCGAGCGCCATCGCGTTCCTGAGCCCCGTTGCGAACCGCGTCCCGTCATCGAAGGTCTGCCCGGTCCGCGTCGCGGAGAAGGTCCAGATCCCGGCCCGCCGGTCGAGCTCGGAGCACGGGTCGTGACCGGGGGACCCCTCGACCCGGTCGTTCGCCTGGCAGCTGTTCGTCCGGGAGCCGACGTTCACGTACATCAGGTCCCCGTCGAAGGCGATGCTCTTGGCGACGTGCCCGCCGTCGGCGGGAAGGCCGCTGACGATCGTTTCCGCATCTCCCTCCGGCGCCAGCCGACCCGGCGCGAGGCGCCACCGGAGGATCTCGCCGTTCCGCGCGAAATAGAGATGGCCGTCCCGCACTTCGACATCGTTCCCGCCGCCCGGGCCGAAGCTCTCGCGCAGGTCGGGGCGCCCGTCGCCGCTCGTGTCGCGGAAGGCGAGCACGCCGCCGCCCCGGCCCTCGCCATCCGCCTTCACGGCGGCGTACAGATCGCCATTCGGCGCGACGGCAAGCTCGCGCACCGGCCCGAGCGTACTGCCCACGAGCACGGCGCAGAACTCCGCCGGGAGCGAGAGGCCGCCGTTGTCCGTATCGCATTCGGTGCCGGTGGCGCCGGCCGTGTGTCGCATGTCGGTGGGGGCAGGCGGCGCGGCAGTCGGGAGCGCGCATCCGGGGAGAAGCAGGAGCAGGAAGGTGAGTCGCATCGTTCACGCCTCCAGTGGGTTCACGCCGCGCAGCGCCGGGCCGGATGGGCGCGCAGTGCGTCGCGTCTTCGAGGCAGAGCGACGCGCGCGGGAGCGGCGTGTGAGAGGGAGAATCTACCTCGGCGCCCTGCGTGGAGCCATCGAATCCGAGGGAAAATCGGCTCGTCGAACCGGCCGCTTCGGCGCGCCGCTCGGGGGACGGACGGAGCTTCCCAGAGGGAAAACGGGCCCGCGCCCTATTGCAACTCCCAGCGAGTTTCTTACTTTGTGACGCGTGCTGGTGCTGCTGGGGACCACCATTCTCACTCTATCAGGGAGAATTACGATGGCAGCCAAGAAGAAGGCAGCAAAGAAGTCCAGCAGGGCAAAGAAGCCGGCGCGGAAGACCGCCAAGAAGGCAACGAAGAAGGCGGCCAAGCGCACGGGCGCCAAGCGGAAGCCGAATGCTGCATTCATGAAGGCCATGCAGCCGAGCGCGCAGCTTTCGGAAGTGATCGGCAGCGGCGCCATGCCGCGGACCGAAGTGACGAAGAAGCTCTGGGCGTACATCAAGCGGAAGGGCCTGCAGGACAAGAAGAATCGCCGCATGATCAACGCGGACGAGAATCTTCGGCCGATCTTCAAGCGCGATCAGGTCTCCATGTTCGAGATGACGAAGCTCGTCAACAAGCACCTCAGCTGACTCTCGCAGTCGCGTAAGAAAAGGGCGCCCCCGTCGGGGCGCCCTTCGCGCTTTCGTGTTTTTCGTGTGCCGTCCTTCCGTCGTCCTGCAATTCCGCCGACGCCTTCCTTCCCGGGAATCCCCCGCCCTGCGCATCCACCAGTCAGCCCACCTTCGCGCCTGCGCGGCTCCGTGTCCTCGCGTTCGATCAGAATCGCAGTTCAAAATCCGGTCCTGGGTCGGTATGTTTGCCACCCTATGGCCGGCGAATACATCTTCACGATGCGCGACCTGCGAAAGGTCGTGCCCCCGAGCAAGGAGATCCTCAAGGGGATCTACCTCTCGTTCTTCGACGGCGCCAAGATCGGGATTCTCGGATCCAACGGCGCCGGCAAGTCCACCCTGCTCCGCATCATGGCGGGCGTCGACAAGGACTTCATCGGCGAGGCGCGGCCGCGCCCCGGCGTCCGGATCGGCTATCTCCCGCAGGAGCCGCAGCTCGATCCCGCCAAGGACGTCCGCGGAAACGTCATGGACGGCGTTCGCGAGCAGCAGGCGCTTCTCGATCAGTTCAACGAAATCAGCATGAAGTTCGCCGAGCCGATGGAGGACGACGAGATGACCCGTCTCCTCGAGAAGCAGGGCACGCTGCAGGAGCGGATCGATGCCCTCGGGCTCTGGGAGCTCGACCACAAGGTCGAGATGGCGATGGACGCGCTCCGTCTTCCCCCGGGCGACGCCGAGGTGACGAGACTCTCGGGCGGCGAGAAGCGCCGCGTCGCACTCTGCCGGCTTCTCCTCGAGCAGCCGGACATGCTCCTGCTCGACGAGCCGACCAACCACCTCGACGCCGAGAGCGTCTGGTGGCTCGAGCGATACCTCGCGGAGTTCAAGGGCACCGTCGTGGCCGTCACGCACGACCGGTACTTCCTCGACAACGTCGCCGGCTGGATCCTCGAGCTCGACCGTGGTGCGGGCATTCCCTGGGAGGGCAATTATTCCTCCTGGCTCGCGCAGAAGCAGCAGCGGCTGGCGCAGGAGGAGAAGCAGTCCTCGGCGCGCCAGAAGTCGCTCCAGCGCGAGCTCGAATGGGTGCGCATGGCGCCGCGCGCGCGGCAGGCCAAGAACAAGGCGCGCATCACGCGCTACGAGGAGCTGCGCGACCAGGCGGAGCAGCAGTCCGACGGCACGACCGAGATCCTCATCCCGGTGCCGCCCCGCCTCGGCGATGAAGTCGTGGTCGCGGAGGACGTCGCCAAGGGATTCGGGGACCGGCTCCTCTTCGAGAAGCTCAACTTTTCGCTGCCCCGCGGCGGGATCGTCGGCGTGATCGGCCCGAACGGCGCGGGCAAAACGACGCTGTTCCGGATGATCACGGGCGAGGAGGCACCCGACAGCGGACGGCTCCGTGTCGGCTCGACCGTCGAAGTGGCGTACGTGGACCAGAGCCGCGATGCACTCGACGGCTCGAAGACGGTGTACGAGGAAATTTCCGGCGGTGAGGACCAGCTCCAGTTCGGCCGCCGCACGGTCAACGCGCGTGCCTACGCCGCGGGCTTCAATTTCCGCGGCGCCGACCAGCAGAAGCGGGTCAAGGATCTCTCAGGCGGAGAGCGGAACCGGCTGCATCTCGCCAAGCTCCTCAAGAGCGGCGGCAACCTGCTCCTCCTCGACGAGCCGACCAACGACCTGGACGTCGATACCCTCCGCGCGCTCGAGGAGGCGCTCCTCGGCTTTGCCGGCTGCGCCGTGGTCATCAGCCACGACCGCTGGTTCCTCGACCGGATCGCCACGCACATCCTCGCATTCGAGGGAGACAGCGAGGTCGTCTGGTACGAGGGCAACTACGCCGAGTACGCTGCCGATTATCACCGGCGGAAGGGCGCATCGGTGGACCAGCCGCATCGGATCAGGTACAAGAAGCTGGTGCATTAGTGGTCGGACGGACGGCCAGCCGGCTGTCCGTCCCCTCAGCCGCTTGTCCCCCTCCCCTGTCCGGTCTTTCTTACCCGACCATGACCCCTGACGTCCGCGTCCCTTACGTCCCCGCCCGCATCGAAGGCCTCGCCACCCTCGCGATGAATCTCTCGTGGAGCTGGCACCGCGATGCCCGCGCGCTCTTCCGTCAGATCGACGAGCGCCTCTGGCACCAGACCCGCCACAACCCGCTGGAGCTGCTCCGCCAGGCCAACCCGGCGCGGATGGCCATGTGCGCCGCCGACCCCGCCTACGTCGCGCTCTATGACGAGGTGATGGCGCACCTGCACGGCGGGAATGGGCGGCAGACCTGGTTCCGCGCCGAGTATCCCGAGCTCGACGGCCGTCCGGTGGCGTATTTCTGCGCGGAGTTCGGCCTTCATTCCTCCGTCCCGATCTATTCGGGCGGCCTCGGCGTGCTCGCCGGCGATCATTGCAAGTCGGCCTCCGATCTCGGTGTGCCGCTGATCGGCCTCGGGCTCTTCTACCGGAAGGGCTACTTCGACCAGCAGCTCCGGCTCGACGGCTGGCAGGAGAGCAGCGACGCGAACTTCGACATCGGCACGACGCCGCTGGTGCAGCTGCGCAGCCCGGGCGGTCAGCCCTGGCTCGCCACCGTCGAAACTTCAGGACGCACGGTGCACGTCGGCGCATGGCGGATGCAGGTCGGCACGGTGCCGGTGTACCTCCTCGACACCGATTTCGAGCCGAATCATCCGGACGACCGCGGCCTGCTGAGCCAGCTCTATGCGGGCGGTCCCGGGCACCGCGTCCGCCAGGAGTGGCTGCTCGGCGTCGGCGGGGTGCGCGTCCTGCGGGCCCTCGGGATCGAGCCGGCCGCGTGGCATGCCAATGAGGGGCACGCGGCGTTCATGCTGATCGAGCGGCTTCGCGAGCTGATCGCGGCCGGCGCGTCGTACGATGATGCGGTCCGCGAGGTGCGCGCTTCGAGCGTGTTCACGACGCATACCCCCGTCCCGGCGGGCCACGACTTCTTTTCGTTCGATGAAGTCGCCGATTGCTCCGGTCCGGTATGGGAGGCGATGGGGCTCGAGCGCGACACGTTCATGGGAATCGGGGCGCACCCGGAACAGCCCGGCATCTTTCACATGACGATCGCAGCGCTGCGGCTCTCCCGATCGGTGAACGGCGTCTCCCGCCGGCACGGCCAGGTCTCGCGCCATCTCTGGGACGAGCTCTGGCCGGGACGCGTATCCGACGAGGTGCCGATCGGCCATATCACCAATGGCGTGCACCTCGAGACGTGGATGGCGACGCCGGTCATGCGGCTGCTCGACGAGCTGCTCGGCCCCGAATGGCACCACCGGCCCGAAGATCCGCGCATGTGGGACCAGGTCCTCAGGCTCGACGCCGAGCGCCTCTGGGAAGCGCATTCGGAGCTCAAGCGGATCCTTCTCAAGCTCATGCGCGAACACGCGCGATGGCGGTTCGCGAGCCGCTGGAAGGAAGCTGCGCACGTCGTGGGTGCCGGGACGCTGCTGGATACCGAAGCGCTCACGATCGGCTTTGCGCGGCGGTTCGCCACGTACAAGCGCGCGAATCTCGTGTTCCACGATCTGGACCGGCTCCGGCGGCTGCTCGTGAGCCGGCACCGCCCGGTGCAGATCGTCTTTGCCGGCAAGGCCCACCCGGCGGATGATCCCGGCAAGCACGTGCTGCAGGAGGTGTACCAGTTCACGCGCGATCCGTCGTTCGAAGGCCGCGTCGCATTCATGGAGGACTACGACATGCACGAGGCGCATCTGCTCGTGCAGGGCGTGGATCTCTGGCTCAATCTCCCGCGCGTGCCGATGGAAGCGTCGGGCACGAGTGGCATGAAGGCATCGCTCAATGGGGTGCCGCAGCTCGGTACGCTCGACGGATGGTGGCAGGAAGGCTACGATGCCAGAGGGGGCTGGGCGATTCCGCCCAACCCCGAGGAGCTCGAGACGAGCGCGGCCGACGCCGCGGATGCCGAGCGGCTGTATTCGCTGCTCGAGGAGCAGGTCGTGCCGCTCTACTACCGGCGGGCGAACAACATACCACTCGGCTGGGTGGACGTGATGCGCCATGCGATCCGCCTTGCCGGAAGCACGTTCACGGCGCGCCGCATGGTCCAGGACTACACGCGCAGCTACTACGCGCCGATCATGGCCGGGGCCGAGCTGCCGGACGATCCACCGACGGCATGACGACCGCAACGAGTCCGCGCACCCCGTCGCCACTCGCCAACGCGAGCGGGCGGCCGGTGTCGGTCGTGCATCTCACGGCGGAATACACGCCGTTCGCGCGCACGGGCGGCCTGGGTGAGGCTGTCCGCGGGCTCGCGGAGTTCCAGCATGCCGCCGGGATCGATGTGTCCGTGGTGCTCCCCCTCTACCGGACCGTCCGCGACGCCGCGCCCGACCTTCAGGCGGTCGGGAACCCCTTCTCGATCCAGCTCGGCTCCCGCACCGAGGAATTCCGCATCTTCCGGCCGACGGACCGGACGGACGGTCCGCGCATCTTCTTCGTCGAGCACCGCGGCTACTTCAATCGCACCGGCCTCTACGGTGAAGGAGGCGTCGACTACCCGGACAACGCGTATCGGTTCGCGCTCTTCTCGCGCGCATGCGTCGCCGCCCTTCCCCGGGTTGCCAAGCCGCCGATGCTCCTGCACGCCCACGACTGGCATACCGCACTCGCGCCGGTGTATCTGCGCGGCGTGCCCGGGGTCGAGGCCCCGTCGGAGCCGGTGACGACCGTGCTCTCCGTGCACAATCCCGGATACCAGGGGCACTTCCCGGCGGAGCTCGTGCCCGAGCTCGGGCTGCCCTGGTCGCTCTTCAACTACACGCAGCTCGAATGGTACGGGCAGCTCAATCTGCTCAAGGGCGGCCTGGTCTTTTCCGACTTCGTCGTGACGGTGAGTCCGACGCAGGCCGAGGAGCTGCGCACGCCCGGCGGCGGGTTCGGCCTGCACGACGTTTTCCGTGAGCTCGGCGGCCGGCTCGTGGGCGTGCTGAACGGCATCGATCATTCCGTCTGGGATCCGGTCAGGGATCCACAGATTACGCGGCCCTACACCGGCGAGGAGCTCGAGGGAAAGCGCCGCTGCAAGGCCGCCTTGCAGCGGACGTTCGGGCTGCCGCAGCGAAAGCGCGTCCCGCTCTTCGGCATGACCGGCCGCATGGTGGCGCAGAAGGGCCTCGACCTCATTCTTGGCGCGCCTTCGCTTCTCGAGAGTGACGTGCAGATCGTCTTCCTCGGAAGCGGCGAGCCTCGCTACGAAGACGCGCTCACCGATCTCGCCCAGGCGGCGCCGGACCGGATCGGGGTCCAGCTCGATTTCACCGATCGGCTGGAGCACCGCCTGATGGCGGGTGCGGACATGTTCCTCATGCCGTCGCTGTATGAGCCGTGCGGCCTCACGCAGATGCGGGCACAACGGTACGGCGCGCTCCCCATCGGCCGCCGGGTCGGCGGGCTGGCGGACACGATCGACGACGGGCTGACGGGATTTCTCTTCGAGCCCTACACGACCGCCGCGTTCGAGGACGCGACACGGCGTGCGCTCGTCCGGTTCATGGATCAGCCGCGGTGGCGGAAGATGATGCGCGAAGCCATGTCGCGTGACTTCAGCTGGGATCGGTCGACCGCCGAGTACATCGCGGTGTATCGTCAGGCGCTCGCCCATGCCGCGTAGCGCCACCCGCCCGATGGACTTCGTCCTCGCCCTGCACAGTCACCTCCCGTACGTGCTCAACCACGGCCGGTGGCCGCACGGCAGCGATTGGCTCTGCGAGGCGGCGCTCGAGACGTACCTCCCGCTCCTCGAGACGCTGAGGGCGCTCGAAGCGGACCGCGTCGCTGCGCCCGTCACGATCGGATTCACGCCGGTTCTGGCCAATCAGCTGCTGCATCCCACGTTCGCGGCCGAGCTCGATGCGTTCTTCGTTCAGCGACTCGTGGCCTGCGACGAGGCGCCCGCTTCGCTCTCCGCCACGGGGGAGGGATACCTCCTCCCGCTCGTATCGTGGTGGCGCGACCGGCTCGTGCGCATGCGCGAGCTCTGGGAGGCCATCGGACGCGACATCATCGGGGCCTTCCGCGCGCTCGAGGAGGCAGGCCGCCTCGAGATCATCGGCTCGGCAGCGACCCACGGCTTTCTCCCGCTCCTCGCGCGCGACGAAAGCATCCGTCTGCAGCTCGCACTCGGTTTTGCCGAGCACCGGCGGATCTTCGGCCGAGAGCCGCGCGGCTGCTGGGTGCCCGAGTGCGCCTACCGGCCGCGCGGCGAATGGCACCCGTGGCCCAGCGCGCCGAAGGCCGCGGTCCGTCGCGGGACCGACGAGCACGTCGCCGATGCCGGCTTCCGCTACTTCTTCGTGGATTCCCATCTCGTGCTCGGCGGCGAGGCGCTCGGGTTGAGCAGCGGCTCCGTATTGCCAGCACCCGCGGAGAAGGCGCCCGCGGCGCGGCGACCGAGGCGCACACCCTACCGCACCTACGGGGTCCTTTCCTCCGGCCGCGCACGCGCTGCCGTCTTCGTGCGTGACCCGCGCGCATCGATGCAGGTCTGGAGCCGCCATCAGGGCTATCCGGGCGATGCCGCCTATCTCGAGTTCCACAAGCTCCGCTGGCCCGGCGGTCTTCGCCTCTGGCGGGTGAGTGCGCCGGGGACCGACCTGGGCCAGAAGGCTCCGTACGATCCGGCGGCGGCGGCGGCGCGCGCGGCGGAGCATGCGCGCCACTTCGCGTGGCTGCTCGATTCGATCGCGTCGGAGCAGGCGGAAAGGAAGAACGGCGTCGTGGCCGTGCCGTTTGACACCGAGCTCTTCGGCCACTGGTGGTTCGAAGGGCCGGACTTCGTGCAGGCCGTGTATCGCGCACTCGACTCGGCGGAACTGATTGCGCCGAGTACCGCGGGCCAGCACCTCGCGTCACAGCCGCCGCAGGCCGGCATTCGCCTGCCGGCCGGCTCCTGGGGGGCCAACGGGGACTTCGGAATGTGGCTCAGTGATCGCACCGCGTGGACCTGGGAGCGGCTCTGGCCCCTCGAGCACGCCTTCTGGGAGGTGGCTCCCGGCGCGGTGGCCAATCCGGCGCGGCACGCAGTGCTCGAGCAGGCCGCGCGTGAAATGCTCCTGGCCCAGAGCTCCGACTGGCAGTTCATCATTTCGACCGGCGCCGTGGCCGACTACGCGGAACGCCGCTTCCTCCAGCATTGCGAGGACGCCGAACGCCTGGTCCGCGCGCTCGCATCGGACGACCCTTCCGAGCTGGAATCCGCCGGCACCGCGGCAGCCGAGCTCCGCCGGCGCGATGACCTCTTTCCGGAGGTGCTCCCCGCGATCACCGTTGCCCTCGGCTCGCGCACGCACGTTCGCGCGTGACTCATCCCCTCCGCTTCATTTTCGGCCTCCATCTCCACCAGCCGGTGGGAAACTTCGACCACGTCTTTGCCGAGCATTTCGAGCGGGTTTACCGGCCGCTGCTCGAGCGGCTCGCGGAGCGGCAGTTCTTCCCTGCCGTCCTGCATCTTTCCGGCCCGCTCATCGAATGGCTCGAGCAGCACGAGTCGGCCTATCTCGACCGGCTCGGCAGGCTCGCGGCGGACGGACATGTCGAGCTGCTCGCGGCGGGATGGCACGAGCCGGTGCTTGCCGCACTCGTCCGTCGCGACCGGATCGAGCAGGTGCAGTGGATGCGGGAGCGCTTGCGCGCCCGCTTCGGCGTCGACGCGCGCGGCCTCTGGCTTACCGAACGCGTGTGGATGCCGGAGCTCGCGGCCGACCTGGCGCATGCAGGGATCGAATCGGTGCTCGTGGACGATCGACACTTCCTCGTGGCGGGCTTCGAGCGGAACGCGCTGCATGCGCCGTTCATCACGGAGAGTGACGATCAGCGCCTCGCGCTCTTCCCGATCGACGAGCGCCTCCGCTACCTGATTCCCTTCCGGCCCCCCGAGGAAACGGCGGAATATCTGCGCCGACTCCGTGCCGACGGGCGGCGCCTGGCGGTCCTGGCCGACGATGGCGAAAAGTTCGGCGGCTGGCCCGGAACGTACGAATGGGTCTATGAGCGGGAATGGATCACGCGGTTCCTCGACAGCATGCTCGACCTCACGGCCCGGGGCGAGATGCAGCTGAGTACCCTCCGAGATGCGCTCACGGCAGTGCCAGGCGGCGGTCTTGCCTACCTGCCGACGGCATCGTACCGGGAGATGGAAGCGTGGTCACTTCCGCCCGGGCCGGCGGACCGACTCGCCCGACTCGAGCACGACCTCGGTGAGGAGCGGATGTCGGGGCCGGATGGACCCCTCGTGCGCGGATCGCACTGGCTCAACTTCCTCGCGAAATACTCCGAATCCAACCGGATGCACAAGAAGGCGCAGCGCCTCTCGATGCTCTGTCGGGAGCGGGGCGACCCGCCGGAGGCGCGTGAAGCGATCGGCCGCGCGCAGTGCAACGACGCCTACTGGCATGGAGTCTTCGGCGGTCTCTACCTGCCGCATCTTCGCGAGGCGATCTGGCGGAATCTTTCCGAAGCGGAGGGCCGCCTGCGCGCCGGCGAGCCACTCGTCGTGGAATCGCTCGACCTGGATGCGGACGGCCAACCCGAGCTCTGGATCCACTCGGGTGATTTCTCGGCGATCGTGAGCCCGCACCGCGGTGGGGCCGTCGAGGAGCTGACGCGCTTCGAGACGGGAATCAACTACGCGGACGTACTGACACGGCGGCTCGAGGCGTATCACCTCGCGGCGCTGCGCCCGCCGGACGGCGGAGCGGATGAGGGAGGCACCGCGAGCATTCACGACATCGAGCGTTCGCTCCGCATGGCGGAGCCGCCGCCGGTGGATCGGCACGACCGCGCGCTGTTCCGCGAGCGGGTGCTCGATGGCGAAACGACGGCAGAAGCTTACGCACGGGCCACGTACACGCCCCGCCGAACGTGGGAGGCAGCGCCACTCGGCGTCGAGAGCGCCGTGAGCCCCGGAGGCGCCGTCGTGACCCTCGTCGCCACGGATGCGTCGCTCAGGAAAACGATTCGATTCACGAGCGCCGGCTCGATCACGGTGGAGTACGACTGGCTCGCCGACGCGGAGCCCGACGGCGTTTTTGCCGTTGAGCTCTCCCTCTTCCGTCCTCTTCGCATTGCAGCGACGCCGGAGGCGGAAATCTGGAGATACCCGGTCGAGACGGTCTCGAAATCCGAGCGGGGCCTGGACCGGACGGTGCAGGGCGAGTCCATCACCTTCCGGTGGCCTGCCTCGCTGCGCCATGCAACGCTCGAGCTCGGCGGCTGAAGGAAGGACGCACACGAAGCCACGAAGCCACGAAGCCACGAAAGGGCGAAAGGCGCCGTGGTCGCGTGGGTTGCGGCTCGTCGGGCGGGGCTTCGGCAGGATCGCGAAAGCGCGAAACAGCGAAACGAGAAAACTACGGACTCCGTGATCGCGTCAGCTCCGTGCCCCTTGCTGGGTTCGGAGCTGATCTTTTTTCCGGCCTTCCCCGAATGGCTCCGCGCGTCAGGCGTGCAGGGTGCTCACGAACGATCAAATCCCCCGCGCGGATCGCCGCCGCCTGCCTGATCGGGTGACGAACCGGCCGCACTGCCTTAGAATTCGCCCGGAGCAGCGTGGCCTGAACCGGGAAGGATTGTCCGATGGCATCGAAGATCATCCGGCTGGGACTCGTGCAGATGTCGTGCACGACGGATCCCGCTGACAATATGCAGAAGGCCGTTGCCGGAATTCGCGAGGCGGCGGCGAAGGGGGCGCAGATCGTCTGCCTGCAGGAGCTTTTCCGCAGCCAGTATTTCTGCCAGACGGAGGATCACGAGAACTTCGCGCTCGCCGAGCCGATCCCGGGCCCGAGCACCGGGATTCTCGGGCCGGTCGCGGGCGAGCTCGGCGTCGTGATCGTGGCGTCGCTGTTCGAGAAGCGCGCGGAAGGTCTCTATCACAACACCGCCGCCGTCATCGACGCGGACGGAACGTATCTCGGCAAGTACCGGAAGATGCACATTCCCGACGATCCGAGATACTACGAGAAGTTCTATTTCACGCCCGGCGACCTCGGCTTCCGCTCCTGGGACACGAAGTTCGGCCGGATCGGCGTGCTCGTCTGCTGGGACCAGTGGTACCCGGAGGCGGCTCGCCTCACGGCGATGAGCGGCGCGCAGATCCTCTTCTACCCGACCGCCATCGGGTGGCTGCCTTCGGAGCGCGAGGAGCATGGCGAACAGCAGCAGGCCTCCTGGGAAACGATCCAGCGAAGCCACGGCATCGCGAATGGCGTGTTCGTCTGCTCGGTGAATCGCGTCGGGCACGAGGGCGCGCCAAAGCCTGACGGCATCGAGTTCTGGGGTGGGAGCTTCGTCTCCGATCCTGGCGGTCGCATCCTCGTGAAAGGCGGCGCCGGCGAGGAAGTGCTCGTCGCCGACGTCGACCTCGGCAAGGTGGACGTGAGCCGTACCCACTGGCCGTTCCTCCGGGACCGCCGCATCGATGCGTACGCCGAGCTGACGAAGCGCTATCTCGACTAGCCGCGAGCGCGGGAGCGACCATGACCAGCCATCCGGCGTGACCGTCACCAGTCAGCGGCCCGAGGACCGGACTCCGGCGGCGCTCGGCTATTCGATGCCCGCGGAGTGGGCGCCGCATCGCGGGACCTGGCTCAGCTGGCCGCACAAGGAGGCGTCGTGGCCCGGGAAGTTCGAGCCCGTGCCGGACCTGTTCGCCGAGATGGTACGGCATCTCGCGGCCGTCGAGGAAGTCCACATCAACGTTGCCGGCCCCGAGATGGAGGAGCAGGTACGCGGCGTGCTCCGCGCCAGCAAGGTGAGCGCGCCGGACATCCACTTCCATCATCATCCCACCAACGATGCCTGGTGCCGGGACCATGGCCCCGTCTTCGTCCAGCGCCGGGATCATGGCGTGGTGGACGAGGCGATCATCGACTGGGGCTTCAACGCGTGGGGCGGGAAGTACCCTCCATTCGATCTCGATGACGTGGTGCCGAGCCGGATCGGCTCCGAGCTCGGGATTCCCGTATTTCATCCCGGCATCATCATGGAGGGCGGGTCCATCGACGTGAACGGCCGCGGCACGCTTATCACGACCGAGGCCTGTCTCCTCCACGAGAATCGCAATCCGCAGCTCGACCGCGGCCAGATCGAGCAGTACCTGCGCGACTACCTCGGCGTGAGTCACATCCTCTGGCTCGGCGACGGCATCCTCGGTGACGACACCGATGGCCACGTCGACGACCTGACCCGGTTCACCGACGAGCGGACGGTGGTCACGGTGATCGAGGATGATCCTGCGGACCCGAATTACGAGCCGCTGCAGGAGAACCTCGCGCGGCTCCGGGAGATGAAGGACCAGGATGGCGAGCCGCTTCGCATCGTCACGCTGCCGATGCCGCGCCCGCTCGAGCACGAGGGCCAGCGGCTGCCGGCGAGCTACGCCAATTTCTACATCGCCAACGGGCTCGTCCTGCTGCCGACGTACGATCCTCAGCGCGATCAGATCGCCGCCAACACGCTGCGCGGGCTTTTCCCCGGCCGCGAAGTGATCGGGATCGACTGCACCGATCTCGTCTGGGGCCTTGGCGCCTTTCACTGCGTGAGCCAGCAGTGGCCTTCCACCCGAACCCTCTGAGCATGCCCGCCCTGATCGAGTGCGTCCCCAATTTCAGCGAAGGCCGGAACCCGGACACCATCCGCCGGATCACGGAGCGCATCGAGACCGTGGAGGGCGTCACCCTCCTGCATACCGACCCGGGCAAGGCGACGAATCGGACCGTCGTGACCTTTGCGGGCGAGCCTGATGCGGTCGTCGAAGCGGCCTTCCGCGCCATCGCGGCCGCGGCCGAGCTGATCGACATGCGGCAGCATCATGGCGAGCACCCGCGGATGGGCGCCACGGACGTCTGTCCGCTCGTCCCGATCTCCGGGATCTCGATGGAGGAGACGGCCGAGCATGCCCGCCGGCTCGCCGAACGGGTGGGCCGCGAGCTCCGAATTCCCGTCTATCTGTACGAGGCGGCGCAGCAGGATCCGGCGCGGAAATCACTCTCGGTGATTCGCGCCGGGGAATACGAGGGACTTGCTGCGCGGATCACGCAGCCTGCATGGAAGCCCGACTTCGGCCCGGCCGAATTCAATCCGCGCTCGGGGGCAACGGTGATCGGCGCACGCGGCTTCCTCGTGGCGTACAACGTGAACCTCAACACCACCTCGACGCGCCGCGCGAATGCCGTGGCCTTCGACGTGCGCGAAGCAGGCCGGCCGAAGCGCGAAGGCCATCCGCTCACGGGCAGGATCGTTACCAGTGCGGACGGCACCCCCGTGCATGTGCCGGGCACGCTCAAGGCGGTCAAGGCGATCGGGTGGTTCATCGAGGAATACGGCATCGCCCAGGTATCGATGAACCTGACCGACCTCGGCATCACGCCGATCCATACCGCGTTCGAGGAGGTCTCCCGCTCGGCGGAAGCGCGGGGCATGCGCGTCACCGGTTCGGAGCTCGTCGGGCTCGTGCCGCTTCAGGCCCTGCTCGATGCCGGCCGCCATTTCCTCCGAAAGCAGCAGCGCTCGCTCGGTGTGCCGGATGCCGAGATCATCCACATCGCGGTGAAGTCCCTCGGGCTCGACGAGCTGGGGCCGTTCAAGCCGGAAGAGCGCATCATCGAGTACCGGCTCCGCGGCATGGTGCCCGGGCGGCTTGCGGCGATGACACTCAGGCAGTTCGCCAACGCCACCGCCGCCGAAACGGCCGCACCGGGCGGCGGATCGACGGCCGCGCTTCTCGGCGCGCTAGGCGCCGCGCTCGGCGCAATGGTGGCGAATCTCTCGGCGCACAAGCGCGGCTGGGATGAGCGGTGGGAGGAATTCTCGCGCTGGGCCGAGCGCGGGCAGGAGCTCAAGGAAGAGCTGCTTCACCTCGTCGATGCGGACACTGCGGCCTATGAGCAGGTGATGGCGGCGATCGGCATGCCGAAGGGCACGCCCGGGGAGCAGGCGGAGCGCCGCGAGGCCCTCGAGCGCGCAAACCGCGGCGCCATCGAGGTTCCCTGGACCGTCATGCGAACGGCGTACGACGTCTTCGATCTCGTCGAAGCGATGGCGGAGCATGGGAACCCCGCCTCCGCATCCGATGCAGGTGTCGGCGCGCTGGCAGCGCGGGCAGCGGTGCGCGGGGCGTGGCTCAACGTACGGACGAATGTCGCCGGGCTGAAGGACCGCTCTGCCGTAGCCGGGATCACGTCCGAAGGCGCGCGCCTCGAGGCGGACGCCGCCCAGCGCGAGGCGAAGATCCTGCAGATCGTGGAGCGGAAGTTCGGATCGTAGGCTTCATATCGGGCGCGAGGCGCGAAGCTCGAATCAGGTCGCGGAACGAGCGGTTTCGGAATCCTGCGCCCAGACGGTGTCTCCGTTGATCACCGTGCGGATGCACGCGTTCGGGCGGAAGTGGTAGAGCCAGGTATTCACGTCGGGCGCATCGATCACGCAGAAGTCGGCGCGGCGCCCCGCCTCCAGCGACCCGCATTCGATCTCGAGGCCGATGGCACGCGCTGCGATCGTCGTCGCGCCCTTGAGTGCCTCGGCCGGCGTCATCCGCTGGAGGGTACAAGCCAGCGTCATCGCGAGCGGCAGATGATAGCTCGGCGCAGAGCCGGGATTGAAATCGGTGGCGACGGCGACGCCCACCCCCGCCTCGATCAGCCGGCGTGCCGGCATTGGTCGCTGCGCGAGATAGAGCGATGCGATCGGCAGACTCACGGCAGAGATGCCTGCTTCGGCCATTGCCGCAATCCCCCGCTCGCTGATGCATTCGAGATG
>DASTUP010000178.1:0-13539 GCA_035759585.1 Gemmatimonadales bacterium | reverse complement strand
GCCATCTGGCTCGGCCAGCTCGCCGCGCTCCGCGCACGCGGCATCGCGCGGCCCCGCTACGTCGCCACCGCCGCGACCTACGATCCGCTCGAGCTGCGACGTGTGATGGAAGAGGGTGTGATCCTGCTGAGCGGTGGCGGGAACTTCGGCGATGTGTGGCCCAGGCATCAGGAGCTGCGCGAGCGGGTGCTGCACGACTTCCCGGAGCGCCGCATCGTCCAGCTTCCTCAGAGCATCGAGTTCCGCTCCCAGGCATCCCTCGCCGCCGCCCGCCGCATCATCGCCGGGCACCGCGACTTCACGCTCCTGGTGCGCTCCGAGCGCGCCCTCGGCCTCGCGCGGCAGTTCGACGCGCCGTCCGCGCTCTGTCCCGATCTCGCCCTGCGAATGCCGATGCTCGAGCCCGGACAACGCCAGCACGACCGCATAGTCTGGCTGCGCCGGAACGATCAGGAGAGCGCCGGAGACCATGCGCCCGCGCCGGCCGACGTCGAGGAGCTCGACTGGCTCGAGGAATCGCCGACCGGGTCGCGCCAGGTCGTGCGGTGGCTCCACGAACGCCCGCGCGCGCTCACCCTGCTCGGCTCCGGCACCGCCCGACTCTACGAACGCCTGGCCCGCGCCCGCGTCCGGCGGGGCGTCGGCATCCTGAGCCGCGGCCGCGGCGTCATCACGGACCGCCTCCATGCCCACATCCTCAGCCTGATGGCCGGGATCCCGCACTGCGTCCTCGACAACAATTACGGCAAGGTGAAGGCGGTCTACGAGACCTGGACGCGAGACGTCGGTCCCGTCGCCTGGTGCGAGTCGGCCGATGAGGCGTTTACGCGGATCAGGGAGCTCACGGCCTGAGTTCGCATTTCTGCGGCTCCATCCTCCCGCCGGGAATCGGCGGACCTACCACTCAAGAACGATCTTTCCGAACACGTCATTCCCTTCCATCTCCCGATGCGCCTCCCGAACGCGCTCCATCGGGAACCGTCGCGCCACCACCGGCCGCAGCTCTCCCGACTCGAACAGCGGCATGAGCTCGCGCCCGGCGCGTGCGACGAGCTCCGAGCGTTCGCCCAGATCGCGCGGACGCATCAGGGATCCGATGATCTCCATCCGCTTCCGCAGCACCGGCTCGAGGTCGAGCTCGCCCCGGCTGGCGCCGAGAAAACCCAGGAGAACGAGTCGGCCCCTGGAAGCCAGGACCTTCAGGTTCTCCGACCACGCCGGAGCGCCGATGACGTCGAGGATGATGTCGACCGGCTCCCGGACCTCGGCCGCAAAGAATCCGCTGCTCGAATCGATGCCCTGATCGAGTCCGAGGGAGCGTGCCGCCTCGAGCTTTGACGGCGTGCGCGACGTTCCGATGACGGTGGCATCGAGCGCGCGCGCGACCTGTACGGCGGCCGTACCGAGTCCGCTGCCGATGGCGTGCACCAGGACTCGAGCCCCCGGAATCAGGCGGCCGTGCGCCACCAGCGCATCGTATGCGGTGAGGAATGATTCGGGGATTGCCGCGGCTTCGGAAAAATCGAAGGACGCGGGGATCGCGAGTACCTCGTCCTGGTGAACCGCCACGAGCTCCGCGCATGCGCCGCCCCCGACGATTCCCATGACGCGATCGCCCGGCTTCCAGCGTGAGACACCGGCGCCGACGGATTCGACCTCACCGGCGTACTCGAGCCCGGGAATGTCTGCGGGCCACCCGGCCGGCGCAGGGTAGCGTCCGCGCCGCTGCAGGAGGTCGGCGCGATTGAGGCCGGCTGCACGGACCCGCACCAGGATTCCCTCCTGCGCGACGGCGGGCCGGGGGCGCTCGGCAACCTCGAGCACCTCCGGCCCGCCGGGCCGGCTCACTACTACGGCGCGCATGCGCCCCGCGTCAGGAAGCCGGCTCCTCCTCGAACGTGTCGGTACCGGCACGCGCGAAGCGGATCCGCCGCTGGCCGATGGGCGTGCGCAGCATCGCCTCCCCTACGACCGAATAGCGATGATCCCCCGGCCCCAGGCCCTCCGGACGGAGTCCCGGGCCCACATCGCTCCAGGCCACGCCGATTTCCACCGTCTGCCGGTCGCGCGCGGGGAAGCTCGCGGCCGTCGCGAGCTCGCGGTCCACGACCGGCGAATCGTTGAGCACGAGCAGGATCTGCACCTTCTCGAGCGAGACCGCGAAGTCGTTGACGTTCGATACCTGCAGTGCGATGCGCACCGGAAATTCGGCGGCGCCCGCGTCGGTCAGGCTCACGGCCGTGATCTCGATCGTCGGCTCCTCGTACACCCAGAGTCCGAGCGGGGTGCAGCCGGCGGAGAGAAGGGCGGTGACGCACATGACGAAGCGAAGGCGCATGCGGTACGCAGTTGGGGTTCGGTGGCGGAGCGTAATCCGGAGGAGACGCTCGGCGGAGGCAGGGGAGACACGCTGGCGCTTCCTGCGCCGCGCTCGGGCATTCATGGGCGATCGATTCTGCGCCGGCCTTCCCGAGGGCGAGCAGGATCATGTCACTCCCCCTCCTCGAGCAGCCGGACCTCGACCTCCCACTCGCGATGCTCGCCCGGGCCGAGCGTCTGTGCGAGTCCCCACTCGACGGCGCGGTCGAGCCGGTCCGGCGCTCCGATGCACGGCTCGAGCGCGAGGTTGTAGTAGGGCTGCCTTCCCGCCGGCGCCCACCCCTCGCAATTGATCCAGACTCCCACCTGCGGCACGCGGCTCCGGTCCACCCGGAACTCGAGTCGCTCGCCGCGCCGCGGATCGGTGAGCACGGCGCATCGTTCGTCGCCCGCGTCGGCGAACAGCTTTGCGGCCCACGCGCCCGCCCCCGTCGCGGGGAACTCGAAAACGTCCTGCCTTCCGCCGATCCCGCCGGGCCATGAGACCAGGTCATCGACCTCCAGGTCCGGGCGTCCATGCGCAGCGTCCACCTTTACGTGCGTGACGCCGGGCAGCTCGAGGAGCGACCCGGGCTGTACCGTGAGCAGCGGATGCGACGACCAGATCCAGGGAATTGCATCGCCGCCGAGATGCCGGAGCGCGTAGCGGAACCGGGCGACCGGCTCGTCGGGAAGCAGCGTCAGCTCGCGGATCAGCTCGCAGGGAAATCGCGCGCTCTGTACCCGCCCGGCGATGGTGACGGCGCCGCTGCGCTCGTAGATCGCGCTTTCCCAGGGAGCGCTCCAGAGCTCACCATGGTCGGGCAGCGGCTCCGCCGCCGGATCCCCCGGAACCGCCGATGCGCCGACGGTCGGAAAGCATTCGTCCCAGCCGCCGCTGTCGGCGGTCTCGACGTACGATGCGCCCGGCGCAGGGGGAGCAAGCGGAATCTGCTCGTTCCGCCAGAGCCACTCGCGCCCGCCGCCCCGCCGGAGATTGCTCACCTTGAGGCCGAGACCCGGGATGACGACCGCCTCCATCTCCCCCGCCCGGAGCGCCACGGCGGGAAATCCGGAAACGCTCACCTGGCGGTAGGGCACGTTCGTTCGAGGAAGGCTGGGCGGAAAGGCGGTCAGCCGGCGATCGCGGCGTCGAGCGCGCCGGAGACCCCGGCCGTCGCGCAGACGCGCACGATCGTCTCACCGATCTTGTTGTTCGGCGTCGAGGCGCCGGCGGTGATCCCGAACTCCTTCGCGTCGCCGAGCCATCCGGGGACCACGATCTCCGCCTTCGACCCCACCGGCTGGTGGCGGATCGTCCCGGCCTCGGGATCGATGCAGTCGGCATCCTCGATGTGGTAGGTCGTGACGCCGTACGACTCGGCGAGCTCGGCGAGATGGCAGGTGTTGCTCGAGTTGTACCCGCCGATCACGAGCATCACGTCCGGCGGTTCGCGAAGCAGCTCCTTGATCGCGTCCTGCCGCTCCTGCGTGGCCGAGCAGATCGTATCGAAGCTGCGAAAATGCGCTGCGCGCGCCTCCTCGCCGTAGCGCCGCGCCATGCTCTTTCCGAACTCCGCCGCGATCGCGAGCGATTCGCCCGAGAGCATCGTCGTCTGGTTCGCGATGCCGACCTTGACGAGGTCGCGCGCAAAGTCGAATCCGGGCGAGGTGGCCTTCGCAAAGCGGCGGTTGAGGGCTTCGGCGTCGCCGCCGTGCTCGACGAAGTCGAGGACGGGGCGCGCTTCGTCCATGTCGAGCACCACGAGATAGCGGCCGCCGGGATGCCGGTTCACCTGGCTCGCCGTGGCCTTCGTTTCCTCGTGCCAGTACTTGCCGTGGATGATCGCGGTGTAGCCGTCGCGCGCGTAGCTCTCGACCCGCTTCCAGACGTTGAGCACCGAGCCGCACGTCGTGTCCACGAGGACGCAGCCCAGGTTGCGGAGCCGCTCGAAGTCGCGGATGGTGACGCCGAAGGCCGGGAGGATCACGACATCGTCGGGGGTGATGCCGGAGAAATCGAAGTCACGCTCCGGATCGTGCGCCAGGATCTCGATCCCCATGGCGCGGAGCTTGGCGTTGACGTGCGGATTGTGGATGATCTCGCCGACCAGGAAGATGCGCTTGCCGGGAAACTTGAGGCGGGACTCGTACGCGTAATCCACGGCGCGATCGACGCCGTAGCAGAAGCCGAATTCCTTGGCGAGCCGGAACGTCAGCGGACCGGCGACGAGCCGGTGGCCCCCCGCGCGAAGCGTCTCGATGACGCCGCTGTGATAGTCCGAGGCGAGCTGCCCCTCGATCGAGGCCTTGAGCCCGAAGCCCCGGCGGAAATACGTGCTCTCTGCCATCCGGGAAATCTAACCCGCCGGGCAGGGCCCCACCGGCACGCCGACGATCTCGCCGGATATCTCGACCTCGCCCGTTCCTCCGCCCCACCGCTCGGCCCGGCCGGAGAAACTGCCGCGGAGCTCCTCCGTCGCGGTGAGCTCCAGCGCCCCTTCCGCCGTGCGCCACGCAAAGAGATCCATCGAATCGGTCCATCGCGCCGCGAACGCGGCTGCCGGTGGTGAGCTCGCTGCCTCGTTCGGGCCGGTCAGCGGATACCGGCCTGCTTCGAGCGGCGCGTTGCCGTGAATCACGAACGCGACACCCGTGTCTCCCGACATCGCCGTGAGCTCCACCGGTCCCGCCCCGCAGCGGCGCGCCGTGGCGGGAAGCACCGCGGCGCCGGTGTCCGCCCCGACCCAGGCGATCTCGACCCGCGGACCGGACCGGCACGCTCCGAGGCCGAGCAGCGTGATCGCCACCATCATCGCACGCTGCCGGTCCGCGCTCATCGGACAGGCGAAAAAACGAGATCGAAGCGCCACTCTCCTCCTTCGTCCGGCGAAATCGGGTGGCTCAGGTCGAGGCGGATGAGCGTGGTTCGCAGCAGCGGACTGTAGACCGAGACGCCGACCCCGCCGCCGACGAGCGCCCGCGACTCGAAGAGCTCGCCGGCCGGCGCGGCCTGTCCCGCGTCGATGAAGAAGATCGGCCGAATCGTTCCCTTCAGCGGCGAGACGTCGAGCTGTGCGGCCCAGAACGCGGGCGCCGCGAGCGAGCCATACGCGAACCCGCGCACCGACTGCATCCCGCCGAGCCGGAACTGCATCTGCGGCGGCGCAGCGGATTCGGCGACGCCGGCCTTGAGCCGGAGCGTGTAGCCGCGTGCACCGCCGCGGGCAAAGCGGATGTCGCCGAAGGCGCGACCGGTCACTTCGCCCTCCCCCGCCATCCCTTCCACCGCGAGCGACCAGCGGACCCCCGCGAGCCGGGCGACGCGGAGACTCGCGATGCCGTAATCGCCTTCGATGATCGGCGGGTTGGCCGGAAAGATCCCGGTTCCGCCCAGGAAATCGTTCACCCCGGAGCGCGCTTCACGCACGACGCTCCGCTGGCGCTCGCCGCGGACCGATGCGTAGAGGTCGGTCCCGACGGCAACCGACGTGACGTACGTCAGGCTTCCGCCGGTGGCGAGAAGGTAGTCCGCGTCGTCGTGCGCGGTGAAAACGGCATTGAACGAATTCGCCAGCGTCCGGCCCGGAGAGAACGGATCGACATCGGCGATATCGCGATAGCCGCTCAGGGCGATCCGGCCGCCCGGCGCATCGCGGACGATCGCCAGGCGTCCCGTCACCCGCTCGTCGCTGAAGCCGTAGCGCACGGTGGCGAAAAGGTCGGTGAAGTCGGATCCGGGCACGCGGACCCGGCCGCCCACGCCCAGCGAAAGGCCCTGGACCCGATTGTACTGGAGCGCATCGCCCACGTTCTGGTAGCCGA
This sequence comes from Gemmatimonadales bacterium, assembly GCA_035759585.1. GTDB lineage: Bacteria > Gemmatimonadota > Gemmatimonadetes > Gemmatimonadales > GWC2-71-9 > CAMLLJ01. The sequence continues at coordinate 7,356 of DASTUP010000178.1, read as the reverse complement.
AGCCCGCTGCGCTCCGGCCCGTCAGCTCATCGGGGAGCTCTTCCGCGATGCGCGCGAGCTCGACCTGCGCTTCACGAACGCGGCGATCGTCTTCGGCGACGTTGTCGAAGCGCAGCGAATCACGCCAGCCGGCATAGAGCGCGAGCGTGTCGTTGGGCGGCCGGTGGATCTCGAAGCGGCCTCCCGGCCAGAGGTCCGCCCGGTGCCACCCGCCGGGCCGTTCCTCTTCCCCTTGCCGCTCCGCCCGGATCGAGTCGCGCCGCTCCTGCCGGAGCGCGCGCGCGGAATCCTCGGAGAGCGAATCGGGATACGGCAGGGCAAAGGCCACCGGCGTTCCGGTGTTGATCTCGTAATCGTCGAACGTCGTCACCGCCTGGAACGGAATGACGACGTCGCTCACGATCGGGATCTTCACCGTGCCGGCAATCGCCTGGCGGTACGGCATCCAGTACCTGCCGTCCTGAAGCGAGTACTCGAGATCGGCGTCGATGCTGAGGACCCGGTTGATGAAGCTGTTGGCCCACCGTGCGGAGCTGCTGTCGTCCTCCCCGGGCCGGACCCAGAGCGAGGTACCGACGTACCGGAAGGTGAAGCGCACCACCTGCGCACTCGACGCATCGAGCCAGAGGCGCCCGGCCACGAGCGCGGCGCCCACGCGCTTCGGCGTGACCTGCACCGAGTAGAGGCGGATCTGGCCGGAACCGGGAACGGAAACGCTCAGGCTGTCGAGCAGGTCGTAGTGATATGCCGACTCGGCGCCGCGCGCGAGCGGATGCAGGGCACCCGTCGCCGGAAAATCGTTGCTGAAGATCCGCACCGAATCGCCGACCGAGCGCGGCACGAACCAGGGCCGGTCGAACACCGACGATGCGTTGAGCTCGGGATACCGGCTGCGGTACCGCCGGCCGATGACGTCCACGCGCAGGTCGTTCGGCAGCTGCCACGCGACCAGCGCTTCCTGCTCCTCCACCGCGGCCACCGGCGAGCGCGCCCAGCGCCGCCGCCCGAGCGAGATGCTCAGGCGATACCGGATACGCGCGCGATAATCGGTGACCGCGGAGTCCTGCGCCTGATGCCGGGCCGCGGCGCGAACCACGAGCTCGCGTGTGGCCGGCGTGGCGTAGGTGCGGAGGGTGTCCTGTGGAGTGAGCGGAAGTGCGGCGGCGAAGAGGACTAGGAGCTGTGCGCCCATTTGCTTCGGCCGTCCCGGTGAAGCCCGTATGCCTTGAGCCGGCGCCAGAGGGTCGTGCGGCTGATCCCCAGCTCCTTTGCCGTCTCCGCGAGCTTCCAATTATGCGCATCGAGCGTCCGGACGATAGCCTCGCGCTCCCGCTCGGCCAGCGTCGTCGCGCCCTCGGTTCCCGGGATGAACATCGCCTCGCCTACTTCGAGTGAGCCGATCCGGAGCGGCCGGAGCCTCCCGCCGATCGAGGCGAGTCGAGGAAGGAGGTCCTGCGCTCCTTCCACCAGATCCTCATCGCTCAAGGTGTTGCGCGCCTGCTGATTGGCGTACAGCACCCGGCCCTCCGCATCGAACACGACCACACCCTCGCTGAACCCGTCGAGCAGGGCCTTCGCGAGAGGAGAAAAGACCGACGGCATCGAGCCGGAATGATGATTCGTATCGGGCATAGGAAAATTACGCCGCCAGAGTCCGGAAGTTTCACTTAGGGACGTACTACCTGACTTGGAGTCGTCCGAGCGCCCGGCGGCCACACATCCCTTGACCGCCAGGCCATGCGAGGCGTAATATACCTAGTTAGTTATATGGTAAGATAAATCGTCCCGCTGTCCGCGAGCTTCCGCCATTCTTCGAATTTGCAGATCCTCGGCTTCGCGCTCGCCGCGCTGATCGGCCTTTCACTCGGGCTGCTCGGCGGGGGCGGCTCGACGCTGACGGTGCCGATCTTCGTGTACGTCCTCGGCTTCGCGCCGAAGGATGCCATCGCGATGAGCCTGCCGGTGGTCGGCCTGACGAGCCTGGTGGGAGCGGCGAGTCACTGGCGGTCGGGCAACGTGCAGGTGAAGACGGCGCTGCTCTTCGGCGTCGTCGCCATGGCGGGATCGTATCTCGCGGCCCGCTTCCTCGCGCCGCTGATGTCGGGAGCCCTGCAGCTCGCACTGCTCGCCATCGTGATGCTGGTGGCGGCCGTTTCGATGTTCCGGAGTGCCGGACAGAAGCAGGCCGGCGTGGAAGCGCCCGCGCGGCCGCTCGCGCTGCCGCTGCTCGGCGCCGTCGCGCTCTTCGTCGGGGCGATGACGGGGGTCGTCGGGATCGGCGGCGGATTTCTCATCGTTCCCGCGCTCGTGCTGCTCGCGCGCGTTCCGATGAAGCAGGCGATCGGCACATCGCTCCTGGTGATCGCGATGAACACCGCGTCGGGATATGCCGGGTACGCCGGCCGCACGACGATGGCCTGGGGCTTTCTCGCCGGCTTTACGGCCATCGCGATCGGCGGAATTCTCGCAGGCTCGAGGCTCGTGCGGTACGTCTCGCAGGCACAGCTCAAGCGCGCGTTCGCGGTGTTCCTGATCGCGGTCGGCGCCCTCGTACTCATCCAGAACCGTCACGCGCTCGTTCCCCCGGCCGACGCCGTGGACGCGCGCTGAGGACATCGACATGCTCCTGAAGCGCTTCTACGACACCAAGCTGGCACAGGCGAGCTATCTCGTCGGCTGCGCCGCGACGGGCGAGGCGCTCGTCATCGACCCGAATCGCGACGCCGAGCAGTACGTCGCTGCCGCGGCGGGTGAGCGGCTCCGCATCACGCGGGTGACGGAGACGCACGTTCATGCCGACTTCGTGAGCGGCAGCCGCGAGCTCGCCGCCCGCACGGGAGCGCAGCTGCTCCTCTCCGCCGAGGGAGGTGCCGACTGGCAGTACGCCTTTGCGAAGGAGGACGGCGCGACCCTGCTGCGCGACGGCGATGTCTTCATGGTCGGCAACATCCGCATCGAGGCACTGCACACGCCCGGACACACACCGGAGCACCTGACCTTCCTCGTCACCGACACCGCCGCGACCGATGTGCCGATGGGGGCATTCACCGGCGACTTCGTCTTCGTCGGCGACGTCGGCCGCCCTGACCTCCTCGAGCGCGCGGCGAAAGTGGCCAACACGATGGAGGCGAGCGCGCGCCAGCTCTACGCCTCGCTGCAGCGCTTCAAGAAGCTGCCGGACCATCTGCAGATCTGGCCGGGACATGGCGCCGGGTCCGCCTGCGGCAAGGCGCTCGGGGCCGTTCCGCAGAGCACGCTCGGCTACGAGCGGCTCGTGAACTGGGGCCTCACTGCAGACTCGGAGGACGCATTCGTGCGCGACGTGCTGAGCGGCCAGCCGGAGCCGCCGCGGTACTTCGCCGAGATGAAGCGGATCAACCGCGACGGGCCGCGCGTCCTCGGCGCCAACCCGCGGCCCCGCGCGATGCGCCCGGCGGAGCTTCCGGCGCTCATCGATCGCGGCGCCGTCGTGGCGGACACGCGCTCCGCCGACGCGTTTGCCGCGGGGCACGTGCCGGGCACGATCAACCTTCCGCTCAACAAGTCGTTCACGACGTGGGCCGGCTGGTTCCTTCCCTACGACGCCGACTTCTATCTCCTCACGACCGACAATGGCCGCGCCCTCGACGAGGCGGTTCACGATCTCGCGATGATCGGGCTCGACCGGGTCGCGGGCTGGTTCTCGACGGATGCCGTGGCGGCGTGGGCGGCCGCCGGCCGCTCGCTCGAGACGATCCGCCAGATGCGTCCGGCGGAGCTCGCGGCCGAGCTCGCCGCCGGGCAGGCGGCGGTGCTGGACGTGCGAGGAACCGACGAGTGGGAGGCGGGCCATCTTCCGGACGTCACGAACATTCCACTCGGCCAGCTTCCTTCGCGCATCGGCGAGGTGCCGCCGGGCCGGCCCCTCGTGCTCCACTGCCAGGGCGGCGGCCGCTCGGCGATCGCGGCGAGCATCCTGCAGGCGCGCGGCATCAAGGACGTGGTGAATCTCACCGGCGGATTCGGCGCCTGGTCGGCGGAAGGGCTCGCGGTCGAGCGGGGTAAGGCGGAGGCGCTCCGATGAGCGGCTCCCTCTCTCCGGCCGAGCTCGCGCGCGTCGCCGAGCGATTCAAGGCGCTCGGCGAGCCGGCGCGCCTCCGCATGCTCGACGTCCTCCGGCACGGCGAGATGGCCGTGTCCGAGCTGATCACGGCCACGGGCATGGGTCAGGCCAACGTCTCGAAGCACCTCCAGATCCTGCATGCGGCCGGCCTGGTGGCGCGGCGCAAGGAAGGCCTCTTCGTCTACTACAGTCTCGCCGACCGGGACGTGCTCCTCCTCTGCGACATCATGTGTGACCGGATCGAGCGGCAGAGCGACGCCGACCAGCGCCGCTTCGGCACTGGCGCCTAACTTCAACCTCTTCGAGAGAGAGCCCCACCGGGATGACTACGACCCTCGTCGCTCCTTCAGCTGCGGTACGTCAGGCACCCGGCCCGACCGGGCACGGCATGCGGCAGCAGCGGATCATCGATGCCGCCAAGGCAATCCTGATCCGGGATGGTCTCGCGGGGTGGACGGTGGAGCGGGTGGCGCGCGAGGCGGGGTGCGCGAAGGGACTCGTGCACTATCACTTCGAGACGAAGTGGCAGGTCCTGGCCCTCGTTGCCGCCGCGCTTCGGAAGGAGCGCATGGCGCGACGCGCGGGCGCGTTCGGGCGGAGCGGCGCCGATGCGCTCGATGCGCTCTGGGAGGTGCTCACGGCGGAGACGGCGAGCGGTGAGTGCGCGGCCTGGTTCGCGCTCGCGACGGTGCAGGACCGCACCGTGCACGACGCGTTGCCGGCCACCGGAGACGATCTGCGCCGGGTCGCCGCGGCCATGGCGACGGCGCTCTCGCTGCCCGAGCTGCCGATCACCCGCCTCCGCGTGGTCCTCTCGACGCTCGATGGCATGCAGCTTCCGCTTCTGCTCGGAGATGACTCCGAGGCGGTCCGGGAAGTGTACGATCGGTACTGGCTGGCGACATTGTAGCGGCGGCAGGCGATTGCGCGGGCGAAAGCTGCAGCATTTTCTGCTCTTGTCGTCAACGCCGCCGACGCCCCTGATGTCTCTGCCGGTGACCTCCCTTTCTTCCCCCCTTTGACGGTGGCCCCCCGCGTTCCGGGCGCTCGTCGCGGGATCGCCGCGGCTGGCGGTCGAGGGCGTCGCGCAGGTCGTCGAGGTTGTCGGCGAGCACGGGCGGGTGGTTTCCCCGGCGGACGGCGAAGTGCAGCGGCCGGTCGAGCGGGGGGATATCGCCAACGCGCATGCGGCGGGCCTGGCCTTCGCGGAGGGTAACGCGCGCGATGCCGCGGCCGTCGCGGATCTCGTAGTCGATCGGTGCGGAGTCTCCCTTCACGTGAATGCGATCGGGAAGCGCCTCGAGCCGCTGGCGCACTTTCTCATCCACCAGCTCCCCCGGCTCGAGCGAGATGCGCGCGCGGATGAACGACTCCCAGCTCTCGACGCCTTCCTGCTCGAGCTGCGACCGGATCCGCTTGAGCAGCGACGGCGTCTCGAGGTTGACCAGCGCTCCGCCCGAGCGGCGCCAGAGCTCGCCGAGCTTCTCGACGGCGCGGCGGATCCGCGCCTGGTCCGGGTGGATGGTCTCGCCGGCAAGGAGCGCTTCGGCGAGCGCATCGAGCGCCGCGTTCCGGAACTGGGGCGGAAAGCGCCCCTCGATGACCTCGACCTCGTTCTCCAGCTCGAAGCCGAAGTACTCGCGCATCCGGCTGACGGTGATGCGCTGGTGCTTGCGAGGCCCGCCGACGGCGATGCGTGGCGGGCCCCATGTCGCGTGCTCGCGCACGAGATCGTACGGGAGCGTGGTCCCCTCGATCGCGGCCCGGGGAATCCCGAAGCGATCGGCGAAGAATCGCAGATTCCCCGCAACCGCCCCCCAGCTTCCCGCCACGGACCTCTTCGACACCCGCGCTTCCTGGCCATCCGCCGTGTGCTCGTCGATCACGAGATCGAACGGCATGATGCGGGCGACGAGGCCGGCGAATCGCTTGCGGATCTCCTTCGACGCGTACGGCAACTGCTTGGGCAACGGGAGCTCGAGCGCTCGATAGACGCTGGCGGTACCGAGTGCGGTGTCCTCGATCGCTTTCACGAGCACACCGCGCCGCTCCGCCCATTCCTCCAGCCCATCCTCGAAGAGATGCCGGGGGAGGCCGTACACTTCGCCGAGATATCCGTGCTGGTTGACGGCCTCGGCGTAGACATTGTAGGCGGTGAGGTGATCGCTGCCGTTCGAGACGAGACCGTGAAGGTCCCGCTCGTCGCGCGTCATGCGGTGGAGCGAATCGATGTTCGAGCAGACGGCGGCGATCGGGATCAGGTCGCCGTCCGCGTGCACGAGCATCTCGCCCCAGGCCCGGTCCACCGGCATCGCTTCGACTTCGCGCCCGTACGAGGTGAGGCGGCCCCGCTCCACGAGCCCGCGTGAAGTGAGCGTCTCGAGCGCCCGGCGGTAGGCGGTGCGATCCAGTGGTACGGGCAGATCGAGATCTCCGGCATCCACGCCGAGTGCCGCGCAGGTGATCGCGACGCGCTCGGCGTCTCCCGCGAGCTGGAACTCGGGCGGCGTTGGGCGCAGCTCCTCGAACACGAGATCCCGGTCGCTCAGTATCCAGACCTCGCCGCCCGGCACCCTGCCGTGCACGCGACCGGCCATCTGGAGGATTTCGTTCGCGCCGAGGTACATCCGGTGAAGCACGTTGCGGCCGCGCTCGACGACGTTGCCGTAGCGGGCGTCGTAGATCACCACGGTGTCGAGCCCGCGCACGTTGAGCGCGCTCTGCCCCGCCGCCGTCATGGCGAGCAGCCAGGGGCGCTGCACCTCGCTGTCGAGGAAGGGACGGATCACGCGGATCGGCTCGCCGCCGTGATAGAAGGCGGTGGTGAGCCGCTTCCACTGCTCGCCCAGCTCGGTCGCGAGCTTCTCCACTTCTGCGCGCGTCGGCACGAACACGGCGACGCCGCGCTTCTCCTTGATGATGCGCCGCATGAACTTCTCGTCGAGGAACTCGAGCGGCTGCTTTGCCTCGATTTCGACGCGCGCGCGGAGCTTCGGATCGTAGGCGCGCGTCTCGAGGACTTCGCTGCTCTCGAGATAGCGCGCGTAGAAGGTGGGATCGACGGTGGCGCTGAGCCAGATGAAGCGGCAGCCGGCGCGCTTGCCGAGCGCCAGGCAGAGCTCCAGCTCCGCGGAAGTCTGGTGGATCTCGTCGACAATGAGCGTGTCGCGGCCGCTGATGAGGTCGTCCTCGAACCAGCGCCGGGCGATGCCGGTCGTCACGATCACGACGTTCCACGAGGGCGTCTCGGGCGT
>DASTUP010000177.1:0-3758 GCA_035759585.1 Gemmatimonadales bacterium | reverse complement strand
GAGCTTCTGACCGATGCGGACCTCCGCCGCTCCCGTCCCCTGACCGCGCTCGGCCCGGATCTGCTCGGCGCCGAGTTCGACATCGGCGAGGCCCTACGACGCCTGCGGGAGCGCGGGAGCGAGCAGCTGGGCAATGCGCTTCTGGACCAGCGGGCGGTGGCGGGGATCGGCAATGTCTACAAGAGCGAGGTTGCGTTTCTCGAGCGCCTGGATCCGTGGGCGCCCGTGGCCGCGTTCGACGACGACGAACTGATGGCAGCCCTTCGGACGGCGCGGCGCCTGATGCAGGCGAACGTTCGCGGCGGTGCTCGCGTCACGACCGGAAGCGGCGCGCGTGGAGCCGGACTGTGGGTCTACGGCCGCGCCGGGCGTCCGTGCAGGCGATGCGGCACGCTCATCCAGCAGCGTCGGCAGGGAGAGCTGGCCAGGCAGACGTTCTGGTGTCCTCGATGCCAGCCGGCACGCCATGACCTGGGGCTGGCAATGCCGCGTCCGCCCACCGACTCGGATAACTGACCGCTGGGGGAGCGGTATCGGCGGAAATCGTCCCCGCCGTCGGGGTCCTGAGCGTAAATCCCGGGGCGACGCCCTCGCTCCCGCGACTAATGCGCGGCTCAGTGCCGGTTATCCGAGTTGGGCCGTCGTCACTCGGATAACCCACCGCACCTCGCGCACAATCCGAGCCGGACCGCGCCGACGAAGCCTACGCCTCGATGCGGTTGATGCGGGCGCCGATGGCCACGAGCTTCGCCTCGATCTGCTCGTAGCCGCGATCGACGTGCTCGATGCCGCTGATCACCGACGTTCCCTCCGCGATCAGCGCGGCGAGGATCAGTGTGGCGCCGGCGCGCAGGTCGGCGATTCCGACCTCGGCGCCGCGCAGGGTGGACGGGCCGGTGATGCGGGCGCGGCGCTCGTCGAGGAGCTCGATCTGCGCTCCCATCTTGATGAGCTCGCGGGTGTGATCCATGCGGTCCTCGAAGATCGTCTCGTGGACCGAAGAGATCCCCTGAGCCTGGGTCATCAGCACCGATAGCGGCGCCTGGAAGTCGGTGGCGAATCCAGGATAGGGATCCGTGCGGACGTCCACTGCCCGCAGCGGACCCGATGATGAGCCCAGGACCCGAAGGGTGGCACCGGACGCATCGGCTTCGTAGGCGACGCCCATCTGGTCGCAGACCTCCAGGAAGGCGCCCAGATGCGCGGGATCGATGCCGCGCAGAAGCACGTCTCCGCTGGTCGTGGCTGCCGCGATCGCGAACGTCTCAGCCTCAAGCCGGTCACCGAGCACGCGGTGGTCGGCCCCGCCCAGGCGATCGACGCCCTCGATTTCGATCCGCCGGTCCGGCCCGCGCTGGATCCGCGCGCCCATGGCCACGAGCATCGCGATGAGATCGTCGACCTCCGGTTCGAGGGCGGCATTCTCGATGACCGTCGTCCCGCGGGCGAGCGTGGCGGCCAGCAGCGCGTTCTCGGTGCCCATGACCGACACCGTCGGAAAGGTCACAGCAGCCCCCCGCAGTCCACCGGCGGGCGCCGAGGCGAAGTAGTAGCCGTTGCGGTACACGATCGAGGCGCCCATCCGCTCCATGGCGGCCACGTGGTAGTCGACCGGCCGGCGTCCGATCCGATCGCCACCGGGGTTGGGCAGGATGACGCGGCCGAACCGCGTGAGCCTCGGTCCCAGCAGGAAGAAGCTGGCGCGCATCTTCAGGGCCGCCTCGAGCGGGACGAAGGGCCACGGCGCCTCGCTTGCCTGAAGGACGAGAGCGTCACCGTTGGATCGGCGGACATCGATGCCGATGTCGCCCATCAGCTCGCGCAGAATCGCCACGTCGCTGATCTTCGGGACGTTGCGGAGGGTGACCGTCTCGTCGGTCAGGGTGGCCGCCGCCATCTGCTTGAGCACGGCGTTCTTGGCGCCGGCGATGCGGACCTCGCCGTTCAGCGGCGCGCCGCCGGTGATCACGAACTTCTGCATGGAGCGATGCAGTCTAGTGGGTTTGGTCCGGTGGCCCTTTGTATATACGTATATACGACGACCACGGTCAATTCGTTACCCGGGCCAGGCTTCCTTCCACTCGTGGACGCCCTGGTGGTGCCCGTCGCACAGCCCCACGCGGCCTCCGGAATGCCGCGACGGCAGATACGGCTGCATGCCCGCCTCGAACGGCGTCGGGATGCGGTTGCAGATCGTCATCCGCTGCTCGCGCGCCCACGTGTAGAGGTGATCGGCGGAGCAGAACCGATACGGCTTCGTGAAGTTCACGGTCTCGCCATGCGCCGGGCTGGTCGGGAGGCCGATCGGTCCGGTCTCGCGGACGATCTCGATCCGCACCGGCAGCTGGGGCATGCGCGTGCCGCAGTGGTCGCAGGTCAGCATGGGGTGGGGCGCATCGGCTCAGCCCAGGTAGTGGGCGCCGTCGTCCTCGCGGTGGTTGGGGACGAAGTCGGGATCGAGGTTTGGGTCCTCGCCCGGCGGCGAGCCCTTGTGCGGCTTGAAGTCCACCGGGCAGATGAACGGGTAGTCACGACCGACCTTGCGCAGCTCCTGCATGCGCCGATGCCCCTGCTGCTCGGGATCGCCCTCCGGCCCGCGCAGGTGCGCGCGCTCGGCCTCCTCGGGGGTCATCGGCTCGTCTCCCATGCGCCGATGCTACCGCCACACCATGGGACGTGCCACCGCGTCGCGAGTTGCCCGGCATCGGAACTAACGGCCACGTTCCGTCCGCTGACGGGCCTACCTTGGCCGGAGGTTGCCGCAACGCGCAATTTGAGGCTACGTGCGCCGTCTCCATCGCTCGTTCTTGGCCGTAGCTCCGCTCGGGAGCAACTTCCAAAGCGAGAACTATCCTCGCGAGCGGCGACGCGTGGCAATTCGCTCGCGCATGAGGGCCGTCTGCAGAGCGGCGCGGACGCGGGCCAGGTCGACCGGATCCTTGACCTCGCCCAGTTCGGCCTCCGCCTGCTTGCGCGCCTCGATGGCGCGGGCCTCGTCGATCTCGTCGGAGTGCTCGGCGAGATCGGCCATCACGATGACCTTGTCCGGCCGGACCTCCACGAAGCCGCCGCTGATGAGCATCGACTGCTCGGTGCCGCCTTTCTTGATCCGCAGCTCGCCGGTGCCCAGGGCCGAGATCAGCCGCGTGTGGTGCGGGAGGATGCCGAGCTGACCGTCGATGCCGGGCACGATCACCATGTCCACCTCATCGGTGAAGGCACGCCGTTCCGGGCTGACGATTTCCAACTGCAGCGGCACTCACACCACCCCTTGGGAAGGCTGAGAAGCAGGGCCGAGACGCACCGCTGCCGTGCGGGGGCCAGCCGCGGCGACGCGAGTTGCGTCAGCCGAGCGAGCCGCCGGTGGCGCCGGCACACGCTTGGCACGGGTCATCCGAGCTTCTCCGCGTTCGCGATCACGTCCTCGATCTTGCCGGCCATGAAGAAGGCCTGCTCGGGGAGCTGGTCGTGCGTGCCCTCGAGGATCTCGCCGAAGCCGCGCACGGTCTCCTTGAGCTCGACGTAGGCGCCGGGGCGGCCGGTGAACTGCTCGGCCACGTTGAACGGCTGGCTCATGAAGCGCTGGAGGCGCCGAGCGCGCGCCACGGTGATCTTGTCCTCCTCGGACAGCTCGTCCATGCCGAGGATGGCGATGATGTCCTGGAGGTCCTTGTAGCGCTGGAGCGTCCGCTTGACGTCCTGTGCGGTGCGGTAGTGGTCCTCGCCGACGATTCGAGGCGAGAGGATCGTCGAGGAGG
>DASTUP010000176.1:0-2854 GCA_035759585.1 Gemmatimonadales bacterium | reverse complement strand
AAACCATCGGCTCCCAGTTCGCCGGGGTCGAGTGCTATGAGGGTGGTGGGCAGGCGAGCCTCCGGAAATGCGCCTCCACCGACGGCCGAGCATCCCGGCAGGAGCTTTGCCGAGAGGGATGGAGGGCATCGCGCGGCCAGCCGCTCGGCGCGAGCCTGAAGCAGAGCGGGGGGAGCCGAGAGCATCGCGAGCACGGGAATCCGGTCGAGCACAGTCTCGGGCTCGGCGTAGAGTGCGAGCGTCGCGTCGAGGGCCGCGAGGGTGAGCTTGTCCGCCCGGAACGCACGCGCGAGGGGATTCCGGCGGCAGCTCGCAATTGCTGCGGCGCTGCCGACGAGGATTCCCGCCTGCGGTCCACCGAGCAGCTTGTCCCCGCTGAAGGCGACGAGGTCGGCACCACTCGCCACCGCCTCCTGCACCAATGGCTCACCGACGAGCCCGAATCGCGAGAGGTCGGTTGCGAGCCCGCCACCGACATCGTACACCACCGGGATGCCGGCACGCGCAGCGAGCGCCACGACCTCATGCGGCGCCGGCGTCGAAACGAAGCCCTGCTGCGTGAAATTCGAGCGGTGGACGATGAGAATGGCGGAGGCGCCGTCCCGGATTGCCGATTCGTAGTCGGCAAGGTGCGTGCGGTTGGTGGTGCCGATTTCGCGCAGCCTGGCACCGCTCCGGACGAGGATGTCGGGAATCCGGAATGAGCCCCCGATCTCGATGAGCTCTCCCCGGGAGACGGCAACGTCACGCCCCTCCGCGCAGGCGTTGAGCGCGAGGACGAGTGCGCCGGCGCCATTGTTCACGGCCAGGCCATCTGCGGCGCCGGTGAGCTCGGCGAGGCGGGTGCGCCCATGGTCGGTCCGATCACCTCGGACACCGGAGTGCAGGTCGAGCTCGAGCGTCGAGTATCCGGCGGCGACCTGCGCGATCGCTTCGACGGCCGATGCGGCGAGCGGCGCGCGGCCAAGATTCGTGTGCAGGACGACGCCGGTGGCGTTGATGACGGGGCGCAGCGAGCTGCCGGCCTCGGCGACGAGGCGCTCCCGCACCTCGTCGGACCAGCTTTCGGGGAGCGGCGCCCGACCGCGCCGTGCCGATGCTATCGTGCTCCGGACCGCGGCAATCACCGCGGAGCGCGGTGCATGGTCCAGCAGCGCTGCAATCCGCGGCTCCTCGAGGAGCTGGCCGACTGAGGGAAGCAGCCGGCGATGGTCGGTCATTTCCTGATCGGCGGGGGTATCGAATCGACCGGCGCGTCGATCGGTCGCTCCGCCGGCGGGCGCGCGGCATCGGCCTCGGCGACTTCGAGCACGCCGGATACATCGGAACGCACACCGCTCGCGTTGCGAATGCCCTGGACGACGATCGCATAGCGCCGTCCGCGGATGAGCGGTGTCGAGACCCGCAACGCGAGCCGGTCGCTCAAGGTCGGCCGGGAAGGCCGCGGGGGTGTAACACCGGGCCGCTTGAGGCCGCTGTCCGCCCGGGTGCGCACCGAATCGGCGATGCGGTCCGGCGCGAACGAATCCCGGGCAAGCGAATCCGGAGCAAGCGAGTCCGAAAGGACCTGCAGCGCAGCGCTCCGGTACAGGCTGTCGAACGTGGCCTCACGGACGAGCGAGCCGGCAGCGACCGGCGTCGAGTCGGGCAGGAGGTGCACCGACACCGGGACGCTGTCGAGCGGCTGATAGGGATCGAGCAGCTGTGAAAATCTCAGGCGGATCGAGAGGGAATCGGTGCTGGTCACCTCCGCGAGCCGCGCTCCCGCCGAATCGTGCGGGAACATCCAGAGCTCGATCGAATCCGCCGCACCGGTCTCGACGCGCGCGCTGTCGAACGGTTCGCGGCCGGTGCGGCGGCGGTCGCGCTCCGCGTCGAGTGCCGCCGTCACGAGGTAGGTACCCGCGGGGAGCGGCGAAAGCGCAAACTCGCCGGTCGAGTCGGCGACGAACCGATAGATGAGGGTATCGGGAAGGAGCGCCGCCTCGATCAGCGCGCCCGGAGCGGGGCGGCCGGTGGCCCAGTCCCACACGCGTCCGCGCAGCGTGTCGGTCGGGACCGCGCCGCCGGTGGTGAACGTGATGACGGTGGCGGCTTCGGTCGATCGGTTATTTCGCAGGTCCGTCACGCCGGGGAGCAGCTCGACGCGATAGACCGTATTCGCCTGCCATCCTTCGCGCGGGCGCACCGTGATCCGGTTCCGCCGCCACCGCACTTCCGGAACGCGTGTCGTCGGCGAGAGCACGACGAGACGCTCGAGGTCTCCCATGCCGGTGCCCTGGCTCGCGGTGCCCCCTTCCGAGATCACTTCGTTGAACCGGAACTCGACCTCGCCATCGAAGCCGGGCAGGGACGCCATCGGCCCGGGACTCGTGCTCTCGAGCCGCGGCGGCGCATTGTCGGGCGGGCCACCCGGCGGCGGCTCGATCCGCGCGCAGGCGGCGAGCACCAGGAGGCCTGCGCCGAGGATCATCCGCATCCGAGCAGCTCCCGCTTCGAGGCCAGCACCTCGGATTGTTCGCGCCATGAAGCCAGCTTCTGCCGCTCGCCGTCGACCACCGCCGCCGGCGCTCGCGACACGAACTGCTCGTTACCGAGCTTCCGCTCCTGCGAGGCGACGAGACCTCCGAGCCGGCCGATCTCCGCCGCAAGCCTGGCGCATTCGCGATCGAGATCGATCGCATCGCCGAGCGGCACGAAGACCGCGGTGCCGTCGGTGAGCACGGCGTTGCCGCCGACCCGCTCGCTCGGCGCCTCGAGCGCCAGTGACGCGAGCTTCGCCAGGCGCTCGATGGTCCCGCGCTCCTGCTCTACGCCGCGCCGGGCAGCCGGCGAGAGATTCGTGACCGATGCG
>DASTUP010000175.1:0-3444 GCA_035759585.1 Gemmatimonadales bacterium | reverse complement strand
CTTGCCCGCCGGATCATCGCCGACCGGGACGCGCGGGGATCGTTCGGCAGCCTCGCGGGCCTCGACCGCGTGCCCGGCATCGGCCCCGCCCTCCTGGCCCGGATCTCCCCGGCCGCGGCCTTCACGGGCACCCCGAATCCCATCCCGGTCGCTTCCCCCTCCTCCGCCGCCCCGTCCGCCCCATCCGACGTATCCGCCCCCTCCGCCCTCGACCTCAATACCGCCTCCGAATCGGCGCTTCAGGCTCTCCCCGGAATCGGCCCGGCAAAGGCGCGTGCCATCGTGGCGTATCGCGAGTCGCATGGGCCGTTTGCCAGCGTGGAGGCGCTCGGCAAGGTTCCCGGGATCGGTCCCGCCCTTGTGGCGAAAGTCGCTGCAGCGCTTGGAGTTCCGTAACCGGCCCCCGGTGCTGGCCCGATCCTGGCTCCTGCGCAGGTTCTTGCAGCCCACCTCTACCCGTTAACCGGCAACTCATGGCGACTGCGGCAGCTACAGCCACAGGCGAGCGTCTGGGGCAGATCCTCATCGAGGATGGGCTCCTCACGCGCGAGCAGCTCGGCCAGGCGCTGGCCGAGCAGAAGGCGAGCAAGCATCGCCTCGGGTACGTGCTGGTCAAGCTCGGGCTGATCCAGGAAATCGAGATCACCAAGGTCCTCGCCCGCCAGTACCGGATGCCGGCGGTGGATCTTTCGCGATTCGACGTGGATGCGCGGATCCTCAAGCTCATCCCGTCCGACCTCGCAATGAGGAGCATCGTCCTCCCGCTCAAGCGGGAGGGCCGGACGCTCACTGTCGCCATGGCCGATCCGACCGACCTCGGCCTCCTCGAAGACCTCAAGTTCATCACGCGTTACGATCTCTTCCCGGTCATCGCCGGGGAGTACACGCTCCGCGCGCTCATCGAGAAGCACTACGGCTCGGCGCAGGACCAGCAGTTCCAGGACATCCTCAAGGAGTTCGACGATCAGGGCGAAGAGGTCGAGGTCGTCGCGGACGAGGAAGAGGATTCCGCCACCCAGGCGCAGATCGACGACGCGCCGGTCGTCAAGCTGGTCGAGGGCATCCTCAAGAACGCCGTCATGAAGGGCGCGAGCGACATCCACATCGAGCCCTTCGAGCACGAGATCCGGGTGCGCTACCGCGTGGACGGCGCGCTGCTCGAGATCATGAAGCCGCCGATGAAGATGAAGGCGGCGCTCACGAGCCGCATCAAGATCCTCTCGCACCTCAACATCGCCGAGCGCCGCGTTCCCCAGGACGGCCGCCTCCGGCTCAAGATGGGCAGCCGCGTCGTGGACTTCCGCGTCTCGACGCTGCCGGTGCTCTTCGGCGAGAAGATCGTGCTCCGTATTCTCGACAAGGGGAACCTGACGCTCGACCTCCAGAAGTTCGGCTTCGAGCCGAAGGCGGAGGCCGACCTGATGAAGGCGATCCTGAATCCGTACGGCATGGTGCTCGTCACCGGCCCGACGGGCTCCGGCAAGACCACCACGCTCTACTCCGCGCTTTCCCGGATCAACACCTCCGAGGTCAACATCATGACCGCGGAGGATCCGGTCGAGTACAACCTGATGGGCATCAACCAGGTGCTGGTGCGGAACGAGATCGGGCTCACCTTCGCGTCCGCGCTGAAGGCGTTCCTCCGCCAGGACCCGAACATCATCATGATCGGTGAGATCCGCGATCTGGAAACGGGCGGCATCGCGATCAAGGCGGCGCTCACCGGCCACCTCGTGCTCTCGACGCTGCACACGAACGACGCGCCGAGCACCATCACCCGCATGATCGACATGGGGATCGAGGCGTTCAACGTCGCGAGCGCCGTCAACCTCGTGGCGGCGCAGCGGCTCGTGCGCCGCATCTGCAAGGACTGCAAGGCGCCGCACGACTACAAGAACGAAGAGCTGGCGGCGCTGGGCACGGATTTTGACGAATTGCGCAAGATACCGTTCCAGAAGGGCAAGGGCTGTGACGCCTGCGGCGGGCTCGGATATCGTGGCCGCGCAGGGCTTTACGAGGTCATGGCGATGTCGCCGGAGCTGCGCCGGATGGTCCTCAGGGGGGCCTCCGTGGCCGAGCTCCGCGACCAGGCCGTGGCGGAAGGCATGCTCACGTTGCGAATGGACGGGCTGGAGAAGATCAAGAAGGGCGTCACCACCCTCGAAGAAGTCGTCAAGGAGACCGCCGGATGAGCTTCAACCTGCGCGCGCTGCTGGAGGAGATGATCGAGCGGGAGGCCTCCGACCTCCACATCACCGCCGGCGAGCGGCCCAAGCTCCGCATCGACGGCGACATCACGGACTCGTCCGTGACCGAGGTGCTGACACCCAAGGACACGCTTCAGCTCGCCTATTCCGTCCTCACCGAGAACCAGAAGAAGCGCTTCGAGACCGAGGACGAGCTCGACTTCAGCTTCGGCATCCAGAACCTCGCCCGCTTCCGCGGCAACTGCTTCAAGCAGCGTGGCTGCGTGGCGGTGGTCATCCGGATGATCCCGTTCAACGTGCGGACCTTCCAGGATCTCGGCCTGCCGCCGGTGGTGGCGAAGCTCGCGGAGCGCCCGCGCGGCCTCATCCTGGTCACCGGGCCGACCGGGTCCGGCAAGTCCACCACGCTGGCGGCGATCATCGACAAGATCAACAAGGAGCGGAAGGGCCACATCATCACGGTGGAGGACCCGATCGAGTTCATCCACCGCCACCAGTCGTGCATCGTCAACCAGCGCGAGGTGGGCACGGACACGCGGAGCTTCGGGAGCGCGCTCAAGTACGCGCTGCGCGAGGACCCCGACGTGATCCTCGTCGGCGAGATGCGGGACCTGGAGACGATCTCCGCGGCGCTGACGATCGCGGAGACCGGCCACCTTGCCCTCGCGACACTGCACACGAACTCCGCGGCCGAGTCGATCAACCGCATCATCGACGTCTTTCCGCCGAGCCAGCAGTCGCAGGTGCGCGCGCAGCTCGCCTTCGTGCTCGAGGGCGTGCTCACGCAGACGCTGCTGCAGAAGGCGCGCGGCCGCGGCCGCGCCATGGCGGCGGAGATCATGGTGGCGACGCCCGCCATCCGCGCGCTCATCCGCGACGACAAGATCCACCAGATCTACTCGTCGATGCAGTCGGGGAAGAAGCACGGGATGCAGACGATGAACGACGCGCTCTACCAGCTCTACATGAGCCGCGAAGTGACCCAGGAGGAGTGCCTCAGGGTCTCGCCGGAGCCGAACGAGTTCCTGCGCGCCATCGGCGAGCGGCCGCTGGAGGATCCGGACGGCGGAACGAAGGAGCGGCCGAGTCTCGTGGGGGGGCGGCGGTAGGAAGCGGAGTCGAGGGACGCGGGGCGCGGGACTCGGGAACGGGACTCGCTGTTTCGCGCGTAAGGTAGCGGCACAAGGCAGAGGAGCGCGGTCGGGCGGGGGCAGTCAGCCCCGAGTCCCGCGCCCCT
>DASTUP010000174.1:0-2503 GCA_035759585.1 Gemmatimonadales bacterium | reverse complement strand
CGAACGTTGCGGCGGAACGCGCCTCAACGACGATGCGCTCGCCGTGCGCGTCGACGAGCGCCGCATTTCGGACATTGCGGCGCTCTCGATCGACGATGCCGCGGCGTGGCTCGAGTCGCTCTCGCTCGGGCCGTCGGACGCGGCGATCGCGTCGCTCGTGCTCGAGCAGGCGGGGGCCCGGCTCAGCTTCCTCCGGGATGTCGGGCTCGGCTATCTCTCGCTCGACCGGCAGACGCGCACGCTGAGCGGCGGGGAGGCACAGCGGATCTCGCTCTCGAACGCGCTCGGCTCGAAGCTCGTCGACACGCTGTACGTGCTCGACGAGCCGAGCATCGGACTTCACCCGCGAGACACGGACCGGCTGCTCGGATTGCTGCGCCGGCTGCGTGACGCCGGGAACACGGTCATCGTCGTCGAGCACGACCCCGCCGCGATCGAGCAGGCCGACTTCATGCTCGAGCTCGGGCCCGGCGCCGGCGAGCACGGCGGCACTGTCGTCCACGCCGGCCCGCCGACCGCGCCCGGCGATTCCCTCACCGGTCAGTATCTCTCCGGGCGGAAGCGGATCGGCGTGCCGAGTGCACGCCGGCCGGCCGGGCCGCAATGGATTCGGGTGCGCGGTGCGACGCTGCACACGCTGCAGCACGTGAACGCGGACATCCCGCTCGGGTGCCTCACGGCGGTCACCGGCGTCTCGGGGTCGGGAAAGAGCACGCTGATCCACGACATTCTCTACCGGCATCTCGAGGCGAAGATTCACGGCGAGCATTCCGCCAAGTCCCACCTCGGCGAAGCGGTGGGCGGCCTCGCATCGCTCAAGGGCGCGGAGCTGCTGCAGGACGTGCTGCTGGTGGACCAGTCGCCCATCGGCCGCACGCCGCGGTCGAATCCGATCACGTACGTGAAGGCGTTCGACGAGATCCGCGAGCTCTTTGCCGACCAGCCGATCTCGCGCCGGCGCGGGTATACGCCCGCCACGTTCTCGTTCAACATGGAAGGCGGGCGCTGCGAAGCGTGCGAAGGCGCCGGCGCGGTGCAGGTGGAGATGGTCTTCCTCGCGGACGTGTTCGTGCCGTGCGAGGTCTGCGCCGGCCAGCGCTTCAAGCGCGAGGTGCTCGAAGTCAGGATCGGCGGCTACTCGGTGCATGACGTCCTGCAGTGGAGCGTGGAGGAGGCCATCGGCCGCTTCCGCCACCAGCCGAAGCTCGGCACGGCGCTCTGGCACCTGCAGCAGGTGGGACTCGGGTATCTCCGTCTCGGGCAGCCGGCGACCACGCTCTCGGGCGGCGAGGCCCAGCGGCTCAAGATCGCGCGCGAGCTCATCAGCGCCGGGAAGCGGAAAGGCCGGAAGCTCTACCTGCTCGACGAGCCGACCACGGGCCTCCACCTCGACGACGTCCGCGTGCTCATGACCGTGCTCGACCGCCTCGTGGATGCGGGGCACACCGTGCTCGTCATCGAGCACCACCTCGACGTGATCAAGCGGGCAGACTGGGTGATCGACATGGGGCCCGAGGCGGGAGCGGCAGGGGGACAGGTGGTCGTGCAGGGGCCGCCCGAAGCGATCGCCGCCCATCCCGAGTCGATCACCGGGCGGTTCCTGAAGCCGCTCCTCGAGGAAGCCGCAGGACCCGCGCTGGTCTCGTGACGCACGGGCGCGCGATGGGCGGACTCGTGCTCGTGACGCTCGTATGGGGCGCCACGTTCACGGTCGTGAAGGGGGCGCTCGCGGATGCCTCCCCGCTCGTCCTGGTGGCGGCGCGGTTCGGCCTCGCCACGCTGCTGCTGCTTCCGCTGGTGTCGAAGGTCACGCGGATCGAGCTGCTCGGTGGCCTGGTGTTTGGTCTCCTCTTCTGGGGGGGCATCGCGCTCCAGACGACGGGACTCGCAGACACGACGCCGAGCCGCTCGGCGTTCATCACGAGCCTGGCAGCTCCGCTCGTTCCGCTCGTGGGATGGCTCGTGCACGGAGAGCGTCCCGGCATCCGCGTCCTCGGTGCGATCGCACTCGCGACCGGCGGCCTGTACCTGCTCACCGATCCGGGCAGCGGGGGCCCGAATCGTGGAGACCTCCTCACCGCGGCCGGCGCCCTGCTCTTTGCCGGCCACATCGTGGCGGTCGGCCGGTTCACCGGGCGGGGCGATGCCGGCCGGCTGCTCCTGGTGCAGCTGGGCACGACGGCCGTGCTCGCTGCCGCTGCTGCCCCGATCCTGGGGTCCCCGCGGTTTTCGCTCAGCCCTGCCCTCGGCCTGGCGCTCGCCTTCCTCGTTTCCACTGCGATCGGGACGTTCTGGTTCCAGATCCGCGCGCAGCGGGTCCTCTCGCCGGCGGAAACAGGGCTCATCTTCACGCTGGAGCCGGTGTTCGCGTCGCTCACGAGCTGGATCGCGATCGGCGAAACGCTTTCGGCACCGCAATGGCTCGGTGGCGCGCTCGTCGTGACGGCCATGTCTCTCTCCGCACTTCGCAGGCAGCGGAAAGCCACCATCCCGGGCGCCGCCA
>DASTUP010000173.1:0-4379 GCA_035759585.1 Gemmatimonadales bacterium | reverse complement strand
GGAAAGCGGCGGATCGAGGTCTCGGCCTGGCTCCGCGGGCGCGGGCCGCTCCAGGACGAGCGGTTCACATGAGGCCGCTCGCACGCCTTCATGCGGTCACCGATGCCGCCGTCCGGGCGCTTCCCGATCTCGGCGTGCGCGCCGCCGCAATCGCCTCGGCCGGCTCGGCAGTCGCGTTGCACGCGCGCGACCGCGCCGCCACGGCCGCCGACCTCGCCGCGCTCGCGGACCGGTTCGTGACGCTGACGCTTCCCGCCGAAGCCTCGACGATCGTGAGCGGCCGCCCCGACATCGCGCGCGCGGTCGGAGCGCAGGGAGTGCAGCTTGCCGCCGGAGACCTCGCGCCGCGCGACATCCGCGCGGCATTCGGCGAGCTCCGGCTCGGGCGATCGGTGCATTCACTTTCGGAAGCCCGGGCCGCGGTGGACGAAGGTGCGGACTACCTGCTGCTGGGAAGCGTCTTTGCCACGACTTCGCATCCGGACCGCGCGCCGATCGGCATCGAGGTGGTCCGCTCCGTGTCCGCGCTCGGGGTGCCCGTGATCGCGATCGGCGGGATTACGCCGCAGCACGCGCGCGTGCTGCGCGACGCCGGGGCGTACGGCGTCGCGGCGATCCGCGCGCTCTGGCACGCAGAGGATCCGGCGCGCGCCGCACTTGCATTCCTGGATGGATGGGTGGACCAATGACCGGCACCATGGAGATCACGCTCAACGGAGACCGCACCAGCGTCCCGAGCCCGGCGACGCTCGAAGCGCTGCTCCGGCACCTCGGCCTCGACCCCCGCATGGTGGTGGTCGAGCACAACCGGCAGATCGTGCGCCGGCCGCACCTCGCCGAGACGCCGCTCGCCGCCGGCGACACGGTGGAGCTCGTTCATTTCGTTGGAGGAGGCTGATGATGGCGCCCGACACGCAGCTCGCGATCGGCGGTCACACCTTCCGGTCCCGGCTCATGGTCGGCACCGGGAAGTACGGGTCCAACGACGAGATGGTGCGCGCCATCGAGGCCTCGGGTGCGGAGATCGTCACCGTCGCGGTGCGCCGGGTGGATCTCGACCGGGCAAAGGAGGAGAGCATCCTCCATCACCTCCCCGCCGACCGCTATTTCCTCCTCGCCAACACCGCCGGCTGCTACACCGCGGACGAAGCGATCCGCTATGCGCGCCTCGCGCGTGAGGCGGGCTTCAACGATTTCGTGAAGCTCGAGGTGATCGGAGACCGGGAAACGCTGCTTCCCGACACCGAGGGCCTCCTCGCCGCCACGGTGACGCTCGCGAAGGAAGGTTTCCAGGTCCTGGCCTATACGAACGACGACCTGATCACCGCGCTGCGCCTGGAAGAGGCCGGAGCCGCCGCCGTCATGCCGCTCGCTTCGCCGATCGGGAGCGGTCTCGGGCTGCTCAATCCCTTCAGCATCCGCACCATCAAGCGGCGCCTTTCGGTGCCCGTGATCGTGGACGCCGGCGTCGGCACCGCATCGGACGCCTGCATCGTGATGGAGCAGGGCGTGGACGGCATCCTGATGAATACGGCGCTCGCCCAGGCCGCGGAGCCGGTCCGCATGGCGGAAGCGATGCGGCTCGCCGTCGATGCGGGGCGCGCGGCGTTTCTTGCCGGCCGCATGCCGCGCCGCGAGACCGCGATGCCGTCGAGTCCCACGAGCGGAATGCTCGGCGCGTGACCGGGAGGCCCGGGACGCAATGAGACGACGCAGCGACGACGGCACGGCCGCCCGTCGCGCGGCGTTCCGCATCCTCGAGCAGGTGCGCGAGGGACGGCCCTTCGACGCCGCGCTCGAGCAGTCGGTGCGGCGCCTGTCCGAAGCCGACCGCCGGCTCGCGCACGAGCTCGCCGCCGGCGTCCTGCGCCGCCAGACGACGCTCGACAACCTCGTCGCCCCGTTCGTGCCGCGGGGCTGGAAGAAGGTGTCCCCCGCACTGCAGGATGTCCTCCGGCTCGGCGCCTACCAGCTCACCTCGCTCGACCGCGTGCCATCCCATGCCGCCGTCAGCACCAGCGTCGCCCTCGCGCGTGAGGTGGCGAATACGAAGGCGGGCGGGTTCGTGAACGCCGTCCTGCGGAAGGTCGCGGCGGAGCCGTCGCTGTTCGTTCCCGTCGAGGAAACGGAGACCGTCGAGCGCCTCGCCGCGACGTACTCGCACCCGGTGTGGCTCGTGCGGCGCTGGGTCGGCCAATTCGGCGAGCAGGGCGCCGAGGCACTGCTCCAGTGGAACAACACGCGGCCGCCGCTGATCCTGCAGCCGGCGCGGGCGGGCTACGAGAATCTCGAGGAGCGGTGGCGTGAGGCCGGGATCGCGGTTCACGCCGCGCCTTACGGCGCCGGCCTCATCACCGACCGGTCGCGACCCGACGAGCTCCCGGGCTTCGTCGAGGGCGGTTTCCTCGTGCAGGACGCCGCGCAGGCACTCGTTGCGTGGTACGCGGACATTCCCGCCGAGACGACGCTGGTCGACCTCTGCGCCGCCCCCGGCGGCAAATCCGTCTCGATCGGTCGCGGGATCTGCGGTGTGATCGCGGCGGAGGTCAATCCCCGGCGAGCGGCGCGACTCGCGGAAAACCTGCGCCGGGCCGGCAGCGGGCGCGAGCACGCCGTGATCGCGGATGCGCGCCGCCCGCCGCTCCGCACCGCGGCGGCCGTGCTTCTCGATGCGCCCTGTCTCGGCACCGGCTCCTTTGCGCGCAACCCCGACGCGCGCTGGCGCGTCACCGAGGAGGCGCTCGCCGGGCTGGCTGGTCACCAGGCGGAGCTCCTGGACGCCGCGGCGGCGATCGTGGCCCCGGGGGGGCTGTTAGTTTACGCGACGTGCTCGCTCGAGCCGGAAGAGAATGCGCGGCAGGTGGATGCGTTCCTCGAGCGGCACCGCGAGTTCCGTCGCGAGCCGCCAGAGGATTTTCCCGGCCCACTCCTTTCGGACGCAGGAGACCTGACGATCCACCCGCACCGCCACCGGATGGACGGAGCGTACGCCGCGCGGCTGAGACGGACCGGATGACGGGTCCACGCTTCCGGCGCCACACGCCGCCTCCCGCGGTCTCCGCGCCTGCGCGGCGTCGGTTCGCGCGTGATGTCGGCATCATTGCGGCCATCGCCCTGATCGGATTCGTGGCTGCGGTGGTCTGGCTCTCGCCGGTGCCGCTGGTGCGGAAGCAGCATGTGGTGCCGCGCGTCCTCGGCCTCGGGCTCGATTCGGCACGGCGCGAGCTGACGTCTCTCGAATATCGCGTCGTCGTGGCCGAAGGGGAGGAGCATCCGTCGGCCGCACGGGGCGTCATCGTATGGCAGGATCCTCCGCCGGGCCTCGCCATGCCGGCGGGAGGCACGGTCACGCTCACGCCGAGCGCGGGAAGGATGCAGCTTCCGGTGCCGGACCTGAGCGGCGTGGAGGCCGGCCAGGCCGCTGCGATACTCGCCGCCGCCGGATTCCGGCTCGGCGCGATCGATACCGTAATCGACCGCCAGCGGGAGGTCGGCGTCGTCCTCGGCACGAGACCATCCGCCGGAAGCGCGCGCCTCCCGGGTGATGAAGTCGAACTGATCGTCAACGGAGCGAGCCGATGACCGTTCGCATTGCGCCGAGCGTCCTGAGCGCGGACCTCGGCGCGCTCAGGGAACAGGTGGAAGCCGCGCTCGCCGGCGGCGCCGACTGGCTGCACGTGGACGTGATGGACGGTCACTTCGTCCCCAACCTCACGTTCGGTGCCCCGATGATACGCGCGCTCCGGAAGCTGACGGACCGCACGGTGGACGTCCACCTGATGGTGGAGCATCCCGAGCGCTACATCGACGACTACGCGGCCGCGGGTGCCGGCGTGTTCACCTTCCACCCGGAAGCCACGGTGCACGTGCAGCGGCACCTCGCGCGGGTGCGGGAGCGGGGAATGCTCGCGGGGCTCGCGCTCGATCCGGGCACGCCGCTCGCCCTCATCGAGGAAGTGGTGGACGATCTCGACCTCGTGCTCGTGATGTCGGTGAATCCCGGCTACGGCGGCCAGTCGTACATTCCCCAGGCCACCGCGAAGATCGCGCGCGTGCGGGCGCTGCTGGAGCGGTGCGGCTCCGCTGCCGTGCTCGAAGTGGACGGCGGCATCACGGTCGAGACCATCGGTGCGGCGTACCGGGCGGGTGCCGACGCATTCGTGGCCGGCACTGCGGTGTTCGGCGAGCCGGACATCGCCGGCGCGGTGCAGAAGCTCAAGGCGGCCTGCGCGGAGCGGGCATAGCACGATGGCCGGGTCGCGAGACCCGGCCATCACAGGAGCGGCAATGAGCAGACAGTGGACCGTAGTCGGCATCGTGCTCGCCGGACTCGCACTCGGCGTGTGGGCGCTCATGCAGTTCGGGCCGGAAACCGGGCC
>DASTUP010000172.1:0-4088 GCA_035759585.1 Gemmatimonadales bacterium | reverse complement strand
GCCGTTCCGCCTCGCGAAGCCGCGCCGTGCTCGACCGGAGCCGCCGGGTCATCGCATCGAGCAGGTTCGCCAGCGTGCCGATCTCGTCGGTGCGGTCGCTCGCAAAGCTCTGGTCGAGCCGTTCGAGGTCGAGCGCCGCCGTCCGTTCCGAGAGCTCCCGGATCGGCGCGCTGATGCGCGCGGCGAGCCAGCCGGCGAGGAGGAGCGCGAGTGCCACCGTCCCCGCCATCACCGCCAGGAACCAGCGATCGAGCCGGCGCTGGAGCTCCCCGAGGCGGTCGCCGCGGCGCACCAGGACGATCCGGGCGGAGCCGGTCGCGAACCTCTCCCCGGTAGCGTCCACCAGCCGAAGCGGTACGCCGGCGACGACGGACGGTCCGTCTTCCGGGTTGCCGAGGGAAAGCCGCGCAGTGAGATCGGCGTCACGCGAGAGCGAGGCGAGGCGCGCGGAGTCGAGCGCCTCCCCGCCGATCACCGTGAACTCGGCCCCGCCCACCTCGAACGGATGCACCGCCGCGAGCGCGAGCCGGTTCCCCCGGGGCGTCCGCAGCTTCAGGAGGATCGCTGCGTCGCCGGCAAGCGCAGCCGCGGCAGGCACGCCCTGCCGGTCGTATTCGTTGCGGAAGTGTCCCGAGCTCAGGATGGTTGCACCGGCATCCTGAATCTGCAGCACGTCGAGATCGGCCGACTGCATCGCTTCCGTGGCATGGTCGAGGAGCCAGGCGCGTGCCGAAGGGTCCCGGCCCTGGACGGCGAGTCGGAATCGTGTATCGGCGGCGAGGCCGGCACCGATGCGCGCGAGCCGGGCCCTGATCTCCGCCGCTGCGCGCTCGAGATCGGCCCGGATCCCCGCGGCCGCCGCTTCGGTCCGCTCCGCATGCTCCCGGCGCACGAGGCCGTCCAGCTCCTGCCGCACGCCCACCGCGAGCACGCCGAGGGGCACGAGCACCGCGAGCAGCAGGACCAGGAAGGCGCGGGTGCGGAAGCTCATGAGCGAAGGAAACTCCCGGAAGACGGGCGGCGTAAGGGTGCTTCACCCCAATCTCAGGACCCGGCAATGCGTGACTATCGACTTCCTGCGCTGGCGGCGCTCGCCGCGGTTGCGGCGCTGACCGGTGCCGCTGTGCACGAGAACGCGGATGAAGCGGCGGTCCGCGCCACGATCCAGCATTACTTCGACGGCGGAATGGAGGTGCGCAAGGCGTTTCATCCGAGCGCCCGGATGACGTTCGTCGCGGACACCGGGTTCAGTCTCGTCCCGATCGAGAGCTACCTCCAGCGCGTCGAGGAGGCAGCGCGGAAGAATCCGGAGGGCCGCGGATGGCCGGAGAAGCGGATCGCCGACATCGACATCACGGGCGATGCGGCCGTCGCCAGGCTCGAGCTCGGCGGGCCGCAGAGCTCGGTCACCGACTACATGACGCTGCTCCGGATCGACGGCACCTGGCTGATCGTGAACAAGACCTTCACCCGCAAGGCCGCGCCGGCACAGAGCGCGCGCTAGACTCAGGGAAGGATGCGAGGCATCCCGTCCGCGTCGAGCGTGAGACGGGGTGCATTGCGTCCGAGAATGAGATGCGCACGGGTGTCGATGAGCGGCTCGATGGTTGCACCGGACGGGAGCGGGGGGAGGCCGCGGCAGGACACCGTTCCCACGCGCGAGAACGGCACCACGAACGCCACGTCATCCGCCGCCGAGAGCGACGCCTGCAGCGCATCGGCCGAAAGCGGCGCGGCCGCCAGGCGCATCGGAGCGATCGCGACGATCCGCTCGGCGAGCTGGCGCGCCGTTTCGTCTCCCTCCGGATAGATCACGCGCGCCCTCGGCCGCGATCCCGAAGGAAAATCGGCCCGGCAGGCGGCCGTCGCGCTGCCGCCGAACGGCGGTTCCGCCCCCCGCGCGGCCGATCGCACGGCATCGCGCGCGAGCGAGGCCCGGAAGCTCGCCCGCGCCGCGCTGTCCGCCGGGACCGAAATCGGCGGCACGAGAGGCGAGATGAGCGCGTACGTCACGTCCCACGGGAGCGGCACGACATCCAGCGCGGGAATGCGCGTCGCATACGCGATCGCCGCCGGATCGCGCGTGATCAGGAGTCCCGCGCCCGCTTCGAGCAGATCCCGATCGTCTCCGCTCGGCGCCTTCCGGAAGCGCAGCACCGGACCCGCGGCATCCACCGGTGCCAGCGTCAGCATCGAATCCGATACGTCCTCGATCCTGAACGGTCCGCTCGATTCGGGCCATTCACCGGTGCGCCCGGCCGGGCCGGCAATGGCGAGCGCGGGATGGGCGAGCCGGACCGGTCCCGTCGAGTCCGGCTCAACAAGCGTCACCGCGAGCGTGCGGGGCCCCGGCGCTTCGAGTCGCGCGAGCCAGGGTTGCTCGTCCGTCAAGCCGACGCGCGCCAGGCTCTCGACGGCCCGCTGCGCCGTGATCGGTTCGCCACGCGCAAAGCGATGCTCGCCGAGCTCGAGGCGCCAGAGCATATCGTCGCGATCGGAGGACCAGCTTTCGGCGAGATCGGCCCGCACGGCGCCGGTGCAGTCGATGCGCAGCAGGGACGCGTAGAGCTGCCGGAAGACCAGCCGCTCGGAATCGTTCCGCGGCACCGGGGCGTGGTCTGCGGCGGGAAGCTCGGCGAGAAAGACATCGAGCGTGTCGCGGGAATCGCCCTCGATCACGCACGGATCGGAGCCGGCGGCCACGGCAGCCGGCGCCGTGCCGCGCGCGCAGCCGGCAGCGAAGAACGCGAGCACCAGCCCGGCCGGAATTCGCAGCATCCCGTATTGTAACCGGGACGACGTGCCGCAAGCCTGTCCTGTCCCACCTCCCGTTCTTCGTTCCCTGTTTCCCCTACATCTCCTCCCCCCGCAGAAACATCATCCGGATCCTGGATGAATTTGCGATGTCGTCGAGCGGATTGCCGTCGAGGAGCAGCAGGTCGGCGTGTGCGCCCACGCGCACCACGCCCGCGGCCGTGTCGCCGAAGAAGCGCGCCGGCTCGACCGTTGCGGCGCGGAGCGCTTCGAACGGCGTGAGGCCGGCCGCCACGAGCTCGCGGAGCTCGTCGTGCATCGAGGTTCCCGGCGGCACTACCTGGATGCCGGCGTCGGTGCCCGCCAGAATCGGTGCCTGCGCGTCCCTCAGCTGCCGCACGAAGAGCCGGCGGTGCCGGCTGATCGCAGCCTGCTCCGTGACCGAGTGCTGCCGGGCGAGCGTCGCGTAGATCGTCATCGTCGGGCAGTTCCATGCTCCGGCGCGCCGCGTGGCGGCGATCAGCTCCGCAAACCGCGCGGTGTCCGCGTCGATCCACGCCCACGTGCCTCCCCGTCCCGCGACACTGACCGCGCGGTCGTACCCCGTGAGGTGCTCGACCGATCGCAGCCCCGACGCGAGCGCATGCCGCACGTCCACCGCCAGCGGAACGTGTCCCACCGCAACGAGCCCGCGCTCCCGCACTTCGCGCATGATCGCGTCGAACACGGCCGGTGAGAGCCGGGAGTAGACCTTGATGAACTCCCATCCCTCCTCCGCCGCCGCCTCCCGCTGCACCGCCACGGCCGCGCTCTCTGCGGCGGTGACGATCACCGTCGCCGGCCACTGCGGCGGGGTCCCGTCGAGGCCGTGGCTCGCCGAATGAATGCGCGGGCCGCGCCGCGCGCCCGATTCGATCTCGCGCCTGAGCCGGCCGATCGCCTGGTGGCCCCACATGTTCCGCACGGTCCCGACCCCGCTTGCGAGATACGCCTCGACGTCGCCCGCCCGCAGGTGAACGTGCATGTCGGTGAGGGCGGGCATGAGGAAGCGATTCCGCCCATCGATCCTCCGCGCACCCCTCGGAATCGGGACCGACCGCTCCGGCCCAATCGCCGTGATCCGGTCTCCGTCGACGATCACCGTCTGGTGCGGAACGACCTCGTTCCGGTCCATCGGGATGATGGATACGTCCTCGATCGCGATGACTTCCCTGTGCCCGCCGTCTTCCAGCCCTCCGCCGCGCCCCGCCAATGCGAAGGTCCCGGCAAGCGCCGGAAGGGCAAGCAAGGCGCACGATCGAGCTCGCATGGATGGGCACTCCGCAAGGGGGGAC
>DASTUP010000171.1:0-6998 GCA_035759585.1 Gemmatimonadales bacterium | reverse complement strand
GCCGCCATCGGCGCGGCGACCGAGGCGGCGGTGCGGGCGTTCGGCGGCGAGGGGATCTTCGTGTCCTCACGATCGGATGCCGCGGGGCTCGCCGAGCTGCTTCCGATCGGGAGCGGAGCGCGCGTGCTCGTGCCCGCCAGCTCGCTCGCGGGCCCGGAGCTCCGGGAGCGCCTCGCGGCGCGGGGCGCGGCGGTGGACGTGATCACGGCCTATCGCACCGTCCCCGATCAGGGCGGCATCGCGGCGCTCGACCAGCGGCTCGCGCGTGCCGGGCTCGACGCGCTCCTCGTGACCAGCGGCTCGACCATCCGCTTTCTCATGGGCGAGCTCTCGCCGCACGGCCGGACCGCGTTGACGAAATCCGCGGCGCGTCCGGCGATCGTCTCCATCGGTCCCGCGACGACGGCCGTGGCGCGCGAGCATGGCCTTGCCGTCGCCGCCACCGCGACTTCTCCGACCCACGACGGGATGCTCGATGCCATTCGATCCTGCTTCGATCACGCTGCCTGAATGCCGGCCCCGGCGGCTCCGGGGCTCCGCCACGCTGCGCCGCATGTTCCGCGAGACGACGCTGCGGACGAACGATCTCGTTCACCCGGTCTTCGTCCGCGAAGGCCGCGGGATCGAGCGCGCGATCGCCTCGATGCCCGGCCACGCGCAGCGGTCGGTGGACCGGCTCGATGCGGAAGCCGACGAGCTCGCCGCGCTCGGCATTCCCGCCGTGCTGCTCTTCGGGATTCCCGACTCGAAGGACGCCACGGGAACGGGAGCGTGGAACGAGTCGGGCCCCGTGCCGCGCGCCATCCGCGCCGTCAGGCAGCGCCAGCCCGGCGTCTCGATCATCGCCGACGTCTGCCTCTGCGAGTACACGTCGCACGGCCACTGCGGCGTGCTCGACACCGCTTCCGGCAGCGTGCGCAACGACGAGACGCTCGAGCTTCTCGCGCGCGCCGCCGTCGCGTACGCCGACGCCGGCGCCGACATCGTCGCGCCGAGCGCGATGATGGACGGGCAGGTGGCGGCCATCCGCTCGGCGCTCGACGCGGCGGGGCACCGGGAGGTGCTGATCCTGGCGTACGCCGCGAAGTACGCGTCGGCGTTCTACGCTCCGTTCCGCGACGCGGCGGAGTCCGCGCCGCAGGTCGGAGACCGCCGCGGATACCAGATGGACCCCGCGAACGGGCGCGAGGCGATGCTCGAAGTCGCGCTCGACGTGGCGCAGGGGGCGGACGCGCTCATGGTCAAGCCGGCCGGTTCGTATCTCGACATCGTGCGGCGGGTGCGCGAGCGCTTCGATCTTCCGCTCGCCGCGTACCAGGTGAGCGGCGAGTACGCGATGATCAGGGCGGCGGCGGAGCGCGGGTGGATCGACGAGCGGGCGGCGGCGCTCGAGAGCCTCGTCTCGATCCGCCGGGCCGGCGCCGACCTCGTGATCACCTACTTCGCGAAGGCGGCGGCCGAGTGGCTGCGGAACGATGAATAGCGCGCGCTCCGCGGAGCTCTACGAGTCTGCACTCGCGGTCATTCCCGGCGGAGTGAACAGCCCCGTCCGCGCGTTCGGGAGCGTGGGCGGCACGCCGCGGTTCATCGAGCGCGGCGAGGGCCCGTGGATCTTCGACGCGGACGGAAACCGCTACATCGACTTCGTCCTCTCGTGGGGCGCGCTGCCGCTCGGCCATGCCCATCCCGACGTCGTCGAGGCCGTCACCGCCCAGGCGCGGCGCGGCACGACGTTCGGCGCACCGACCGCGCTCGAGACGGCGCTCACCGAGCGGATCGCGGCCGCCGTGCCGTCGATCGAGATGGTGCGCTTCGTGTCGTCCGGCACCGAGGCGGTGATGAGCGCCGTCCGGCTCGCGCGCGCGGCAACGGGCCGGCGGCGCATCGTGAAGTTCGCGGGGTGCTATCACGGGCACTCGGATTCGTTGCTGGTCGCGGGGGGGTCGGGACTCGCGACATTCGGCTTGCCCGGGACGCCCGGCGTAACGCCAGGCGCCGTCGCCGAGACGCTCACGGCCGAATTCAACGATCTCTCCGGCGCGGCCGAGCTGATGGAGCGGCATGGCAACGAGATCGCCGCCGTGATCGTCGAGCCGGTGGCGGGGAACATGGGCCTGGTACTGCCGGTGCCGGGATTCCTGGAGGGGCTGCGCGAGCTCTGCTCGAAGACGGGCGCGCTGCTGATCTTCGACGAGGTGATGACGGGCTTCCGCGTGGCGTACGGCGGCGCGCAGGCGCACTTCGGCGTGATGCCGGACCTGACCTGCCTCGGCAAGGTCATGGGTGGAGGATTACCGGCCGCGGCGTATGGCGGACCGCGCTCGCTCATGCGGCGCATCGCGCCGGCGGGCGACGTGTACCAGGCGGGGACGCTGTCGGGGAATCCGCTCGCGATGGCGGCCGGGATCGCGACGCTGGATCATCTCCGGCAGGGCGGCATCTACGAGCTGCTCGGCGCGGCGTCGGGGCGGATGGCGGAAGGGGTGCGGGTCTCGGGGGGCGAATCCCGGGTGCCGGTGCAGGCGGCGGCGATCGGGGGGATGTGGGGGTTCTTCCTTGCGGACGAGGCGGTGCGGGACTTCCGGTCGGCGCGGGCCGCGAGAGCCGATTTATTCGCCGAGTTCTTTCACGCGATGCTCGAGCGCGGCGTGTACCTGCCGCCGTCGCAGTTCGAGGCGTGCTTCATGTAGACTGTCCACGACGCGGAGGTCGTCGGGGAAGCGATCGAGGCGATGCGGTCCGCGATGCGCGCGATGGGCGGAGCCCTCAGCGCGGCGGCCGCGGAAGCAGCGACGTCACCGCCTCGATGAACGCGTCGTACCCGAACGGCTTGTTGAGCGTGGGCACGTCGGGAGGAAGGGCCGCCCGGATCCCGGAGAGCCCGTGGCTCCCCGACACGCGGAGGATCGGCAGGCGGGGATAGCGCGCCCGCGCCTCGGCGATGAGGGTGCTTCCGTCCATCCACGGCATCGTGCTGTCGGTGATGAGGAGGTCGGGGCAGGCGCCGTCGAGCTGCTCCAGGCCTTCCATCCCGTCGCGGGCTTCGGAGACGCGGTAGCCGTTCTCCCGGAGCGTGAAGACCATGAAACGTCGCGCGACGTCGGCATCATCGACTACGAGAACGCAGGGAGGCTCCGAAGAGCGCACCGTTTCATTCATTATTCCGAGTCCATCGTGACGAGCAGGAATGAATAAAGACGGCCCTGCTCGCAGACAAGGGAGGAAAGTGGCTCTTTGGGCAGATCGGCGGCCGGCGGAACGTCCCGCTGCCGTAGATTCCCGCGCGGCGTTCACCGCCGCCGCTTGAGCATCTCCCTCACGACCGCGAGCAGGGCCTCCGGCCGGAACGGCTTCTTCAGGAACGCGCCCGGAAGCGATCCGGGCAGCGCGTCGGCTGCGGAAACGAAGACGAGCAGCGGAGGGTCGGGCTCTTCCGCAATCTGCTGCCCGAACGTGCGGCCACTGAGCCCGGGCATGAGGATGTCGCAGACGACCAGCTCGAAGCGGTCCTGGGCGAGCCGTTTCCGGGCCTCGATCGCGTCCGAGGCGGTGCGAACCCGGTAGCCGCCGGCGCGCAGGGCGTGCGCCATGAGGGCCAGCATGTCGAGGTCGTCGTCTACGACGAGAATGTTCGCGGGATCGGGCTGCGGCATGCTCGCTCGGTTAGGGTCGGTCCTGCGCTTCCGTCACATCCATATCGGCGCCCCGACGGGACCGCAAGGGGCCCGTAACCAGCTTGCCCGATCCTCTCCCCGCCCGCATCTTGCATACTGACCAGAAGACCAACCTCCGAGGCCTCCCCCCGTGGCTCAGTGCTGGAGCTGTGGATCCGAAATGAGCCGGTACGCCTCCCGCTGCAACGAATGCGGGAGGAGCACCACGCTGAGCGCATTCTTCCAGGTGGGGTCGCTGGCGGTGCTCATCGTTGCGATCCTCATGGTCGGCGGGGTCCTGCCGATGACCACCCTCGGGTCGGTCCTCCCGCGCGGCTGGTTCGACGGGGATTCGCCGCTGCCGGAGCGGAAGGCCGCGGCGGAGGCGAGCGTGGCGGCGGGGGGCGGGGGCCAGGGGTCGGGGCGGGTGTTCGGGTACGGCGCTTCGGGAGACGCGCCGATCACCGAGCAGGCGCGGGGTGAAGGGGGCTCCGAGGAAGGGCCGACCGTCAGCGAGAAGGGTGCGTCGCGGGACCCCGCGTGCAACTCGGAGGGCGCGATCCGCCGCCTCGCCGAGCGGCACCCGGACTGGGACCGGTACGACCTCGGCCTGATTGCCTGCGACCGGGTCCGGCTCGGCTTCACCGACGCACAGGTTCAGGCATCCCTCGGCCGGCCCCTCCGGCGCCAGACGGCGCCGGGCTCGGCCGCCGAAGTGTGGATATACCGCAACATCCGGGTGGTCCTCGAGCGCGACAGGGTGGTGTCCATCCGGGAGTAGCAGGATCTTTCTGACATGATTCCGCTGGTCATCTGGGCGGCCGCCATGGCCGTCATTGTCGTTGTCTATCTCCTCGGTCCCAAGGCGATGCTCGTGGCTCTGGTGGCGCTCGGACTGGTCGGCATGCGCGCGATCTGGAATCCCAAGGGCCGCCGATGAGCGACCGGCTCGCGCGCCTCCCGCGCGGCCGCTATCTCGGGCTCCTCGCACTCGTCGCCGCCATCGGGCTGGTTCCCCAGTTCCTGAGCCGCACCCTTCCCGACATTTCGTTTCTTCTGTATGCCGCGGGCCGGGTGCTCGACGGTGCGACGCTGTACGTGGACCTCATCGAGATCAACCCGCCGCTGATCGTCTGGCTCAACCTCCCGATCGTCGCCGCCGCCCGCGAGCTCGGCGTCTCCGAGATCCTCGCCTATCGCGTCGCCGTTACCCTGCTGCTGATCGGCTCCGTCATTGCCAGCGCCCAGGTCCTCCGCACCATCGGTGCGCGCACCCCTTCCGTCCTCCCGTCCTTCCGTCTTTCCGTCCTGATTCTCGTCTTCGCCCTCTTCGTCCTTCCGCGCCTCGACTGGGGCGAGCGCGAGCACCTGATGCTGGCGCTGGTGATGCCGTATCTGCTGCTCGGGGTGGGGCGGGTCGCGGGGCGCGAGACTCGGGTCTCGGGTCTCGGGTCTCGAGTCTCGAGTCCCGCGCCCCGAGTCTCGCGGCCACCCCCATCGGCCTCGCCGCCGCCATCGGCATCGCCCTCAAGCCCCAGTTCGTCCTCCTCTGGCTCTTCCGCGAGGCCATCGTCTTCGCGCACACGCGCCGCCTCACTCCCGAAGGCCTCGTCGTGCCGGTCGTGGGAGCCGCCTACCTCGGCGCCGTCGCGGTGTTCACGCCCGAGTACTTCGAGCTGGTGCGGACGCACGGCCCCGCGTACCAGACCTTCATTCACAACTCCTTCCTCGTCACCGCGCTCCTGGGGGACGGAGCGGCGCTGGCCATCGGGGCCCTGATCGTGGCGGTGGCGCTCTGGCGCTGGACGGGGCGGGGAGAGCTCAAGCTGATCCTCGCTGGCGCGACCCTTGCCTGCTACCTCGCCGCCGTATTCCAGCTGAAGGGGTGGCGGTACCACTTCCTCCCGGCGCTCGCGCTGGGGTGGGTGCTCCTTGCCGTGCTGGCCCTGTCGGTCCGCCGGCCGCTGGCGCGGTGGACGGAGCGGCTCTTCGCGAGCATTGCCGGCGCCGCGGCGCTCACCGTCGCGGTCGCGGCGCTCACGGGCGCCGTGATCCAGGCGACCGACCCGCTGGACCCGCGCTACGACGCGGACCCGAGCCTCGCGCAGCTCGTGCCGGTGCTCAGGGAGCATGCGGCCGGCCGGCCGGTGATGGTGCTCTCACCGAACATGGCGTCGGGGTTTCCGCTCACGCAGTACGCCGGCACCGGGTGGGTGCAGCGCTACTCGAATCTCTGGCCGGTGGTCGCGGCGTACGACAGCGCGATCAAGGATCCCGCGCCGTTCCGGTTCCGCGCACCGGCGGATGCGGATCCGCTCGAGACCGCGCTGCGGACGAGCGTCGCCGAGGACCTCGTGCGCTCCGAGCCGGACCTGGTGCTGGTGCTTCGCACCGGGCCCGACGAGCCGCGGTGGGGGATGCGGCGGCTCGACCTGGTCGAGTACCTGAGCGCAGATCCGCGGTTCGCCGCGGCGTTCGCGGCGTACGACAGCGTCGGCACCGTGGGGCAGTACGTCGTGCACCAGCGGCGGGGAGCGCCGCCGCTCGCACGCGTGCCGGCCGGGCCCGCTACCGCGCCGGCGAGCGCGCGCGCACCCGATGAAACCACGCTCGATCCCGCGGCAATTCCGCTCGCGCTGCTCTTTGCCGGCCTGCTCGGGATGATCTACGCCCGGTCGTCATTCGAGGAAACGCAGTCCGTTCCCCTGCCGGAGTCCGCATGACCGCACGTGCCGAAGAGGTGGCGCCGCTCAGGCTGTCGGTGGTGATCGCGGCGTACAACGAGGAGGCGACGATCGAGACGATCGTGGACCGCGTGCGCGCGGTGCCGCTCGACATCGAGATCGTCGCGGTGAACGACGCCTCGCGCGACCGGACGGGCGAAGTCCTCGAGCGCCTCGCCGCGGAGGGAAAGGTGCAGCGGGTCGAGCACCATCCGGAAAACCGGGGGAAGGGTGCCGCGATCCGGACCGGCATCGGGCTCACGACGGGCGACGTGATCGTGGTGCAGGATGCCGACCTCGAGTACGACCCCGCCGAGTATCCGGTGCTCCTCGAGCCGATCCTCCGGGGCAGGGCCGACGCCGTCTTCGGGTCGCGCTTCCTCGGCGGGCCGCACCGCGTGCTCTACTACTGGCACTCGGTGGGGAACAAGGTCCTGACGCTCCTCTCGAACATGTTCACCGACCTCAACCTGACCGACATGGAGACGTGCTACAAGATGGTGCGCGCGCCGCTCATGAAGTCGCTCGTGCTGACGAGCGACCGGTTCGGATTCGAGCCGGAGCTGACGGCGCGGCTGGCGCAGGCGGGGGCGCGGATCTGGGAGGTGCCGATTTCGTATTC
>DASTUP010000170.1:0-6366 GCA_035759585.1 Gemmatimonadales bacterium | reverse complement strand
TGGAATCCGTTCACGGAGCTGATTGGCCTGATTCCGGATGTCGGCGCCGCGCAGGGTGAAGACTCCCGCGAGCACGCCGAACAGTGCGAGGACCACGAGCACGACCGCGACCCCATGCGGCAACGGCGTGCGCGCTGCGAGCCACTCGGCAGGCACCCGAAAGACGAGCCCGAGCAGGATCCCCGCGAAGCCCAGCAGCAGGACGTCGCGCACCATCCATACGAGAAGAAGGAGCGCGGCGCCGGCAAAGAGCCCCGCACCCCAGGCGAGACGGTCGCTGAAACGGGGTGGCATCGCGCAGAAGATACGAAACGACACTTTCGCGGCGCGTGACGCCGCTCACTCAGCCGGCACCACGGACCGTCCTGCTACCTTCCGGAGCGATTTCACAGGAGGAAGTACTGCCCCCGCGTCGCATCCCCGGCATGCTTCGGGCATTGAATCACCGCAATTACCGGCTGTTCATCTCCGGCCAGCTCATTTCGCTGATCGGGACCTGGATGCAATCGGTAGCCCAGGCCTGGCTCGTGTATCGCCTGACGGGCTCACCGGTGCTGCTCGGCGCCGTCGGATTTGCGGGGCAGATCCCGGTCTTCCTGCTCGCGCCCGTCGGCGGGCTCTTCGCCGACCGGCACGACCGCCGGCGCCTGCTCCTCGTGACGCAGAGCGTCTCGATGCTGCTGGCGCTCGTGCTGGGCGCCCTCACGCTCTCGGGACGGATCGACGTGTGGCACGTGGCGACGATCGCGGCGCTGCTCGGGGTCGTGAACGGGTTCGACATCCCGACTCGCCAGGCGTTCGTCACCGAGCTGGTGGGGCGGCAGGACCTGGTGAACGCGATCGCACTCAACTCCTCGATGTTCAACGGCGCGCGGATCGTGGGTCCGGCAGTTGCGGGTGTCGTCGTCGCGGCGGTCGGCGAAGGATGGTGCTTCGTCGCGAACGGGGTCTCCTACCTCGCGGTGCTGACCGGGCTCCTCTCGATCCGGCGGCCGGTCCCGGTCCGCGAGGGTCGGAAGGGCACCGCCTTCGCCGAGGCCTCGGAGGGATTCCGCTTTGCCGCCGATACCGCCCCCGTGCGCGCCCTGCTCCTGCTGCTCGGGCTCGTCAGCCTGACGGGGATGCCGTACGCCGTGCTCATGCCGGTCATTGCGGCGAGCGTGCTCGGTGTCGGCGCGAGCGGCCTCGGCATGCTCATGGGCGCGTCCGGGGCAGGAGCACTCGCCGGGGCCCTCGTCCTGGCGCGGCGCCGGTCGGTGCGGGGACTCGGGCGCTGGGTAGCCACGGCTGCAGGCGGGTTCGGAAGCAGCCTCATACTCTTTTCATTCTCGCGCTCGTTCTTGCTGTCGGTGATCCTGCTTCTCCCGGTCGGCTTTACGATGATGATCCAGATGTCGTCATCGAATACGCTGATCCAGTCGATGGTCCCCGACCGGCTGCGAGGCCGCGTCATGGCGGTCTACTCGATGATGTTCATGGGGATGGCCCCCTTCGGCGCGCTCCTCGCCGGCCTCCTGGCCGACCGGTTGGGCGCGCCGGCGACGATCGCGATCGGCGGCGGGCTGAGCATCGGTGGGGCGATCGTCTTCCGCCGCAAGCTTCCCCTCCTCGGGCCCGAGGCCAGGCGCCTGATCATCGCGCAGGAGGCCGCCGCGGGCGATCCACCGCAGGAACGCAGTGGCACCTGACGGACCCGGCCGGAACCGGGCTAAATTGGCCTTGCATCCCGAACCCTTTCGGCGATTCTTCAGACCGATGCCCTTACCTCCCGACGCGACCAGTCCCGGCACCCTTCGGCGAATCGCCGACGCCCTCCCCCTCATAGAGCAGTCTCCCGTCGGAATCACGATCACCCGCAACGGGACGCTGACCTACGTGAACCAGGCGGCAGTCGAGATCTTCGGGTATTCGTCCCGCGAGGAGCTCGAGGGCCTCGGGGCCCTCGACGTCGTCGCACCCGAGAGCCGGGAGCTCGTCGGGGACCGGATGATGCGGCGGCTGCGGGGAGAGGATGTCCCGGATTCCTACGACTACGTCGCGCTGCGCAGGGACGGCTCGGCAGCCGATGTGCACATGGAGGTGGTGCAGCTCGATTTCCCGGACGGGCCGGCGCTCATTGCCTATCACATGGACGTCACCGAGCGGCGCCGCGCCGAGCGGGCGCTCCGTGAGAGCGAAGCGCGCTTCCGGAACATGGCGGACCATGCGCCGATCGTCATGCGCGTGACCGATGCCAGCGGCAACTGCACCTACCTCAACCAACCCTGGTACGAGTTCACCGGGCAGTCCGAAGAGGCGTCGCGGGGCGCCGGCTGGCTCGAGGCGATCCACCCCGACGACCGGATGGGAGTCGAGGCCGGACTGGCGGATGCCATCGCACATCGCCGCGGCGTGCAGCTGGAGTATCGGCTCCGCCGCGCCGACGGCGTCTACCGCTGGGTCTTCGATTCCGCCGCGGCGCGCCTGGATGATGCGGGCGCCTTTCTGGGTTACGTGGCATCGGTGGTGGACATCGACGAGCGACGGGAAGCGGAGCTCGCGAATGCCCGGCTCGCGGCGATCGTCCAGTCCTCCGACGACGCGATCGTGAGCAAGACACTCGATGGTACCGTGATGAGCTGGAACGAGGGAGCGGTACGCATCTTCGGGTATGAGCCGGCGGAGATGATCGGAGCATCCATCCTGCAGCTCATCCCGCCGGAGCGCCACGAGGAGGAACGCCGGGTCCTCGAGCGGGTATCCCGCGGCGAGTCGGTGGCGCGGATCGAGACGGAGCGGATCCGGAAAGGCGGCGCGAGGATCACCATCGAGCTCTCGGTCTCCCCCGTGAAGGATCGGAGCGGACGGATCGTGGGCGCTGCGTCCATCAAGCGGGACGTGACCGAGCGCCGACGCGCGGAGCAGCAGCTGCGCCAGGCAGCCAAGATGGAGGCGATCGGCCGGGTGGCGGGAGGCCTGGCGCACGACTTCAACAATCAGCTGCACGCCCTGCGCGGATTTGCCGACTTCGTTGCGCGGGACCCGAACCTCGGCCCGACAGCGCGCGAGGATCTCCATCAGGTCCAGCGTGCCGGCGACCGGATGGCGAGCCTCACGCGGCAGCTCCTCGCGTTCAGCCGGCGCCAGGTCCTCACGCCGGAGACCGTGGACCTCGACAGCTCGGTGTCGGAGATGCAGCCGATGCTTCAGCGGCTGATCGGAAGCAACATCGAGATGCAGGTGGAGCGCTCGCCCGGCGCGAAATGGGTGCAGGTGGATCCCGCGCAGCTGTTGCAGGTCGTCATGAATCTCGCGATCAACGCGCGCGATGCCATGCCGGCCGGCGGGCGCCTCGTCATGCGGACCGGCATCCGGCGGCTGGCAGCCGTCGAGCTCGGGCCGCTCGAAGAGTTCGCGCTGAGGCCGGGGGAGTATGCGACGCTGTCGGTGACGGATTCCGGCACCGGGATCGATCCGACGGACCTGCCGCAGATCTTCGAGCCATTCTTTACGACGAAGGGGATCGGCGAAGGGACCGGCCTTGGACTGCCGACGGTTCACGGCATCGTCACCCAGAGCCACGGCGCCATTCAGGTCGAGAGCACCGTCGGCGAGGGAACCACGTTTACGATCTACCTGCCTGTTTCGAGTCCACCGGCCCCCCGTCCATCGGGCCGCGACCGTGCCTCCGGAACACACGCCGCCGCGGCGCGGGTGCTCGTGGTGGACGACGAGGATCTCGTGCGCGAAGTGGCCGCCCGTTCGCTCGAGCAGGGTGGGTTCCATGTACAGCGGGCACGCCACGGCCGCGAGGCGCTGCAAATCCTGGAAACGGGGCCCCGGTTCGATCTCGTCCTGAGTGACGTCGTCATGCCGGTCATGGGGGGACGTGAGCTGGGGCAGCGGCTCGCCAGCATTCATCCCGATCTGCCGATCATCTGGATGTCCGGCCACCCCCGCGAAGCCCTTTCCGACATCGTCGGTACCGCCGAGGAAGGGCGCTATCTGCAGAAGCCGGTTGCACCCGATGTTCTGGTGGGCGCGGTTCGGCGCGTCCTCCACCTGCACGGCCGGCGGGAGCGCTAGGAGGCATCAGGGCAATACCGCGAAGCTTCCCTCAATCCCCGCCACGAAGTGCCGGCCCGGCGCCGGCTCGAAGACGCGCCCGTTGAACCCGTTGATCGTCACTGAGCCGACATACTCCCGATCCGTCAAGTTCTGGATCGTGACGAACGGCGAGAGCGTCAAGGCACCTGCCCTTCCTGTCCACCGTACCCGCAGGTCCGTCACGCCTGTTCCCCACCCCTCGGCCGCCAGCGTGTTCGCATCATCGGCCCAGACGCGCGAGCTCATGGCGTGCTCGATCGAACCCGACCAGTTCCCCGGCACGATTTCGACGCGCGCACGGGCGTGATGGAGCGGCACGCCCGGCAGCCGCCGCCCGTCGAGCGAGATGCCATCCGACTCGTAATCGGTGAACCGGTAATCCGCGAAAGTGTAGACGACGGAAAGCTGAACGATCGGAATCGGCCGCAGCGCAGCCGAGCCTTCGACCCCGCGCTGGCGCACGCGGCCGGCATTCCGGAAGAACGCCCGTCCGCCGACTTCCTCGAACTGCGTGATGGCGTCGCGGATGGAGGAGGTGAATGCGGCGGCGGACCATTCGACCGCTCCAGTGCGTCCCCGGGCGCCGACCTCGAACGCAAGCGCGCGCTGCGGCCCGAGCTCCGGATTGAGCCCGCCGGTGCCGTCGGGCCGGTTGCCGAGCTCCGTGGTCGTCGGCGTTTCGAACGCCGTCGCGACGCTCGCGTAGGCCCGCACGCCCCGGCCCGCCTCGACGGTCGCTCCGCCGCGCGCGCTCCAGGCCGCGAGGACACGCTGCCCTCCATCGTCGCCATCCGCGAGAAGGCGGTCCTCGACCTCGAACGTGCTCCGGTCGTACCGCATCCCCGCTTCGAGGAGGAGCCGCGGCAGCGGAGACCAGTCGAGCTGCACGAAGGGACCGACCTCGGTCACGCGGTCGAGCTGGTCCACGATCAGCGTCCCGTCCCGCTCGTTGGTGCGGTCGTCACGCATGCGCTGGAGGTCGAGGCCGCCGGTCAGGCGCGGCGCATCGCGCGCACCCAGCAGGCGGGAGGCATCGATCCGCGCACCGGCAACCGCGCGGTCGAGCCCGACGTTCACGCCCGTCGCGAGGGGGTTTGCCAGGCCCCGCCAGAGCATGTAGGCCACGGCGCCGTACTCGCCGGAGCCGTCGCGATGCCTGACCTGCAGCGACAGCTGCTGCTGGTCCACCGACTTGCCGGCATCCGCCGCCAGGTTGTTCGGCGCCGCGGCGCGCCGATCGGCGGCGAGCTCGGTACTCGTCAATGCGCCGGGATTGTCCGCGATCGGCTGATCGGCCGCCGCAATGCGCAGCGCGGCCACGGTTGCAGGCGTCAGCTGCAGCTCCACGAATCCGTTGACCTGGCGCTGATCGGTTTCGCTGTGCGCGCGGAATCCGCCGCTCGTCAGGCGCGAGAGGCTCACGGCTCCCGACCATGCCCCGCGGCGTGCCGAGGTGCGCGAGTGCCATTTGAGCGTTCCGAACGCGCCACCTTCCACGCCCACGCGCTGGGCGAACGCCGCTGGTCCGGCGCCGCTCGTGCGGAACGCGATGACGCCGCCCGACGCGTTCCCGTGCAGAGCGGACGCGGCGCCACGGAGCACCTCGACGCGCTCGATGTCCTCGAGCTCGATGTTGGTGAACTGGGTCTGGCCGTCAGGAAGGGTCTGCGGCACGCCATCGAGCAGGACGCGTACGCCGCGTGAGCCGAAGTTCGCCCGGCTCCCGAACCCGCGGATCGAAAGTCGCTGGTCGAGCGAAAAATTGTATCGGTTGGCGACGTACACGCCGGGCACCGCGCCGAGCACTCCGTCGATCCCGTCGAGCGGTGCGGGATCGCCGAGCTCGTCCCCACGGAGGATCGTCACCGCGATCGGGAGCCGCTCCACCGGCTCGGCGGTTCGCGTCGTCGTCACGACGATCGGTGCAACCTCGACCGGGACGATCCGGGAGGAATCGGTTTCCTGGGTGAGCGCGGGGCGCGGAATCGCCGAAAGCGCGGCGGTTGCGGCGCACCATGCCAGACGAACGTTCATGCACGGAAGGTAGCCGGGCAGAAGCTCGATCGGGCTATCTTCACAGGTCCCCGGAAGGAGAGCGCGATGGTCCGGACCATCATGGTGCCACTCGACGGATCTCCACTTGCCGATCTCGCCATCGAGCCGGCGGCGGCGCTCGCCGCGCACCACGACGCGCGCCTGCTGTTCGTCACCGTCAACGAGCCCCTCGCGCCGACCGAAAGGCCTGGCCCCGCAGACGGCGAGGCGGTAACGGCGTACCTG
>DASTUP010000169.1:0-4382 GCA_035759585.1 Gemmatimonadales bacterium | reverse complement strand
GCGGTGGGCCGCGGGCAGGGACGGGTATGCGGCGAGCCGGCTGCTCTTCCTCAGCGGCAATCGGCTCTACCGCGTCGACAGTGACGGCGCCGGCGTCACGCCCGTCACGCCCGCCGGCGAGAAGGCGCTCTCGAACGCCTGGGCGCCCGACGGGCGGCGCATCGCGTATACGCGCTTCGAGGCCGGGCGCGGCACGGTCGTCGTGCTCGATCTCTCGTCCGGGGCGTCGTTCGTGGCGCCCGGCACGCAGACCGACCTCAACTTCTCGCCCGCGTTCTCGCCCGATGGGCGCACGATCGCGTACGCGCGCGCCGAGGAAACCGGCGCGACCAACATTTTCACTGCGGACATCGCGCAGCGCTGCTGCGTGCAACGCTTGACCGTGCGTGGCTTCGCGGACAACTTAAGCCCGACGTTCTCCCCCGACGGCCGGCGCATCGCGTACGTCTCGAGTCGCGCCGGTCCGCCGCAGATCTACGTGATGAGCGTCGATGGCACGGACCAGGAGCTCCTCGCGCCGTTCGATTTCGGCGTCACCGGTCCGTCCTTCGCACCCGAGTGGTCGCCTGACGGCGCGAGCGTGGTCTTTCATCGTGAAGTGTCACGGAGCCCGCAGATCTTCATTCTCGACGTGGCGTCGGGCCGCGTCCGGCAGCTCACGTCGGTCGGGCGCAACGAGGATGCAACCTGGGCGCCGGATGGCCGGCATGTGGCGTTCGTGTCGGACCGGTCGGGCCGGCGGCAGCTCTGGATCGTGGACACCGAGACGGGCCGGGTGCGCCAGCTCAGCACGCCGGGCGATGCCCGCCTACCTTCCTGGTCTCGTCGCATGGGCGGGACGGCAGTTTCCAACCCCTAGCAACCGGAGTTGATGATGCGCATTCGTACCTACCTCCCGCTCGTGGCTGCCCTGGCCATTGCGGCGGCATGCGGTGGCTCGCCGGATCCCGAGCAGCCGGTACCGCAGGCGGGGGTCGACAGCGCCGCGATCCGCGCGCAAGCTCGCCAGGATTCGATCGATGCGGAGAACCGGCGTCGGGCGGAGGAGGAGGCGCGGCGGGCCGAGGCGGATCGTCTCGCGCGTGAGGCGGCGGACCGCGCGGCCGCGGTGCGCAACGATCTCACCGCCATGATCAACTTCGATTACAACGAAGCGAACGTGCGCTCCGAGGATCAGGGCAATCTCGACCGGAAGGCCGCGATCATGCAGGCCAACCCGTCGCTCCGCATCCGCGTGAGCGGGCACGCCGACGAGCGCGGCTCGGACGAGTACAACCTCGCACTCGGCAATCGCCGCGCCGCCGCGGCCAAGCGCTACCTCACCAACAAGGGCATCGACGGCGCGCGGATCGACGTGATCTCGTTCGGCGAAGAGCGGCCCGTGGCCGCGGGCACCGATGAAGGCGCCTACGCCCAGAACCGCCGCGACGAGTTCGAAGCCATCGCCGGCGGCGACACCCTCGTCGCGCCCCAGTGAAACGCGCCGCGGCCGCACTTGCGCTGATCGTCCTGGGGGCTTGCGCCACCACGGGCGACATCCGCCGACTGGAAAACGAGATCGCGCAGGTGCGGGACGTCCAGACCCGGCGGGATGCCGAGCGCGCAAGGCAGGTCGCGGAAGTGATGCGGCTCCAGCAGCAGATGCTCGATTCCCTGCAGAATACGCGGCAGGCCATGCGCGCGCTCCGCGGGGACGTCCAGAACGATCTCTACGGCATCCAGCAGCAGCTCGTGCAGCTCGGTGAGCTGACCGGCCAGAGCCAGCGGCGGCTCTCCGAGCTTCGCGCGCAGCTGGAGCGTCGTGGGGAAGAAATTGCCCAGGCCCAGGCCGCGACGGACACCACGGCGGCGGCAGCGCCGTCGGCGCCATCCGCCGAGCAGATCTACGAGACCTCGCTCGGCCAGCTCCGGCTCGGGAGCGCCGGCACCGCGCGCAGCGGGTTCGCCGAGCTGCTGCGTGCGCACCCGACGAGTGAGCGCGTGCCCGATGCGCTCTACTACATCGGCCAGAGTTACGAGACGGAGAACGCCGATTCCGCGCTCGCGTATTACGACCAGGTCGTGCGCAACCATCCCGAGTCACCCCGCTCGGCCTCGGCCCTCTATCACATCGGGCTGATCCGCGAGCGCGCCAATCGCAACGCGGAGGCGCGGGAGGCGTATCAGCGGGTCGTCGACAGCTATCCGAATTCCGACGAAGCGGCGCTCGCGCGGGATCGTCTGAGGGCGCTCGGGCGATAGCCCGGGCGCCGGCCCCACTGCCATGACCGCGCCCGGCGGGGAGATGCCGTTCCTCGATCACCTCGAGGAGCTGCGTGCCCGGCTCATCCGCTCGATCCTTGCGCTGCTGGTCGGCTTCGTCGCCGGGTTCGTCGTCGTCC
Organism: Gemmatimonadales bacterium; assembly: GCA_035759585.1. Classification (GTDB taxonomy): domain Bacteria; phylum Gemmatimonadota; class Gemmatimonadetes; order Gemmatimonadales; family GWC2-71-9; genus CAMLLJ01. The sequence goes on along the minus strand of DASTUP010000169.1, from coordinate 2,001 downwards.
AGCAGCTGCAGCTCGTCACGATCATGAAGCGGCCGATCGAGCCGTACCTCCCCGCCGGCGGGAAGCTCGTCGTGCTGAGTCCCACGGACTCGGTCATGATCGTCTTCAAGCTCAGTTTCCTCGTGGGGCTGCTCGTCGCGGCTCCGGTCGTCCTCTGGCAGGTCTGGGCGTTCCTGGCTCCCGCGCTCTATGCGCGCGAGAAGAAGGTCATCGTTCCGGCGCTCTTCGTGGGCAGCGGACTCTTTCTCGTCGGCGCCTTTCTCGCCTGGGAATTCGTCCTCCCCCAGACGCTGCGCGTGCTCTTCAGCTTCCAGAGCGAGGCGCTGGCGCCGATGATCACCTATCAGGCCTATTTCGATTTCCTGGTGCGCGTGGTTCTGGCCCTCGGGATCTCCTTCGAGCTCCCGCTCCTGATCTTCATCCTCGCCTGGCTCGGCGTCGCCACGCCGGAGCGGCTGAACGGGTTCCGCCGGTTCGCGATCGTGCTCGCGTGCGTCGGCGGCGCCATCCTCTCGCCGGGCGGCGATCTCATCTCGATGGTGATGTTCACCATCCCGCTCATCATTCTCTACGAAATCGGCTACGGTGGCTCGGTGCTGCTCACGCGCCGCCGCCGCCGCCGTGCGGCGGCCGCGGCGGCCGCGCTCCTCTTCGCACTCGTGGCGCTGCCCGGCAATGCGGCCGCGCAGGACAAGCCCGTCCGACGTCCGCCGGCGGACTCGCTCCGGAGGCCGGCGCGCGACTCCGCCAGGGCGGTCCGGCCTGGCGCCGAGCCGGGCGACACGGGGAACCGGTTCCCCGTCACCCGGTCCGACTCGGTGCTGCAGGCGCTCCTGGCCCGTCCCGGCTTCACCGTCACGCGCTACCGGGCCGATTCGGCGACGCTGTTCGCCGAGGAACGTCGTTTCGAGCTGAGCGGGAAGGCGTACACCGAGCGGGAAGGAATGACGCTGAGCGCGGAGCGGATCGCGTACGACGAGCGGAATTGCCTGCTCACGGCCTCGGGGGAGCCGACCCTCGTCGACCAGGGGAGAACGCTCGTCGGCGAATCGATCCGCTACGACACCTGTGAAGGGCAGGGCCTGGTGCGCGGCGGACAGACCCAGTTCGAGGAGGCCGGCACCGTCTGGTTCCTGCGCGGCAACGTGTCGCAGGATTCGAGCTCGACGCGCGTCTTCGCCGGGGTCAGCACGATCACCAGCTGCCCGCTTCCGGTCCCGCATTACCGGTTTGCGGTCGGCAAGGTGAAGTGGGTTTCGAATTCGATGATCGTGGCGCGGCCCGTGGTGCTCTACATCCGGGACGTCCCGGTGCTCTGGCTGCCGTTCATCTTCCAGGACACCCGTCCCGGCCGGCGCTCGGGCATCCTGGTGCCGAAGGTCGGCATCAACGACATCGTGCGGACTTCGGGCAGCTACAACCGGCAGATCACGAACATCGGATATTACTGGGCGCCGAGCGATTATCTCGATTTCACCGGGCGGATGGACTGGTACTCCGGCCGCTACGTGCAGTTCGGGGTGACGAGCCAGTATCGCTTTCTCGACCGGTTCATGGACGGCTCGATCGGCGTCAATCGCCAGTACGAGACCGGCGGCGCGCGCGGCTTCGGGTTCCGGTGGACCCACCGGCAGAACTTCAACATCAGCACCAGCCTCAATCTCGACGTCAACTACCTGACGAATTCGACGATCGTCGAGCAGAACGCGCTCGATCCGTCGCTGAACACCCAGCAGATCTCGAGCTCGGTGAACTTCACGAAGCGGTTCGGCTGGGGCTCCATCGCCCTCGGCGGCAATCGCCGGCAGAACCTCAGCGACCGGAGCTCCAACAGCCAGCTTCCGTCCCTCAACATCTCTCCGAAGCCGCTCAACCTTGGGCGGGACATCACCTGGTCGCCCGGGCTGTCCATCGTGAACAACGAGACGCGCGGCACGGTGCTTCCCGACCTGCTCATCGCCAATGCAGACGGGACGGTGGACACGGTCGAGCAGCGCGGGC
>DASTUP010000168.1:0-2104 GCA_035759585.1 Gemmatimonadales bacterium | reverse complement strand
GGATGAGGAAGACGAGCTCTTCCCGCTGCTCCTCAGGCACGTCCCGTCGCAGCCTGCTCCCCTCCGCGAGGCACGCGTCCAACACGTGCAGCTCGCGGGGTTCGCTCGCAAACTCGCCATCGCCGTGGCGGCCGGCAGCGTCGATCGAGAGACGCTGGACGCGGCGGGAGAGCTGCTTGACGCACACATCCGGCTCGAGGAGCGACAGCTCTTTCCGCTGGTCGAGGAACTCGTGCCAGACGACGAGCTCCGGAGGCTCGGGCTCGCCGACAGGGACGCGTCCTGCGCCGTTCGGCGCCGCCCCTCACGAGCTAGGAGGGTTTGGCGATTCGATTGGCAAAACGGGCGCGTTAGGATAGCGCCGATGCCGGAACTCCCTCGAACGCGCACCATCATCCTGCTCGCGATCATCGTCGCCGGGATCATTCTTGGATTAGCGACCGACATCGGGCTCTGGGGCTTCCTCATCGCCGCAGCCGCCGCTCTCGTTTGGCTGGGGGCGGCTTTCAAGGCACGCCGCCGAGCCTGACCCAGCTCTTCCGAGAGCGGCCATGCGGCAAGCGGAACTGCTCGCGCTCGCCCGAGCGCGACGGCGAGTCGGGCCTCTGAGCGAGCCGTTGAGGAGAGCGCTGGCGCAGCTCGGGACTGGCGTCGAAGCGGATTGGCTCGAACGCAAAAGTCACTTTAGGTTACTTCCCGGAAGATCAGGCGTTGTCTGAACAGATAACAGAGGCCATCCCGCACTGCCTCGAAACTTGACTGACTGTGGGAGCGGGTTCGGAGTGCGCCAGCTCTCACGGAGTTAGGGGTTTGGTTGAGCCCCAAAACGACCCCGCCAAGAAGCCGCCAGAACCCGCCACGGTCTCGGCTGCACGGTCGCGGAGGAGACGGCGTGATCACCTGCTGGCACCCTGTGCACATGGGTTCGAGAGGCTCGCCTGAGCGAGCGGGTGGACGTCGTCCAACGCACGCGGAACGGATGGCTAGCAGGGATGGCTACTTCGCGCCGGACAGCGTCATCCGCCGGGTCGGCAATTCGCCGCTTGTCCCCTTGCTGGGTGGTGGCCCGGCCGTGCTGCTGCAGGTAGCCCATCCACTTGTCGCTGCCGGCGTCGTCGATCACTCGGACTATCGACGCGACCTGTGGCCGAGGCTGCTGCGAACGCTGCGCGCCCTTTACCTGATCGTGTACGGGAGTAAGGCGGAGGCCGATCGTGCCGCTGGAACGGTGCAGGCCGTCCATGCTTTCGTGCGCGGTACGACACGCGCCCGACTCGCGCCGTTCCCGGTCGGCACCTCCTACTCGGCAGCCGACCCGGAGCTGATGTTCTGGGTGCACGCGACGCTCGTCGAGACGTCGCTCACGGTCTACCACCGCTTCGTGCGCCGTCTGGGGCTAGAGGAGCAGGAGGCCTACTACCGCGAGATGGCGCTCGTGGCACGGTTGTTCGGAACGCCTGGCAAGGTGATTCCGCCCACGCTCGCCGCCTTCCGGGAGTACCTGCGCAGCGAGCTCGCAAGCCCGCACATCTGCGTGACTGCCCCGGCTAGGGACGTCGCCGAGGTGATCCTGCACGCGCCGCTGCCCGCGCCCATGCGGCTGATCCTGCCGGCGCACCGGCTCTCCACCGCGGCCCTGTTGCCGCCTCGACTCCGGGCCGAGTACGGACTCCGTTGGGACCCTGGGCGCGCGCTCGCGCTCCAGGCGGCGGCGCTGTCGATCAGGTTCGCGGCCGTCCCGCTCTTCCTCGCTGCAGAGCGGCTCTCGCCGCCCGCGTTCGCGTTGGCCCCCTGGGCCCCTTAGTGCTTCCCGCCTAAATACGGTCGTGATTCGCCGGCGAGAACCGAGCAGGCCTAGGACGCAGGGAGGGCCAATATTCAAGAATATTGGCCCGACTGAGGACGACGGCATGCGAAGCGTTCGCAGCCGCGCGAAGCGTGACTGTATTTGCGGCGGGGAGCACTGGCAGTCCCGACAGCGCCCTAGCCGCGGCGGAAGAGCCGGCGCACGAATGACCTGACGATCGCGAACGGCGGTGTCAGCACCGCCATGACCCGCCCTTTTGGCCGGCGCGGGTCGTGGAAGATCCCGAGCTGCTCGAGG
>DASTUP010000167.1:0-3242 GCA_035759585.1 Gemmatimonadales bacterium | reverse complement strand
CTCGACTCGGCCGGCGTGAACGACCGCCGCCGCAGCCGCTCGAAGTACGGCGCCAAGCGGCCGAAGGGTGGAGCCGCCCCGGCCAAGGGAGGTAAGAAGTGAGCCGCCGCAACAAGGCCGTAAAGCGGCCGGTCCCGCCCGATCCGCGCTTCGACAGCCAGACGGTCTCGAAGTTCGTGAACAACCTGATGTATGAAGGAAAGAAGTCCCTCGCCGAAGGCACCTTCTACAAGGCGATGGACCTGATCGAGGAGCGGACCGGGCAGCCCGGCGTCGCCGTCTTCAAGCAGGCGGTCAACAACGCCAAGCCCACGGTCGAGGTGAAGAGCCGCCGGGTGGGTGGCGCCTCGCTCCAGGTGCCGGTGGAAGTCCGTCCCGAGCGCCGTGCCGCCCTCGCCATGCGCTGGCTGATCAGCTTTGCCCGCGCCCGGAACGAGAAGACGATGTCCGAGCGCCTCGCCGCGGAGCTCATCCTGGCGTCGAAGGGTGAGGGGAACACGATCAAGAAGAAGGACGACACGCACCGCATGGCCGAGGCGAACCGGGCCTTCGCGCACTATCGCTGGTAGGCGGAGCGGGGTACTTCGAGGCACGACCGGCACCGATGCGGTCGTGCCTTTTTGTTTCTCGGACGCGAAGACATCCATAAAAGCCTGTCAAGGCGTGTCTTGACTTCCGGGTTTGACCAGCTAACTTTGCAAGGCTTAACTGTTTCGGGGTTTTGAAACGGACAATCGGGTGATGTGACCGGCCACGGTGCCGGATTACCTCTCGCCTTCCGACAACAACGCGTTTCCCGACTCGGCCCCAGGGCTTCAGTGCGGGATCGTCCAGGGCGGATGCCCGGATGTGCGCGGAGCGATACCACCGTACGGGCGATGCACGTCGCCCCCCACGGGTCGGTCGCCCCGCTTTTTCGCTGATAGGAACCGGAACGAATGGCTCGTGTAACTCCGCTCGATCATTATCGGAACATCGGCATCATGGCCCACATCGATGCCGGGAAGACGACTACGACCGAGCGCATCCTCTATTACACCGGCAAGAACTACAAGATCGGTGAGGTCCATGAGGGCGCAGCCACCATGGACTGGATGGAGCAGGAGCAGGAGCGCGGCATCACGATCACGTCGGCCGCCACGACGTGCTTCTGGACCCGCAACGGCATCCAGCACCGCATCAACATCATCGATACGCCGGGCCACGTGGACTTCACCGTCGAAGTGGAGCGCTCGCTCCGCGTGCTCGACGGCGCCGTCACGCTCCTGGACTCGGTGGCCGGCGTCGAGCCGCAGACCGAGACGGTCTGGCGCCAGGCGGACCGCTACGGCGTCCCGCGCCTCATCTTCTCGAACAAGATGGACCGGGTCGGCGCCGACTTCGATCGCTGCCTCGCGATGATCCGGGACCGCCTCACCAAGCGCGCCTTCCCGATCCAGCTCCCGGTCGGCTCGGGCGAGCTCTTCACCGGCCACATCGACGTGCTCCGCCGCGTCGAGATCGTCTTCGACGAGGCGACGCTCGGCAAGACGTTCACCGAGATGCCGGTGCCCGAGGCGTACGTGGACGCGGTCGAGAAGGCGCGCCACGAGGTCATCGAGGCCGCCGTCGAGTTCGACGATGAGCTGATGACGAAGTACCTCGGCGGCGAAGAGCTGACCTTCGACGAGATCCAGACCGCCATCCGCAAGGCCACCTGCGCCGGCGCCATCGTGCCGGTCCTCTGCGGCGCCTCGTTCAAGAACAAGGGCGTGCAGGCGCTGCTCGACGCGGTCATCGACTACCTGCCCAGCCCGGTGGACGTACCCGCCATCAAGGGTCATCTCCCCCAGCACGACGAGACGATCGCCGAGCGCTGCGCGTCGGACGGGGAGCCGTTCGCGGCGCTCGCGTTCAAGGTCGCGACCGACCCGTACGTCGGCCGCCTGACCTTCTTCCGCGTGTACTCGGGCTCGCTCAAGAGCGGCAGCTACGTCTACAACAGCACCAAGGACAAGAAGGAGCGCGTCGGCCGCCTCCTGCAGATGCACGCCAACAAGCGCGAGGAGATCGAGGAAGTGCTCGCGGGCGACATCGGCGCGGCCATCGGCCTCAAGGAAACGCGCACCGGCGACACGCTCTCGGACGAGGACAAGCCGATCATCCTCGAGGCGATGAAGTTCCCGAATCCCGTCATCGACGTGGCCATCGAGCCGAAGTCGAAGGCGGACCAGGACAAGCTCGCCACGGCGCTGCAGAAGCTGCAGGAAGAGGATCCTACCTTCCGCGTCCGCACCGATGCGGAGACGAGCCAGACGATCATCGCCGGCATGGGCGAGCTGCACCTCGAGATCCTCGTGGACCGCATGAAGCGCGAGTTCAAGGTCGAGGCCAACGTCGGCAAGCCGCAGGTGGCGTTCCGCGAGACGGTCAAGAAGCGGGTCGAGAACGTCGAAGGGAAGTTCGTGCGGCAGTCGGGCGGCAAGGGCCAGTACGGCCACGTCGTGATCCACTTCGAGCCGACGAAGCCCGGAGACGGCTTCATCTTCGAGGACAAGATCGTCGGCGGCGTCATCCCGCGCGAGTTCATCAAGCCGGTCGAGGCGGGCATCAAGGAGGCGCTCGAGAACGGCGTGCTCGCGGGCTACCCGATGGTCGACGTGAAGGCCACGCTCGTCTTCGGCAGCTACCACGACGTGGACTCGAGCGAAATGGCGTTCAAGATCGCCGGCTCGATGGCGGTGAAGGAAGCGGCGCGCCAGGCCAACCCGGTCATCCTCGAGCCGGTCATGGAGGTCGAGGTCGTCTCGCCCTCCGACTTCCTCGGCGACGTGATCGGCGACCTCTCGAGCCGCCGCGGCAAGATCGGCGGCATGACCCAGCGCGGTGACGCGCAGGTCGTGGCGGCCGACGTGCCGCTCGCCGAGATGTTCGGCTACTCGACGCAGCTCCGCAGCATGACGCAGGGCCGCGCGGTGTATTCGATGCAGTTCGATCACTACGAGGAAGTGCCGAAGTCGATCGCGGAAGAGATCATTTCGAAGAAGCAGGGCAAATAACCCCGCACCCGTAGGGGCGACGCCCGCGTCGCCCTCACCGCGCGGACCACGAACCGATACAGAGGCAATCATGGCGAAGGCAAAATTCGAGCGGACGAAGCCGCACGTGAACGTCGGGACGATCGGGCACGTGGACCACGGGAAGACGACGCTGACGGCGGCGATCACGCAGATCCAGGCGGCGCAGGGGCTGGCGCAGAAGGT
>DASTUP010000166.1:0-13370 GCA_035759585.1 Gemmatimonadales bacterium | reverse complement strand
GGAGGATGAACCAGAAGGTGCTCCCCTTCCCGACGATCGAGTCCACGCCGATCGCGCCGCCGTGCAGGTCCACGAAGCTCTTGCAGAGCGCGAGGCCAAGACCCGTGCCCTGCGCCTGCCGGGTGAAGGAGCTGTCCACCTGGCTGAATTCCCGGAAGAGCTTCGGCCGGTCCTCCTCCCGGACGCCGATGCCGGTGTCGATGACCGATACCCAGACCGCGTCGCGGCTCATGAGCCTCGGCGCATCACCGGCGCGCTCGGTCGGCACGGGCATCGGCGTGCGGGTGCGCACCGCGGACAGCGTGATCCGTCCGCCGTCCGGCGTGAACTTCGAGGCATTCGAGAGGAGGTTGAAGAGCACCTGCCGGACGCGGAACCCGTCGGCGAGGATGGTGAGGTCCATGTCGCCGTCGACGCGCACCTCGCACTCCTGCGATTTCTCGGCGCGGAGGCTCGCGGTGTCCGCCACGGCGCCGATGATGGCTTCGCGGATGTCCGTGGGCGCGAGCGAGAGCGTCATGCGCCCCGCCTCGATCTTCGAGAGGTCGAGCACGCTGTTGATGAGGCCGAGCAGGTGGCGGCCGTTCCGGAGGACCGATTCGAGAAAATCGCGCTGCACCTCGTTGACGGTGCCGACCTGCTCGGTGAGCAGGAGGTCGCTGAAGCCGATGATCGCGTTGAGCGGCGTGCGCAGCTCGTGGCTCATGTTGGCGAGGAACTCGCTCTTGAGCTGCGTGGCGCGCTGCAGCTCGCGGTTCTTCGCCGCAAGCGCGATCTCGTTCTCGCGGCTCGCCTGCAGGCCGGCCGCGCGGTCGAGCCCGACCACGACCTGGTCGCCGAGCACCTCGAGCAGCTGCAGGTCCTGGTCGCCGAAGGCGCGGCCGTCGAGCCGGTTGTACGCGGCGACGGTGCCGATCACCAGGCCTGCGGAGCGCAGCGGCGCGATCGCGGCAGTGGTGAGCGGAACGGGAAGCACGGCGTCGGTATAGCTGCGCGGGTCGGCATCGATGTTGTTGACCACGAGGGACTGGTCGTGCGTCACCGACCAGCCGAGGAGGGAGTGGTCCACGGGGAGGAGGTTCCCGACCGTCGCCTCGAGCGGTCCCGTTGCCGCGACGACCCTCAGGAATCGCCCTTCCTCGACCATGATCGTGACGCCGCCGCTCTCGGCCTGCAGCAGGTCCGCGGCGGCGAGCGCCACCTCCCGCTGCAGCTCGGCGACGCTCTTCCCCGACAGGAGCGTCCCCCCGAGATGCCGGAGCCGGTCGAGCTCGCGGTTGCGGGCGGACGCCGCCTCGAGGGCGCGGCGAAGCGTCTCGCTCTGCGCCGCGGCGAGCACGCGTCCCCGCCGGACCGCGACGAGCGCCGTGATGCTCGCGAGCAGCGCGACGGCGATGGCCGCGATGTCGCTGCGCCGGTCGGAGAGATAGAGCGCGCACCAGAAGAGGATGAGCACCGCTGCGGCGAGCGGCCGCACGGTGTAGAGCCGGCGGGCAACGTCGCGGGCCGTCATGCGTCTCCTTCGGAGAGGAGCTCGCGGAATTCGGTCTGGCCGGTGCGCAGCATGCGCCGGAGGTACGGCCGGCAGAGCCCGCACTGATCGCCACAGCCCGTCTCGCGCATGAGCGAATCGAGATCCCACCCTTCGGCGCGCGCGAGCGGAAGCAGCTGGTCGAAGGGGAAGCGCATGCAGATGCAGCGGGACACCAGCACGGCGCCCGTTGTGGCGGGATCGCTCACGGGTTGGCCGGGCGGACGTCGAGCTCGCTCACGAGCGCGCGCTCGGGAAGCTGGAGCGCGGCGACGATCGTGGCCGCCACGTCGTCCGGATGGAGGATCCGCCTGGGCGGGGCGCCGGGGTCTTCGTGGTCACGGATGAGCGCGGTATCGACCGAGCCGGGGCAGATCGCCATCACGCGGATTCCCTGAGCCCGAACCTCGAGCATCAGGGACCGGCTGAAGCCGAGCACGGCGTGCTTCGATGCGGCATACCCGGTGGCACCCTTCACGCCGTTGCGGCCGGCCAGACTGGCGACGTTCACGATCGCCCCCGTCCTGCGCTCCAGCATGCCGGGGAGGACTTCGCGGGTCATGAGATACAGGCTGCGAACGTTGGTCGCCATCATCCGGTCCCAGTCCTCGAGGGTCTGGTCGAGAAAGGGCTTGAAGACCGCCACGCCTGCATTGTTCACGAGGGTATCGATCGGGCCCAGCGCCGTCTGAATGGCTCGCGCGATACGCGCGGCATCCCCCTCGGTGCCGACGTCCCCATCCGCGCCCGCCGCTTCGATGCCCGCGGCGCCGAGCTCCGCCGCCACCGCCTCGACCTTCGATGCCGTCCTCGCGCAAACGCCGACGCGCCATCCAGCGCGCCCGAGAGCAAGCGCCGTGGCGCGGCCGATTCCTTCCGTGGCGCCGGTGACGAGTGCGGTGGGCATGCCGGAAGTTAATCGCCACGCCATACTTGAACGATGTCGCAGCCCCTCGCTCATCCGGTGATCCGGCAGACGGGACCGCGCGGCGGCCGGAATCCCGGCCCGCCCGATCGCCCCGAGACCTGGCGCGAGCGCCTCGCCGCCATGCGCCACCTGCCGCGACTCCTCAGGCTCGTGTGGCAGACGCAGCCCGCCTACGTCGTCGGCGTGCTTCTGCTCCGCCTCGTCGGGGCCGTCATTCCGCTCGGCGTGCTGTGGGTCGGGAAGCTCATCGTCGACGAGGTGGTGGCTCGGATCGCCGCGTATCAGGCAACGGGGGTCGTCGAGTGGGACCGGCTGGTGTGGCTGCTCGCGGCAGAGTTCGGGATCGCGCTCCTGGGAGCGGCGGCATCTCGCGCCGGCGCGCTTCTCGAGAGCCTGCTGGGCGACCTCTTTGCCAACGAAACGAGCGTCAAGCTCATGAGCCACGCCGCGGCGCTCGACCTCGAACAGCTCGAGAACGCGGAGATCTACGACAAGCTCGAGCGGGCCCGGCGACAGACGGTCGGACGGATCGCGCTCTTCTCGCTGCTGCTGCAGAGCCTCCAGGACTTCATCACGCTCGTGAGCCTCGCCATCGCGCTGGCGCTCTACGTGCCGTGGCTCCTGGTGCTGCTGGTCATTGCCGTCGTTCCCTCGCTCCTCGGCGAGACCCATTTCGCCGCGCTGGGATACTCGCTCCTCTTTTCGTGGACGCCGCAGCGCCGGCAGCTCGACTACCTCCGCTTCATCGGCGCGAGCGACATCTCGGCCAAGGAGCTCAAGCTCTTCGGCCTTTCGTCGTTTCTCGTCGGCCGGTACGACGAGCTCGCGCGGGAGTTCTATCATGTCAACCGCAACCTCGCGATCCGGCGAAGTGCCGTGTCGGTGGCGCTCAATGCACTCGGGACGCTCGGCTATTACGGCGCCTATGCCGTCATCATCTACCTGACGGTGACCGGATACCGGTCGCCGGCCGGCGTCTTTACCATCGGCGTGCTGACGTTCCTCGCAGGGAGCTTCCGCCAGAGCCGGGACCTGATCCAGCGGGTCCTTCTCTCCTTTGCGCAGGTCTACGAGCAGAGCCTCTATCTCGACGATCTCTTCGGCTTCTTCGAGATCGAGCCGACGATCCGGGATCGCCCCGATGCCCGGCCGGTGCCGAATCCGATCCAGCGCGGGTTCACCTTCGAGAACGTCGGGTTCCGCTACGCCGGCTCCGAGCGGTGGGCCGTGCGCGGGCTTTCCTTCACGCTGTCGCCCGGCGAGCGGATCGCGCTCGTGGGCGAGAACGGGGCCGGAAAGACGACGATCGCCAAGCTGCTGGTGCGCCTCTACGATCCGAGCGAGGGCCGCATCCTGCTCGACGGGGTCGACCTGCGGGACTACGACCTCGAGAGCCTCCGGCGCAATGTCGGGGTCATCTTCCAGGACTTCGTCCGCTACGACTTCATCGTGCGCGAGAACATCGCCGTGGGTGGAATCGAGCGCCGTGACGACGAGGCGCGGATCCGCGAAGCGGCGAACCGGAGCCTGGCCGACACGGTCGTCGAGCGGCTGCCGGGCCGCTACGACCAGATGCTCGGCCGCCGCTTCGAAGGGGGCGCAGATCTTTCGGGCGGCGAATGGCAGAAGGTGGCGCTCGCGCGCGCCTACATGCGCGACGCGCAGCTCCTGATACTCGACGAGCCCACGGCCGCGCTCGATGCCCGCGCCGAATACGAGGTGTTCCTCCGGTTCTCGGAGCTCACGCGCGGCCGGATGGCGGTGCTCATCTCGCACCGCTTCTCGACCGTGCGGATGGCGGACCGGATCCTGGTGCTGCAGGGCGGGGAGCTCGTGGAGCAGGGGACGCACGATGCGCTCGTCGAGCATGGGGGGCTGTATGCGGAGTTGTTCCGCTTGCAGGCGGCGGGGTACAGATAGGCGGAGATGAGCTGCGCACACCAAAGCGCGAGCGGATGCGGATCCGCGATCGCATCGGTGCCGGGAAAAGCCAATGCACGGCACGACCAATCAAACGAGGAAAAAGATGCCGATCAGGCTGGGGAGCGCCTTGGTGGCGGTGGCAGTAATCGCGACCGGTCGGTCGGGTGCGCTTGCCGCGCAGGACTCCGCAGCCCGCCCTGCGATCTGGGCGCAGGCTGGGCTCGGCGTCAGCACCGCGAACCTCGGTGGCCTCGTCGCCGCTTCGGGCGCCAGCGGCTCGCATCTCGTTTCGGCGCGCGCCAGCTTCGTCGCGGAGAACTTCGAAGGTGGAGACGAAGAGACCTTCGACGTCGCGATTCTCTATGGCCGGCGGCTCCGGAGCACCGGAGCGTTCCGCCCCTCCGCGTCGGCGGGGATCGCCTACGTGAAGTGCGAGGAATGCGATGATGGAGGCAACGCGAGCAGCGTCGGACTCGCGTTATCGGTCGAGGCCGCCCTCTGGCCGACCGGATTCGCCGGGATCGGGCTGCACGGGTTCGGCAACGTCAACCCGATCGCGTCGTTTGCCGGGGTGGCCGTGACGATTCACGTCGGTCGGCTGCGCTGAAGGTTGGCGGAGGTCACACGGGCTACGGCCGCGAAGTCCGCGCCGAAGACGCGGCAGCCGCGAGCGCCATGCGCGCCCGTTCGGCTGCATTCTCTTCGGTCCAGTCGAGAGGGAGATCGGGCATCAGGCCGGCCCGCTCGTTCTCTCCGCTGGCACGCAGCCGCGCGCAGTCGGGGGCGTGAAGAGTCATCTTCACGGATGGAAGCTCGAGCTGGACGCCGCCGTTCGTGTAACCGCAGCCGGCGCCCCATGACCGTTCGCCGATGAGCGTCGCGGCGCCGTTGTCGTGGAGGAGCGCCGCGAACAGTTCCGTCGCCGAGGCACTGCTCCGGTCCATCACGACAAAAAGCCTCCCGGTGTACGCCCCTTCGCGGTACCCATAGCTCAGCGGATAGAAGAGCAAGGGCGCGACGTCCAGGCCGTCCAGCTTCCCGGCACCGACGTACGGGAGCACGCCGGTCGAATACATGCCATCCGACACGAGCTGGGGGCACGCCACATCTTCTCCGCGCCAGAGCGGGCTCACGTCGCACGGCGTCTCGACGTTGCGGATGGTTGCGGAGAGTTGGGCCCGCGCGGAGTCGAGCAGCGCTCGATGCTGTTCAGGGAGATCCGCCCGTGCGAGCTCGCGCACGAGGAGGCTCTCCTGGTCCACGAGCGCCTTCAGCGAATGCGGATGCCGGATGAGGCCCACCGGTGAGGCCCGGAGCGCAAGCGGCGACAGCTCGCGCGCAAGGGCATCGGCAAGTCCGCTCCCTCCACCATTTCCGGTGACGTCCACGATGAGCGTGCGCACGCCGGAGAGCTCGATCCGTTCGAGCGTCCGCGCAAAAGTGGCCACGAGGCGCCGGCTCACATCGTCGTAGAGCGCATCCGCGCACGCGTCGTCGCAGGGATCGCCGCTCACCGCCGCGCGTGCGTGCCACGCCTCCTCGCATGCCGCGCCGAAGTTCTGCTCCCCGAAGCTTGCGATCCGGATGACCGCGACCCGCTCGCCGGCTGCCGGAGCGATGCCGGCGGGGAAGGGATCCGCCGCCACCGGCGCATACCCCGGCATTTCATCGAATGGGATGCCGAAGCCGTGCGACCCGGCCGAGAAGCCGAGGCGGCGGCAGGCCGAGGAAGCGCTGGCGCCGGCTTCGATCGGCTCACCTGAGCCACGCAGTGCTCGCTCGGCGATGCGCACGAACGGGTGGTCCGGCGGTGAAGCATGCAGGTGCCCGTCGTCGAAGGCATCGATCAGGTCGCGAAAGGCGCGACGCGCCGCGCGACGGCTCGATGCGGCGGCGAGACTCGAGTCGGCCACACGATGCAGTGCGGGCAGGTCGAGCGAGTCGGCCTCGACCGTCCATTGAAAATTCGCGTATGCCCGGGCGAGGTGTGCCTCGAGACGATCGAGATCCCGCCGCCAGGCGGTCCGGTCGGCATCGTCTGCGGGCAGGAAGTCGGGGACGAAGGGCGCCGCCGCGGCGAGCGCGACCGCGACGACACTAAGGAAAAGGACCCGGGCGAGGGTTCGCATGGACCAGCTCCGTTGGGTTCGGGTCCAATACGAGCCCGTATTCCGGATGTTTCAACCTGAGACAGCTGGAGGTCACGGCCCGGTGCATTCCGGGGTAACGAGCCGGCGAGACACTGAGGGTCATGAAAGCGGCCCTGGTCCACCTTCTCCTCCTGCTCCCCGCCTCGGTCGAGGGACAGGGAGTCCGTCACTCGTTCGCGCCGCCCGCTCCGGACACGGCCGCGCCGATCCGCCGCCTTACCGATTCCCTCCCGCGGCGCGATGATCTCACGCTGGCCTTCGGCGGTGCGCTGGGCGGTATCGGTGGCCTTCTGGCCGGCGCCTTCATCGGCGCTCAGGTCGAACGTGCCGGCGGCTGCGAATACGACGACTGGTGCGGCTTCGGCGGCGGGCTCCTCGGAGCCACCATCGGCTCGACCGTCATGATTCCGGCTGGCGTGCACCTCGCCAACGATCAGCGGGGGGATTTTGGCGAAGGACTCGTTGCGAGCGCGGCGGCGCTGGGTGGCGGCATCGCGATCTCCGCGCTCGTCCACGACGCACGGCCGCTGCTGCTCATTCCGATCGCGCAGATCATCAGTGCGGTGGCGGTCGAGAAGCGTACGAGTTGCGACGAGGGAGAACCCCGTCGGAGGAGATCCGGATGATTCGTTGTCTGCTCACCCTGCTCCTGGCAGTCGCGCTGTGCCCCGCAGGCCTCGCCGCCCAGGGCAGCCGCTTCGGCTACCGCCGTGAGGTTCCGGCCCCCGCTTTGGCTTCAATGGCAAATTCGCTGCCGCCGGCAGTCCGGACACATCGAAGCCCGGTTCTCCTCGTGCTCGGAGGGATTCTGGGCGGTGCGGCCGGCGGCGTGGCCGGAGGCCTCGGCGGTGCGGCGATCGAACAATCGGATGGATGCCGCGGGAGCGATCAGTGCGGCCTCGGCGGTTTCATCATCGGCGGAGCCGGCGGCCTTGCGCTCGGCGCGCCACTCGGCGTGCACGTGGCCAATGGCGGGCGCGGCAGCTTCGGGAAATCGCTCCTGCTGAGCTCGCTCGTCACGGCGGCGGTGGGCGGACTGGCGTATGCGACGCGCTCCGAAGAAATCGCCTACCTGATGCCCGCCACGCAGATCGGCACTGCCGTCATCGTCGAGATCCGGACCAGCCGGTGAGGCTCCCGCCGCCGCGGATTTGACAGCCGCCCGATCCGAGGGCAGTATCAGAATCCCTCATTCGGCAGGAGGTGGAGCCCATGAAGGTCTATGGCTCCGACGCCATCAGAAATGTGGCCTTCGTGGGCCACGGGGCCAGCGGGAAGACGACCCTCGTCGACGCGCTGGCCTTCGTATCCGGTGCCAGCCGCCGCCACGGCTCGATCAAGGATGGCACCGCGCTCACCGATTACTCTCCCGATGAAATCGACCGCAAGCACTCCATCTCCCTCGGCCTCGCCTACGCCGAGTGGATGGACACCAAGCTGAACCTCCTCGACACGCCCGGCTATCTCGACTACTTCGGCGAAGCGGTGGGCGGCCTGCACGCCGCGGACGCCGCCGTCGTGGTGCTGAGCGGCACCGCGGGCGTGGAAGTTGGAACGGAGAAGGTCTGGGAAATCTGCGATCAGCTCCATCTCCCACGCATCCTGTTCGTCACCGCCATGGACAAGGAGAACGCCGACTTCGAGGCGGTCTTCCGCGACGTGCGCGATCACCTCTCGCCCAAGGTCGTTCCGGTCGAGATCCCGGTGGGCGACGGTCACGACTTCCACGGCATCGTCAACCTGTTCACCGGGCAGTGCCATAATTACCGAAAGGGCACGAAGTCGGGCGAGTACGACATCATCGACATCCCCGACGAGCTGCGCGAGCGCCATGCGCAGTACACCGACCAGCTCACCGAGGCCGTCGCCGCCACCGACGATTCGCTGATCGAGCGATACCTGGGCGGCGAGCCGATCGGCCGGGAGGAGATCGTGCGCGTCATGAAGCGCGCGATGCTCGCCGGGGAGATCGTTCCGCTCTTCTGCGGGAGCGGGGAGCTGACCTACGGCATGCGGACACTGCTCAACGAAATGGTCGAGCTGTTCCCATCACCCATCGAGGCGCTCGCGGCACGGCGCGCAGGCGATGGCGCCGGGTACGACGCCCCGCTCCTCGGCCACGTATTCAAGACGGTCTCGGAGCCGCACGTCGGCGACGTGACGTTCTTCCGGCTCTTCACCGGCTCGATCCGCTCGGGCGACGAGGTGTGGAACGCCGAGCACGAAGTGGCCGAGAAGCTCAACCACCTCTCGCTCCAGCAGGGAAGGGACCGGGTCGAGATCGAGCGGATCGAAGCGGGGGACATCGCGACGGTGGCCAAGCTGCGCGATACGCACACGAACGATACCTTCTGCCGCCGTGACGCTCCGGTGCGGCTTCCGCCCACGCCGTATCCCGATGCGGTCGCGACGGCCGCGGTCCTGGTGCACCAGCGCGGCGAAGAGGACAAGCTCGCCGCCGGCCTCCACAAGCTGCACGAGGAAGATCCGACCTTCCACTTCGAGTACAACTCGGAGCTGGGCCAGACGCTCATCCACGGCATGGGGGAGCGCCACTTCGACACCATCCTCGGCCGCCTCGCGCGGAAATACGGCGTGCACGCGGAGCTCGCGCGCCCCAAGGTTGCATACCGCGAGACGATCAAGGCCAAGGCCGAAGGGCAGGGAAAGCACAAGAAACAGAGCGGCGGGCGCGGCCAGTACGGTGACTGCTGGATCCGCATGGCTCCGCGGCCCCGCGGAGGCGGGTACGAGTTCGTCGACAGGATCGTCGGCGGCGTCATTCCGAACAAGTACATTCCCGCGGTGGATCGCGGGGTCCGGGAAGCGGCCGAGCGCGGCGTGGTTGCGGGCTATCCGATGGTGGATTTCTCGGTCGAGTGCTTCGACGGCTCGTACCACGATGTCGACTCGAACGAAATGTCGTTCAAGATGGCGGGCATTCTCGCCTTCAGGAACGTGGCGCCGAAGTGCCGGCCGGTGCTCCTCGAGCCGCTTGCCGACGTGATCGTCTGGACGCCCGAAGACGTGCTCGGCGACGTGATGGGAGACCTGAGTGCCAGGCGCGGCCAGATCCTCGGAACGGAGCAGGACGGCCGGCTGACGAAGGTGCGCGCCATCGTGCCGGAGTCGGAGCTGTACAAGTACTCCACCACCCTGCACTCGATCACGCACGGCCGGGGGACGTATCGCCATTCGGCGCATGGTTACGCCGAGGCACCGCCGGACGTCGCCGAACGGGTGGCCGCAGAAGAACGGGAGCACGCGGCCGCCGCATCCTGATGGGCGACGTGAACTACGGGCGACTCGCCGAGCTGGTGGTCGCCCTCCATTTCTGCTTCGTGCTGTTCGTGCTGTTCGGAGGCGTGCTCGCCCTGCGCTGGCCGAAGGTGGTCTGGATCCACCTCCCGGCTGCAGCGTGGGGCGCGCTCATTTCATTTGCCGGCTGGGTCTGCCCGCTGACGCCGCTCGAGAAATGGCTGCGGCGGCAGGGTGGCGCTGCAGGATACGAAGGGGGGTTCGTCGAGCACTACATCCTGCCGGTGCTCTACCCGCGCGGACTCACGCCCGGAATCCAGATCGCGCTCGGCGTCATCGTCGTCCTGCTGAACGTCCTCATCTACCGTCACGTGTATCGGCGGCACCGGCGCGGCACCGCCTGACGGGGTTCCGAGCCCGGCCGCACCTGTGCGCCCCGAGCCACCCTGCTTCGTCCTTTCCCCTACGCCAGCCCGATCGACCGAATCCGGCTCACCGAAGACCGTGCCAGGAGGAATCGCATGAAAGCCTTCCCCACCGCAGTCCTTCCCCTGACGCTCGCCGCCTGTTCCGATGAGCCCACGGAGCCCTCCGATCTTCGCTTTGTTTCGCTGACTGCGGGGGGCAGGAGCGCCTGCGGATTGACCGCCGAAGGGGAGGCGCTCTGCTGGGGCGACAACGCCTATGGCCAGCTGGGCACGGGGAATACAGCGCGACGGCTCGTCCCGTCGCCGATGCCGGGAGAGCCCCGGTTCGCGAAGATGCATCAGGGAATCACGGCATGCGCGGTCGATCTCACGGGGAGCGCGTACTGCTGGGGTGCGTCGGATTGGGGGATCACTGGTAACGGATCTGTCGACGGCATCGACCAGTGCGGGGAGACGTTCCCGACATTTGCGCTGAGTTGCAACGTGCGTCCGCAGGGCGTCCGTTCGGCAGAGCGATTCCGCGAAGTGGTGAACAGCGGTGGCATTACCTGCGGTCTCACCCAAGCCGGCCTCGCCCGGTGCTGGGGCGTGTATCAGGGCGGCTATCTCGGGATCGGAGTCATCCCGGACGGCTCCGCTGCGCTGACGCAATGCGGAGAGCGGTTTTCGAGCGAGTTCTACTTTCAGGATGGTCGCTGCGCGACGACGCCGGCGCCGGTCGAGGGCAAGCATCTGTTCCGCTCGATTGCAGCCGGTGCCGGCCAGGTCTGCGGCGCCGCGGAGGATGGCAGGCTTCTCTGCTGGGCGCGCCCCGCCGAAGGCGACAGTGCAGAACGCTACCTGCCCACCGAAGTGGGTGGCGCGCCGTCCTTCACGCAACTGAGCGGCGGATGGTCCCTGCTCTGCGGTGTCACGGCAGGGGGCGCAGCGTACTGCTGGGGAAATATCCACGGGAATGGCGCAAGCTTCACCGAAATGGAGCCCACCGCGGTAGGTGACGGAATCACCTTCGCGAGCGTGACGGTCGGCGCGGAGCACGCCTGCGGCGCGACACCCGGTGGGACCGCCTACTGCTGGGGCGCCAATAGCCACGGCCAGCTCGGCGACGGCACCACGGTGGATGCCGTCGGCGACGGCACGCTCGATCCGGTCTTTGTCGGGGGCGGCCACAGCTTCCGCACACTCGCCGCGGGTGACGACTTCACCTGCGGCATCACGTTCGAGGGCGCCACCTACTGCTGGGGAGCGAACGCCACCGGGCAGCTCGGCAACGGAACCCTGACGTCGAGCCTCGTACCCGTACCGGTGGACGGGCCCTGAAGCCGCAACGCCTCCGATCCGCCGCCGCGGTACGGGAGCCGCACCCGCGCTTGCGCGCCACGGTTTTTCCGGCGTTGACATGTTCGATTAGTTGACGCCTTCTGATTCCAGGTAGTGCCGTATTTGCTATTACTGCAATATGTTACCCCACGTAAAATCATCAGCCGACAAAAACTACTACAGCTAATCGACCCTTGGGCACGAGGGTTGCAATCGCTGGGGCCGTCCCGCGTACCGGCGCCCATTCACTGGTGTCGCCGGCGGTCGATTCGACCGCGGTACCGTCGCATGCCAATCACCCGAGCACGGAGTTACCCTCATGTGGTCCTCGAAGTTCCGCGTCCTCCTCGCCGCCGTGCTCGTCTTCGGGGCAGCCTGCTCCTCCGACACGACCGGCCCTTCCGTCGACGAATCGACGGCGCCAGCCCCCTTGCTCGGCTCGCTCCTCGACGGCACCGGCGAGCTGCTGAACGAGACGACGTCCACCGTTCTCGAGACGACGACCGGCGTCGTCCAGCTGCTGACCTGCTCGAGCGAGCCGTACGCGATCGCGACGAAGCGCATCGGCGCGGCCGGCGGCACGATCACCGTGGGCCGGCACACGCTCGTGGTGCCCGCCGGAGCGCTCAACCGCACCGTGACGATCACCGCTGAGCGCATGCCGGGCCGGGCCAACTCGGTACGCTTCGGTCCGGAGGGGCTCGAGTTCCAGCGCCCCGCGCAGCTCACGCTGAGCTACTCGAACTGCGTCAGCCTTCCGCTTCCGAAGCGCGTGGTGTACACCGACGAGCGGCTCTCGATTCTCGAGCTGATCCTCTCGCGCGACGCCGCGCGGTCGAAGACGGTGACCGGCAGCATCGATCACTTCTCGCGCTACGCCGTGGCGTACTGAGTCTTGGGCGGCCCACACACACCGCTCACGAGCGTGCAGCCGGCTCCCGTCGAGGGGGCCGGCTGCCCGCGCATGTTCCTCCAGGCAGCGATCAGCCAGGAGCGAAGCGGCTCGCTGGACGAGGCGCTCCGCGGCTATGAAGCCGTGGCCGACCAGGCGGAGCGCGAAAGCGATCGGGCCACCTATTCCGAAGCGCTGCGGCGGATGGCCGTCGTGCACCAGCGGCGCGGGGATGCGGGTGCGGCGCGCGAGCTCTGCGAGCGGAGCCTCGGCGTGGCCGCCGAGATCGGCGACGACCTTCTCGGCGCCGAGTCGCTCAATACGCTCGCGAGCTTCGATTTCGAGATGGGCAACATGGACCTCGCCCGGCAGCGCTATCAGCGCGCGCTCCGGCTGGGCGGCGATCACGCGCCGCTGCGCGGCCGCGTCGAGCAGAACCTCGGCATCCTCTGCAACATCCAGGGCGATCACGAAGGCGCGGTCGCGCACTATGCGCGCTCGCTCGAGGCGTTCGAATGGGTGGGCGATGACCGGGGCCGGGCGATCGCCTACCACAACCTCGGCATGGTGCACGCCGACCGCTCGCAGTGGGAAGAGGCGAACCGGTACTTCCGCGAGAGCCACGCGCTCGCGACCGAGACCGGCGACGTGCACCTCCAGGGCCTCTGCAGCCTCAACCATGCCGAAGTTTTCCTCGCGCAGCAGCAGTACGACCGGGCCCGCGCCGGCGCGGAAAGCGCCCTCGCCATCTTCGACCGGCTCGACTCGCGGATCGACAAGGCGGACGCGTACAAGGTGATCGGGCGCGTCTTCCGCGAGACTGGGCGGCTTGCGCTGGCCGAGTCGCGACTCAAGGCGGCCATCGAGATCGCGGTCAGCAGCGCCTCGGTGCTGAGCGTGGCCGAAGCGTCGCGCGAGCTCGCGCTCCTCTACCAGGCGG
>DASTUP010000165.1:0-28545 GCA_035759585.1 Gemmatimonadales bacterium | reverse complement strand
GCTAGCGGGCCAGGTGATCTGGATCGCATCCGAGGCGGAATTCACCCCGACGCCGATCCAGACCCGCGACGAGCGGGTCGACCTGGTCTACGCAGTGAAGATCCGCGTCGCGAATTCCGAAGGTCTCGCCAAGATCGGAATGCCGGCCGATGTGCGCTTCGGCGGGGATGCCGAATGACCGGCCCGGCCGTCATCGCCGAAGCCCTGACCAGGCGTTTCGGGGAAGTCGCGGCGCTCGAAGGTGTCTCGTTCGAGGTGCAGCCCGGCGAGCTGTTCGGGTTCGTCGGACCGGATGGAGGAGGGAAGACCACGCTGTTCCGGATCCTGGTGACCCTGCTCGAGCCGGACGAGGGCCGCGCGTCGGTGCTGGGCCTCGATGTCGTCCGCGACCTCTGGGCGATCCGGCGGAAGGTCGGGTACATGCCGGGCCGCTTCTCGCTCTATCCCGATCTCAGCGTCGAAGAGAACCTCGACTTCTTCGCGTCCGTCTTCGGCACGACGGTCGAGGCCGGCATGCCGACGATCGCGCCGATCTACCACCAGCTCGCGCCCTTCGCCTCGCGCCGGGCGGGCGCGCTCTCCGGCGGCATGAAGCAGAAGCTCGCGCTCTCGTGCGCCCTCGTCCACCTTCCTGCAATCCTCTTCCTCGACGAGCCGACCACCGGTGTGGATGCGGTATCGCGCCGGGAATTCTGGGACCTGCTCGCCGGCCTGCGCCGCGGCGGGCTCACCATCGTCGTGTCGACGCCGTACATGGATGAAGCGTCACGCTGCGATCGCGTCGCGCTCATCCAGCGTGGCCGGCTCCTCGGGGTCGATACGCCGCTCGAGGTCGCGCGTTCATTCGCCGGAACCGTATACGAGGTACGCGCCGCCGAGCGGTACCGCGCACTGCTGGCGCTCAGGCGCTACCCGCATGCCGATACGGTCCATCTGTTCGGCGAAGCACTGCATTACACTGACCGCCGCCATGCACCGCCCGGGGATGTGCCCGGTGAGGTCGTCGCGTTTCTCCGCTCGGAGGGAATCGCCGCGGACGTGGCGCCGGCGCCTCCGACGATCGAGGACACTTTCATCCAGCGGATGGGTGCGCCCGAAGCGGCATGAGGACCCTCGCCATTTCGACGAGCAACCTCACGCGCCGCTTCGGGGACTTCACGGCGGTCGATGCCATCAGCTTCGACGTGCACGCCGGTGAGGTCTTCGGCTTTCTCGGCGCGAACGGCGCGGGGAAGACGACCGTGATCCGGATCCTGACCGGCCTGCTCGCGCCGACGAGCGGCGAAGCCGCGGTCGCAGGGTACGACGTCTACCGGGAAAGCGAGGCGATCAAGCGGAGCATCGGCTACATGAGCCAGCGATTCTCGCTGTATCCCGACCTGACCGTGCGCGAGAACATCAGACTGTACGGCACCATCTACGGACTTCCGGCCGGCGAAATCCGGTCGCGCACGGACGCGCTGCTGGGGCGGCTCCAGCTCGGCGATGCCGCAGCCCAGCGAGTCGGCGCGCTCCCGCTGGGCTGGAAGCAGAAGCTCGCGTTCTCCGTGGCGCTGCTGCACGAGCCGAGGATCGTGTTCCTCGACGAGCCGACCGGCGGAGTGGACCCGGTCACGCGCAGGCAGTTCTGGGAGCTCATCTACGAAGCAGCGGCGCGCGGAACCACCGTATTCGTCACGACACACTACATGGACGAGGCCGAGTACTGCGACCGGCTCGCCATCATGGTCGCGGGCCGGCTCGACGCGCTCGGCACGCCGCGGGAGCTCAAGGAGCGCTTCGAGGCCGGCTCGATCGACGAGGTCTTCCTCCAACTGGCGCGAGGTGTCGCCGCCGGACCCTCGGCATGAAGGCGCGCGGCGCCCTCGCCGGCCTTCTGCGGAAGGAGGCGCGGCACATCCTCCGGGACCGGCGCACGCTCGCGGTGATCCTCCTGATGCCGGTGATCCAGGTGGTCCTCTTCGGCCATGCGATCCGCACCGATGTGGAGGACATCCGGCTCGCGATCGTGGATCCCGCGCCGGACGCGGCCACGCTCGAGCTTCGCAGCCGCCTCGCGGCAACCGGCCTGTTCAGGATCGTCGCCATCGAGCGCTCCACGGCGCGACTGAACAGCCTTTTCGCCAGCGGTGCCGCGCACCAGGCAGTGGTGTTCGAACCGGGCTTCGGGGGGCACCTCGGCGGCGCAGGGCCGGCGCGCCTTCAGGTCATCACCGATGCCGCCGAACCGAATACCGGCACGGCGATGCAGAACTACGCAATCGCCGTGGTCCGGGGATACGAAAGGGAGGCGCGCGCCGAGGGCGACGGATCGGCCATCACAGCCGATGTGAGGATGCGGTTCAATCCTTCCCGGGAGAGCTCGAACCTCTTCGTGCCGGGCCTGATCGCGTTCGTGATCACGATCGTTTCGGCGCTCATGACCGCGATCACGCTCGCGCGCGAGAAGGAGACCGGCACCATGGAGGTGCTGCTCGTCTCGCCGCTCCACCCGCAGCAGATCATCGCGGGCAAGGTCGCGCCGTACCTCGTCGTCGGCCTGGCGACCGTGGTGCTCGTGATCGTCGAGGCGCGGCTCATCTTCGACGTGCCCCTTCGTGGCAGCGCGCTGCTCCTCCTTCTCGAAGGCCTCCTCTTCACGATCACGTCGCTCGCCCTCGGCATTCTCATCTCGGCGCGGACCCCGTCGCAACGCGTGGCGATGACCGCGGTGCTGGCCGGCACGATGCTCCCGACGGTGATGCTGTCGGGATTCATCTTCCCGCTCGAAAGCCTCCCCGCGCCGCTGCGCATCCTCTCCGCCGTGATCCCGGCTCGCTGGTTCGTCGAGATCGCGCGCGGCATCATGCTGAAGGGCGTCGGACTCGCCCACCTCTGGCAGGAGACGCTCGTGCTCGTCGGCATGACCGCATTCCTCCTGGCCGCGAGCATGCGCTCCTTCCGCGTGCGGCTCGACTGACGATGCGGCGGATTCTCTACCTGGCGTGGGTCGAGGTACTGCACCTCGTGCGCGACCGCGCATCGCTGGCGCAGGTGCTGCTGGTCCCGTTCATCCAGCTCGTGATCCTGGCCAACGCGGCCACGTTCGCGATCCACGACACGCCAACGGCGGTAGTGGACCTCGACGCCACCGCGGCCTCCCGCGCGCTGGTGCGGCGGTTCACGGCATCGCCCCATTTCCGGGTGCTGGCCTCGCCGCGCTCGATGCGCGAGGCCGACGGCGCGCTCCTCTCCGGCGAGGCGACGATGGTGCTCGCCATACCACGGGGCTTCGAGCGCGACCTGGAGCGCGGGGAAGGCGCGCACGTGCAGGTCCAGTTGAACGCGGAGAAGGGGAGTGCGGCAGGGATCGTGCAGTCGTACACGCAGCGCATCATCCGGCGGTTCTCGGAGGAGCGGGGTGCCGTGGCCGCCTCAGAAACCGTTCAGCCGGCGGCGATCGACATCCGGACGCGCGGGTGGTTCAACGCCGAGCTCGACTACCGGCACTACATGGTCCCGGGAATCCTCGTTGCACTCGTGACGCTCGTCGGGACGCTGTTCACCGCGCAGAACATCGCCCGGGAGAAGGAGCTGGGCACGCTCGAGCAGCTCAACGTGACCCCGATATCGCGCGCCGAATTCATCGGCGCGAAGCTCCTTCCTTTCTGGGTTCTCGGCATGGCCGAGCTCGCGCTCGGCCTCGGCCTCGGCGCGGCCGTGTTCGGCATGCCCATTCGCGGAAGCCTCGTGCTCCTCCTTGCCATCGCCGCGCTGTATCTCGTTGCTGCACTCGGCATCGGCCTGCTCATCTCGACGGCGGTGGACACCCAGCAACAGGCGATGTTCGTCACCTTCTTCATCATGATGATCTACCTCCTGATGAGCGGACTCTACACTCCGGTGGACAGCATGCCGCAGTGGGTGCGCGTCGTCGCGGAGCTCAACCCGGTGAAGCACTTCGTCGAAGTCACGCGCGCGATCCTCATCAAGGGGGCGGGCGCGGCCGAGGTCGTGCGACCGGTCGCGATTCTGGGGGCGTTCGCCGCGGGGTTCTTCGGGCTGGCGGTGTGGCGGTATCGGAAGACTGCGTAGGGCCGCAACGGAGTCGATGGCCTCGCTAGCCAATGTCCTTCACGTATCTCACGGTTTCTTCCCGGAATCCGAGGTGCTCGTAGAACCCGCGTGCCCGGCGGTTCGCGCAGAAGACGTTGAGGTCGACCCGGGTGCAGCCGCGGGCGCGGGCCCAATCCTCGGTGCGCTGCATGAGGCGGCGCGCCAGGCCGCGGCCGGCGGCGGCTTCGCTCACGGCGAGCACTTCGATGTAGGCGACCGGCTGCTGCGTGAAGTAGTCGAGCCGGGTGTTGACGAAGATCGTCCCGAGGGGCGTGCCCGCGCGGTCCTCTGCGTACAGGAAGAGCACGTGCTCACTGGGCTGCTGCAGCTGGGCGAGCAGGATCGGATGGTCGGCGCGCGCGATCTCCCGCGCCGTGCGTCCCGGCGGGAGCTCGAAATCGGCGAGCCGCTCGGCGAGCGTGTGGATCGCGGAAAGGTCTTCGAGAACTGCGGGCCGGATGATCTCCGCGGTCACCGCTGCTCGCCCAGCTCGATCACGAACTCGTTGCTCAGGATCGGCCCGGAATCGTCATCGAGCATCACGGCGGCGCTGACGCGCCAGGTGCCGGGCACGAGTCCGTATGGAACGCCGAGTGTCGCCTCGGCCGTCTGACCGGCCGGGAGCTGGTCGAAGGCAGGTGTGCAGAGGATCATCTCCTCGAATCGCTCCCATTCCGCTCCGACATTCCGCTCCCAGAACCGCTGGCAGAAGTTGTAGCCCACGGTCTTGTCCGAATCGTTCGACAACTCGACCGTGATCGATCCTCCCGGCTCGAACCGGGACCCCGCGGTGGCGAAGCGGAGGCCTTCGTCGGATGGATCCGTCGTGCCGCAGGCCGCGAGGAGTGCGATCGCTGCAAGCAGGTTGCGAGTGCGCATGGCAGGGGTGGTTCGGGGTGAATGATGCCACAGCCACGGGACAACCGGGGAGACGCCGAGAGCTTCGGGACCTGCACGTCACCCGATGGAGTCCGCGGCACGCCGGCCCGATTCGATCGCTCCGTCCATCGTCGCATTCAGCCCGTGGCCAGCGCACGCTTCACCCGCAAGATGGATCGTGCCTTCGATCGGACGTGACAGGGTTTCATGCGCATGCAACCCTCCGACGCCGACATACGAGTACGCGCCTCGTGCGAGGGGATCGCCGTTCCAGTCGTGAAAATACGAATCGACGAGCTGATCGGCGATCTCCGACCTGGAAAGGCCGATCGTGCCGGCGAGTGACGCGACGCCCGCAGCCACCAGTTCGTCCCTTCCCGCTGCCGCCAGCCGAACGGCGGCCGGGCCGCCGGCCCATCCGGTGAGCCGAGCCTCGGCAGGATCGAGAGCGGTCCACCACGTCGGGAATGGCTGGCCAAAGCCGTGAAGAAACAGCACCTCGCGAAGCGGGTCGATCGACTGCCAGAACGCTTCGCGGAATTCCAGGCCAAGCTTTATGACGGCGCCCATTTCGAGCAGGCGCGCCGCCGCACGGACCTCCATGAGTGGAGGATCGAAGCGCAGCTGATCGGAATCGCCGGGGCTCGCCCTCAGCGCAGGGAGCGGCACCGTCACGATCGCCGCCTCGGCATCCCAGCGGCCGGCATCCGCGACTGCGCTCACATGGCCCTTCCGCCAGCGGATGGCATGTACCGGCGCCTCGAGGTGCACCGCCGCATCTCCGAGAGCCTGTACGAGCCTCCGTACGAGCTCGCCGGTACCGCCGGGCATGCGGAGCGTCGCGGTGCCGGCCGAGTGTTCGGCCTCGACTTCGGCGAGCCAGTGAGCGCTGATCCGGTCCGGATCCGCCGCGTGAAAGCCCTCCACGTACGAGAGGAGGAGGGAACGCGCCTCCGCGAGGCTGCCTGCTCCGCAACAGTCGGCCAGCGCGGCAGCAAGCGTGCGGTCCTCACCACGATTCACCCGCATCCGTCCGATCAGATCCTCGTTCAGGTCCGGCAGCGAATCGAGACCCTGCCATCCGATTCCGGCCCGCCTGAGCCATGTGCCGTGCGCAGCAACGAGCTGAATTCCGTGATCGCGGCAGAGCGCGCGCACGATACCCTCGTCGGCAACCCATTCGGCGCCGAGCTCGACCGGCGGTCGTCCCGGGCGCTCGATGCTCCAGGCTCGGCCGCCGAGCCGATCGCGCGCTTCGAGGAGGGTAACGGAATGACCCTTCTCGATGAGGCGGGCCGCGGCGGCGAGGCCGGCGAGCCCACCGCCGATCACGATAATCTCCCGCCGGCTCACCGCTCGGCGCCTCGGGGTATCCGGGTATGTGGGTGGCGACTGCGTCGCTGGCGCATCGGGAACCTGATTTCGACGCTGGCCGTTCAGGGAAATGTCGTCCCGGCCCGAACTCGCGCGCCTTCATGACGGGGGCCCGCTCGGCCCTCTTTCCAAATCCGGGCCATGCCGTAAGTTGGCATCGCATTCCCTGTTCGCCAGTCCGAAGCCATCTGGAGGTACGCAATGTCCGACCCGATGCTCACCCCCCGGAGGGGATTCCTCGGTCGTGTCGCAGCCGGAGCCGCCGCGCTCGGCATCGGCAGCGCCATTCCTGCTCCACTCGCCGCCGCCGCCGATTCCGCGAGCCGTTCCACCGACCCGCAGCTCGAAGCGTGGTTCGGGAAGCTCAAGGGCAAGCACCGCATGGTGTTCGACTCGCCCGCCGCGGGAGAGGGGATGGTCGCCATCTGGCCGCGCGTCTACCTGAACACCACCGCCGCGACCCACGGCGCGGACGACGGTGTATCGGCGATGATCATCCTGCGGCATCACTCGCTCGGCCTCGCCATTCAGGACTCGATGTGGGAGAAGTACGAGTTCGGGAAGGTCTTCCACGTCAACGCCAACGGCGCGCCGGCCACGAAGAATCCCTATGCCAAGATCGAAGGCCTGCCGATCGCGGGTCTCGGGATCACCGAGCTGCTCGCCTCGGGGGTGCTCGTCGGTGCCTGTGATGTGGCCATGACGGTCTACAGCTCCGGTGTCGCCAAGGCGCGCAACCTCGACGCCGCTGCCGTGCGCAAGGAATGGGTGGAGGCACTGCATCCGGGCGTGCAGCTCGTGCCGTCGGGCGTGTATGCGGTGGGACGCGCGCAGGAACTCGGGTGCGGGTACTGCTACGCGGCCTGAGCTCGCAGGCAGCCGGACGGCAGGTTCGTCATACGAATCAGGGCGAGGGATCTTCTCGACGAGGAGGTCCCTCGCGGCTCGATCTGCTGACGGGAGACCGGATCAGGTGACGCACCGCGAGGTTCCGGCACTCATTCGATGATCGAGATCTCGCTGATGTAGAAATGCTCGTGCTCGTGCTGGCCGTTGTCATCCTGCTCGACGTACACGGTCACCGGCGTTCCGGCCCACGCCGCGATCGAGGCGCTGCGATCGACCCAGAGATGCACGCCTTCCGCCCCGGTGAGCACTTCCCACCCATGCAGCGTATGCGACGTTCCGCCGGCATCCACCAGGCGGAGCCGCCACGCGACAGTGGCGCCATCGCGGTCGTGTGCGCTCACGCGGACGGCGAGGGATTGCGCCCCGGGCGGCAGGTCGATCGCCTTGTAGATCCAGGCGTTCGGCTCGCCGACGGCCTCGTCGACTCCGTGCAGCTTGAGCACGCCGCCTTCCCGTCCGAGGTGAAATACCGTGCCGTCGCCAGAGACGCCTTCCTCCCACCCATCGTTGTCGAGATCGAACGTCCACCGGAGAAGTGACGGCTCGCCGACCGTGACGACGGCTCTCGCGTCCGCGGCGAGCTCGAGCGGCACGGGCACCGGCACGCCGAAGATCCGGGTCCGCGCGAAGGCGTGAAACGTCTGCGCCCCGGCGTGCTCGGCGAGGAAGTCGGTCTGGCAGGTGAAGGTGAGCTGGTCCTGGGCGGCCTCGAGATCGGAACAGCCCGGACGCCCCGACTCGAGCACCACCGTCTCGCCGACCATGCGTCGCCAGCGGATCTGGACCGCCTCGATGGCATAGGCGCCGAGATAGGTCGCGTCGGTCAGGGTGACGGTGAAGGTGGCCATGTCGCCGAGCTGGGAGCCGTCGCCGGCCGCCACGGATGCGGGAGTGATCGTGAAGCTGCCCCGCGCGCTTCGCGAGATCGGATCGAGCTCTGGCGCATAGGTGAACAGGGTCAGAGTCACCTGCAGCAGGTTCTCGAGCGGCGCGTACTCGGCCCCGGCCTTCACCTCGATGACAGGCTTGAGCCCGTAGCTCGACGCATACGCCGGATCCGCCGCCTGCGCATCAGCCGAGGCCAGCTCGAATTTCTGCTCCAGGCCCGCCTTGGCGCTCAGGAGCTTGACCCGGGTCGTCTCATCCTCCCACAGGGTGAGGCCGAGTGTGAGGTCAGCCCAGCCGAAGACGCTCACACCCATCTCCAGGCGTGTGCTGGTCGCCAGGTTCGGGATGACCGGGGTGACCGTGATGGTGGGCGCGGTGCCGTCGAACTCCTGAACCCATTGGCAGGCTGCCGTGCAATCGAAGCCCACCTGCGCTGCGATGGTGGACGCGAACGTCACGTCCGCGCCAAGCTGGCCCAGCGTCGTCTTTGCTCCCAGCTCGAAGCCGATGCCCAGGGGCACCTGGCCTCCCAAGAAGAGCGAGAGGAATCCGCCGACCGGAAGCGGGAACTCCCGGATCTTGTACTTGCACTCAGCCTTGCCCTCGAGCGCCGCCGTGATCCGGGGCGCGACGGTCAGGGTGGGACGGATGGTGCCGTTCACGACGAAGCGCCGCACGACGCCGCTCTCGACCAGCAGGTCGAGGGCGAGTGCCTCGTTGAGGTCTCCACTGAACGTGCCCATGGTGATCGGCACGACGAGTGGAGCAGGCACTTCGAGCTTGCACTTGAACGGGCCGAGATCGAATTCCTGCTCGATCCGTCCGGCGGAAGCAATCGTGCCGGTCGCTGCTGCCTGATACCGCGCGCCGGCCGGCGCCGCGAATCGGATGCTCCCACCCGCGGTCCGCGTCAATCGCACACCGTGGCGATCCGAACTGGATTCCGTCGGGAGCGCTCCGGTCAGGGGCAGGCGCTCGTTGATCGAGATCTCCGCGAACAGCTCGCCGAGCGGCACCAGCGCCAGCACCACCTCGGCGTCTCCCGAAGGGGCTGAGACACTGACCACCCGCCCGCCCACTGGTGCTCCGCCCGTGCCGATGACGAGCTGGCCGACCGCTGGTGAGATCCCACGGAGGCGGACGCGAATTTCCCGTCCGACGCCGTAAGGCGCGGACGGATCCACCGGCTGAACGGGGCCGATCACCTGGGAGTCGGCGACGAGCAGGGCGCCGGTTGACGGGGTCGCACGGAGCGCGAGGATCGGCGGCGACGTCAGCTCGCCGCTGGTGGCGACAATCTGCGCGGAACCAATCGCCGCACCGCCGACCGCGACGCCATCCGCGTCCATCGATACAACCGTGGGATCGGAGCTCCGAAACGTCGCCTCGACGCGCGTGCTGTCACCGTCCGCGTCGACGGCGTAAGCCTCGAGTGACGCCGTGGTGCCATGCGCGGGCAGCAGCAGGGCACCGGGCGCAATGACGAGTGCCGTGGTATTTCCAGCCGGTGGCGGATCCGTTGGGCCGTCACCGCAGGCGCACACAAGAATCAGGAGCGCCGCGCTGCCGAAACCGTCTTCACGCATCGTCGTCCTCACGTCATGGATTTACGGTCATCGTGACGCTGAAGCTCGCGCTGGAGTTGCCGGAAGTGCGATCCGGCAGCGACACCGAGGCATCTGCGAAGGCGTCTCCCCGCAGGGTGTACCTGCCCGGAGCGAGCGTGAGGGTCGTCCCGACGCCGCCCTGCTCGGCGAAGTAGATCGTCCCGCTGGAGTGCCGGTCGAGCGAAACGAACGCACGAGGCGACTCGAATGTGGTGCTGCTCGAGCTCGATACCTGGCCGGAGAGCGTAACCGTGACCGTGCCCTGCACCTCGAAGTCGAACCAGACATCCGCGGAATGGGTCTCACCCTTCCCGCCCAGGATGACGTTCGGCTGGCCCTGTCCCGAGGCCGTTGCCGTCGCGTTCCCACCGGCAGTCACGGACCGAAGCGCGTTGCCGTCGAGGCTCAGCTGATACGTCACGTTTCCGCTGGCCGAGGCGCTGAGGGTCGCGGGAACATCGGTCGGCGGAGAGGTCCAGGTCCCGGCGCACTGCGAGGTGAATGTCCGGGATGCCGAGAACGCCTCCTGCTCGCTCGATTCGTCGATGTCATTGCAGGGCGTGGAGCCGGGGAACTGGACGAAGGACTGCGCGAATCCTCCGACGTTGACCAG
Source organism: Gemmatimonadales bacterium (assembly GCA_035759585.1). Classification (GTDB taxonomy): domain Bacteria; phylum Gemmatimonadota; class Gemmatimonadetes; order Gemmatimonadales; family GWC2-71-9; genus CAMLLJ01. Next base: position 18,180 of record DASTUP010000165.1, on the reverse strand, counting down.
CGTCGCGCTCCCGCCTGCCGAAGCCGCGATCGTAATCGCGGCGCTCGCGCTGAACGCGGGCGCGGCCACGCTCGTCGCCGTGACCGAGTACGATCCCGGTGTGTCGCCGGCGGTATACAGGATCGAATTGCCGGATACCGTGAACGTGCCGCCCGTCGCCGACCACGTCACGGCCTGGGCGCCGCCGCCGGCGACCGCAGCGGAGAACTCCTGAGTTTCTCCCGGGGAGAGCGTGACGGTCGAGGGAGTTACCGACACCGCTCCGCCCGTGACCGTGACGGTCGCCTTCCCGTCCGGCGAGACCTCCAGCGGCACGGGGACCGGCACGCCGAAGATCCGGGTCCTGATGAAGGCGTAGAACGTCTGTGCCCCTGCATGCTCAGCGAGGAAGTCGGTCGCGCAGGTGAAGGTCAGCTGGTCCTGAGTGGCGGAAAGGTCGGTGCACCCGGGCCGGCCGGGCTCGAGGGTCACCGTCGTGCCACTCGTCCTTCGCCACCGGATCTCGATGCCTTCGACCGCGTAGGCACCGAGGTAGCCGACGTCGGTGAGCGTTACGGTGAACGTCGCCTGTTCGCCGAGCGCGGCTCCGCTGCCTGCTGCAACAGTCGCCGGCGTGATCGCGAGGGTTCCGCGCGGACTCTGCGCCAGCGTCGGCAGCTCCGGTGCGAAGGTCAGCGTGGCGAGATTGATCCGGAGAAGATTCGCGATGGGCGTGAGGGTCGCCGCGGCCTTCGCCTCGAGGACCGGTTTCAGCGAATAGTTCGAGGCATACGCCGGATCGTCCGCCTGGGTCGCGCGCGTCGCGAGATCCATCTTCTGCTCGAGGCCGGCCTTCAGCTCGACCGTCTTGAACCGGAGCGATTCGAGCAGCGGGCTCCCGAGCGACAGCTCCGCCCAGGCGAAGGCGCTCGCGGACAGTTCGAAGCGCACATCCGAATTCAGGTCCGGCAGCACGGGCTTGAAGTACCCGTCCGGCGCCTCGCCCCCGATGTCCGTGATGATCCGGCATCCTCCGGCACAGTCGATGCCGAATTCCGCCGAGACTGCCGCCTGAAGGAAGGCGTCGAAGCCGAGCTGGCCGAAGCTGGCCTTCGCTCCGATCTCGAATCCGATACCGGCGGGCACCTGGCCGCCAACCACGGTCGACAGCGCCCCGCCGATCGGCAGGATGAAGACGGCAAGCTCGTCCTTGCACTCGGCCTTCGCTTCGAGCGCCGCGGTCAGGAGCGGCTTTGCCGAAAGCCTCGGAGCAATTCCCCCTTCGACGACAACGCGCTCGACCGCGGCATTCTCGATCACGAGATCGAGTGACAGGGTGTGGTCGAGCTCGAGCGAGACGATGTCGAGCGAAAGGGGAAAGGTGAAGAGCGGCGGTACTTCGGCCTTGCAGGTGAAGGAGCCGATCTGAAACTCCTGCTCGACCGCAGCCATGCCGGGCGCCGGTCTCGCTGCGGCCGCGCGGACGGTGCCTCGTCCGTCGCGAGGGGTCAGCCGGAGCCCGCCGTCGCGGGTCTTCGAAATGCGGAACGACTGCCGCAGCTCATCCGGGATCTCGACGCGGGCGTGCGCGAGAGAGAGCTGCTGGCGAACCGACAGCGACTCGAACATCTCATCGAGCGTCAGCTGCTCGAGCACGACGTCGGTGTCGGCCCCCGCGGTGCCGACGCTCGCGACCCGCCCGCCGATGGGAGCGCCGCCAGTCGCGAGAACGACCTGGCCGACAGCCGGATTCACCCCGCGAAGCCGCACCCGGTATCGCCAGCCCGGCCCATAGGTGGCCGCCGGGTCGACCGCTTCGACACCCCCGACCACCTGTGAATCGGCGACGAGCAGAGCGCCGGCGGCCGGGGTAGCCCGAAGGACGAGGATCGGCGCAGAGATCAGCTCGCCGCTGGTGGCGATGATCTGTGCCGATCCGAGCGCGGTCCCACCGGTCGCGATACCGCCCTGCGCGATCGATACGACCGATGGATCGGAGCTCTGGAACGTGGCATCGACGAGGGTCGAGTCGCCGTCGGCATCCACCCGGTAGACCTTGATGGCGTGGCTGGCGCCTGGCTCCGCCAGCAGCAATGCGGACGGGGCGATGACCAGCACCTCGCCGCCGCCGGGCAACGGCTCGACCGGCCCGTCGCCGCAGGCCGCCGCGCCGATGGCAATCACCGGAATCAGGCCGTGAATGCACCTGGTCCGCGACCAGAGCGTTGCGCCCATTACTCTGGAACCTCCGGGCCCGCCACTACTCCGGAGGTCTGGCCGACTCCTGTCCCGGGTCGCATCTTGGACGATCCCGACAAACCAGCGCCGAGCAGCTCGATCAGCTCTTCAACCCCGGTGAATTCCCGTTTTTCGCCGGTCGTGAGGTCCTCGATGACCCCGGTCGCCGGGATGGGCGGATCCTGCAGGCGCAGTCGCAACGTGAAATAGGCAAAGCGATCCATGGACTCGTATCCGGATGGCGGAGAAGGAAGCGGGTTTCCGTCGAAGCTCGATCGGCAGGCGCAACCGGGCGTGAGTCCGGCGTCAAACGGCCTGCGGCTCACGGTTCTGGGTGACTTGCGGCTCGAGTCGCCGGCCGGGGAGCTGCTTCGCCGCCGCCGCAAGGAGCTTGCGGTGCTGGCCTGGCTCGGCTCGCGCCCATCGGCGCGCCGGGAGGAGCTCGCGGCGGCGTTCTGGGGAGACTCGGACGACGCGCACGCCCGCCAGTCGCTCCGGCAGGCGCTGGCGAGCATCCGGAAGGCGGCGCCGGAGCTGATCGTGAGCGATGACGAGATCGTGTCGATCGCACCTTCGGCGCTGACGATCGACGCGGTCGAGTTCGAGCGGCACGCGTCGCGCGGAGAACTCGCGGATGCGGTCGAACTATGGAAAGGGGATCTGCTTCCGTTCGCGGAAGATCTCGGCGCGGAGCCGTTCCGCACGTGGCTCGAAGGCGAGCGCTCGCGCCTGCGTGCCCGCCTCGCCGGGATCCTCCAGCGTCTGGCCGGCGGATCGGAGTCGCTGGCAGATCAGCTCGGGTGGGCGGAGCGGTGGTCGGAGCTCCTTCCAGTCGATGAGCGAGCCCACATCCACCTGCTGGGCGCTCTCGATCGGTCGGGCCGGGCCACCGAGGCACTCGAGAGGCATGCAGAGTTCGCGACGCGCTTTCGGGCGGAGACGGGCCGAGATCTGCCGTCGGCAATCCGGGAGATCGTCGAGGTTCTCCACCGCAGTCCCGCGCCGGCCCACACTCACCAGCCGGGCTCCGCCGCCTTCTTCACACCCGACCTGGTCGGCCGCGATGCCGAGCTCGCCGCACTTCACGCGGCATGGAGCGACGCGCGCGCCAGCGGTATAGCCGTTGCGATCGAAGGGGAATCCGGGGTTGGCCGAACACGGCTCTGCGCCGACTTCCTGCGCGCACTCCCCGGGCGCGGGCGCGTTCTTGTACTGGAGTCGCCACGCGACTGCGACGGGGAGGCGGCATCGCCGGAGCGGCGATTCCTCATCCCGCTCGCGAGTGCGCCCGGACTCGGCGCCGCCGCTCCCTGGGCCCTCTCCGCACTCGCGACGATCCTCCCCGAGCTGGGCGAGCGGTGGCCACTCGCGGCGCCGGATCGCGCGGGTGATCTGCCGGCGGCCACCATCGAGGCGATTGCCGCGGTGGCGGAGGAGATGCCGATCGTGGTGCTCGTCGACGATGCGCCGGACATGTGCCCCGGTCTGCGTCCGCTCGTCTCGCACCTGATCCGCCGTCCGCCGAGAAACGTCCTCGTCCTGCTGACCGCCGAGCCGGGGCGACTCGCGGGAACCGAGTGGGGGCGGGCGTTTCGCGAGTCGCCCGGCAGTCGACGCGTGAAGCTGCAGCCCCTCGACGTCGGCCAGGTCGAAGTGATGATCGCCTCGATGGTTCCGATCGCCGCAGGCGACCGGCAGCGCCTTGCCGCGATGCTCGTGACCGAGACCGAGGGCAACCCGCTCCGGATCACCGATTGCATATCGGCGTTCGCCGATGCGGGGGTGCTGTCGGTCGACCAGAACGGGCTATGGCGCCTGTCGAAAGGTCGCGGGCCTGCGTCGTTGCCGCTCCCACTGAGTCTCGTCCGGACGCGACTCGAGCGACTGTCCTCCGAGGCCCGGCACGCGATCGAAGCGGCGGCGCGGCGTCCGAGGGTGGATGTCCCGGAGCTGACCGCATCGACCGGCATGGACGAGGAGGGGGTGCAGGCCGCTGTCGGTGAGCTGGTCGGCCGGCGGCTCCTCAAGCCCTCGGCTGATTCCTCGCATTACGAAATCGCCTCGGATGCAGTCAGGAACGCAGTGCTCGCAGGCGCGCCGCTCCCGGCACCGAGGGAAGCGCCGGGGTCTTGGCGCAGGCGACGCCGCCTTGCGGCGACTGCAGTCGGCGCGCTCGGGATCGCGCTCGCAGCGCTCGCTGCGCGATCGGCGCTGCCGGCGAGCATGACCGAAGATCCCGGTCGCGTGATCGTGCTTCCGTTCGAGAATCTCGCGGGAGTCCCGGACCCGCATGGAATCGACCGGGCCGCGGCGGAAGCGGTGATTCAGGCAATCGGCCGGGCGGGCACGGCAACGGTCGTTCCCAGTGTCCCGGCGGGCTCGGCCGGGTCGCCCGATCGGATCCGGAAGGCGGCTGCCGCATCCGGCGCGGCACTCGCCGTCGTCGGAGTGTACCGGCAGGTCGGCGATACGCTCATCGTGGCCGCCCGCATCGTCGACGGGGCGACGGGAGACGTGCTCGCCACCGTGCGCGACGCGAAGGGGCCCGTCACCCGCAGCGCCGACGTGATGGGGTCCCTCGGCGCATCCGTCCTGGGCGCGCTTGCGGCGCAGCTCGATCGGCGCATCGCGGCGGCCGTGCGCGCCGGAAGCATCCCACCCTCCTACGCGACGTACCAGGCATTTGCGGAAGGGCTCGATTTCCTCTACGCGCGCGAAGGCGACCGGGCCAACGAGGCGTTCTTCGCGGCATACCGGCAGGACACGACGTTCCATCTCCCGCTGATCTATGGGGCCTTTTCGCACCTTGGACAGGTCAGGCTCGGGGTCGTCGATTCGCTCGTGCGGATACTGGAGCCTTTCCGTTCGACGATGACGCCCTACGAGCAGGCAACGCTGGATTTTCTCCGGCATGAGCTGGGATCCGATCTCTCGGCCCGCTACGCCGCAGCGCGCCGGGCAGCCGAGCTTGCCCCCGGATCGATGATGGCCGGCTACTACTTTCCGCGCGCTGCCATCGGTCTCAACCGCCCGCGCGAAGCGATTGCTGCGCTCGACGCGGTGGATCCGGAGCGCGATGAAATCGCCGGAATGCCGGGTTACTGGAGCATGCTCTCGATGGCGCTTCACATGGCGGGTGATTACGACCGCCAGCTTGCGATCGGGCTCGACGTGGAAGCTCGCCTGCCGAAGGATACGCGAGGGCTCAATTACCAGGTCCGCGCGCTCGCGGCGCTGGGCCGGATCGACGAGCTCGATGCGATACTTTCACGGGGCTTCTCGGTTTCGCCGGCACCGGGATGGGATGCGCTCGGGCTTTCCCTGCACATCCTCGCGTTCGACGAGCTTCGGGCGCATGGGCACGGGAATGCCGCCGCAGCGCTGCTGGAGCGTGCCGTCGCGCATTACGAGCAGGCGCCGGACACTCTGAGGAGGGTTCCACGCCAGCGTCTGGAGATGGCGCGCGCGCTTTACCGCCTGGGCCGGAACGACCGGGCGCGCAGCATCGCATCGGCGCTCACGAGAGAGGAAGGACTCCGGGGTGTGGTGCTCGTTGCGGCGCACCACCTGACCGGGGTGGCGGCGGCCGCAATGGGCGACACCGCGGCCGCCGCGCTCGAGGACAGGTGGCTCGCGGCGGCGGCGCACCGGTATTCGTTCGGCTTCGAGACGCAGGCGCGGGCGCGTATCGCCGCCGTGCTGGGGCGTCGCGAAGACGCGGTCCGGCTCCTGCACCAGGCGGTGACCGAAGGCATCGGGTACGACAACAACAATCACATCGATCCCGATCTGCAGCGCCTCCGGGGCTTTCGTCCGTTCGAGGAATGGCTCAGGCCGAAGGGATGACCACGGCGGCAGGCGCCGCATGACCGCGGCTGAGTGGCGAATCGGTCTCGAAGGACTCGAGACGCGGGCGATCTTCGAGCCGGCGACCACGGTCCGTCCCGCCGCCACGTTCGTGTTTGCGCATGGCGCCGGCGGACATAAATCCGACCAGGGCATGTCCGCGCTCGCAGGCCGGTTCCGTTCGATCGGCCTGAATGTCGTGCGGTTCAATTTCCCCTATCGTGAGCGCGGCTCGGGGCGACCCGATCAGATGCCTGTCCTGGAAGGATGCATCGGTGCCGTGGTGGCTCGTGCCAGAGCCGAGCTCGATCCGGGCGCGCTGGTGATCGGCGGACGATCCATGGGCGGCCGCGCCGCTTCCATGCTGGTGGCGAAGGGCTTCGCGTGCGACGGCCTTCTGCTGCTCGGGTATCCACTGCATCCGGCTGGAAAACCGGAGAAGCTGCGGGACGCGCATCTCGCCTCGATCACGATCCCGGTTCTCTGCATCAACGGAACGCGCGACAAACTGTGCGATCGGGACCTGATGGAGCAGGTACTTCAACGGGTTGGGCCGAGCTGGACGATGCATTGGCTCGAGGGGGCGGACCACAGCTTCCGCGTCCTGAAGTCGTCGGGGCGGACCGACGCCGCGGTCCTGGACGAGGTCGCGGAGACGACGGAGCGCTGGGCAGCGAGCCTGCGGTGACGCCGGCTAGCCGAGCCCCACATCCAACAGCATCATCACCGCAAACCCGATCATCGTCGCCGAGGTGACGAGATCGGTGTGGCCGCTCCGCTGTGCCGCCGGCAGCAGTTCCTCCACCACCACATAAAGCATCGCTCCCGCCGCGAAGGAGAGCGCGTACGGCAGGATCGGCGAGATGAGCGACACGGCAGCGGCGCCGATGACGGCTGCGATCGGCTCGACCGCCGCGGAGAGCTGCCCGTACCAGAAGGCGCGGAGCCGCGAGTTTCCCTCGCGGCGGAGCGGCATTGCCACGGCGACACCTTCAGGAAGGTTCTGGATGGCGATGCCCATCGCCAGCGCGGCCGCCGCAGTCAGCGAGACGCCCTGAATCGCCTCCGCGCCGGCGGCGCCGCCGAACGCAACGCCCACGGCAAGTCCTTCCGGAATGTTGTGCAGCGTGATTGCGAGGACGAGGAGTGTCGTGTGCGGGAGCCGCACGTGCACTCCCTCCACGTGATTGAACTCGGCGAGGTCGGGATGGAGGTGGGGAAGGAGCTGGTCGAATACCCGGAGGAACGCCGCGCCCAGCAGGAACCCGACGACCGCCGGGAGCCAGGAGGGCCCACCTCGTGCCTCGGCGAGATCGATGGCTGGTGCGAGGAGCGACCAGAAGCTCGCCGCGATCATGACGCCCGCCGCGAAGCCGAGCATGGCGTCGAGGAGGCGCTGCGGAAGCGCCTGCTTCAGGAACACCGTGGCAGCACCGATGGCGGTGATGCCCCAGGTGATACCGCCCGCAATGAGCGCCTGCAGGATCGGGTCGAGCCCGGAGAACCATTCCCACATGGATGGGCAGGTAGTTGGGGGCCCCTACCGGAACGTTCCCGGACTCACTTCGTACAATCCGTGATACATCCCGGCTTCCTCCTCCGGCGCCCAGAATCCCAGCTGTTCGGCCCAGCGGTGGTCCTGCAGCCGGCGGCCATTGAGGGTGATGAATCCGGCGGCGCGTGCGGTGACGACGCCGATCCTGCCAAGATCTCCCAGCCCGCGATAGACGGTTGCGCTTCGCTCGGCCACGATGCGGCGTGCACTCAGCGGCCCGATACCCGGTACGCGAGCCAGCTCATCCTGTGAGGCGGTCTTGATCTCGACCGGAAAGCGATCTGGGTTGGCCAGCGCCCACGCCGTTTTCGGATCGTGCGCGAGCGGCAGATTGCCGGTGGCGTCGAAGACGACTTCATCGGCGGCAAAGCCGTAGTCCCGCAGGAGATGGTCCGCCTGATAGAGCCGATGTTCCCGGAGCGCCGGGGCCGCCGGCGTCTCGGCGAGCGGCGTCTCGCTGATGGGACGGAACGCGCTGAACTGCGAGTGATGCATCCCGCCGCCGGCATAGATGCCGCTCACGCGACTGATGATGTCGCTGTCGGTGTCCGACGTGGCGCCGACCACGAACTGCATCGTCATCCCCGCCGCGCCGCCCGGATGCAGCGGATCCCGGGGCCGCCCCGCGCGATACTCCTCGCGATTCCGCGTGATCTGCGCCCGCGCCTGCTCGAGCGCTCCGAGCGCCACATCGAGATCCTTCTCGGGAGCGATCTGCGAGAGCGTAGCGCCGCACGGCGCCTCGAGATTGACCGAGACGCGCGTGGCGAGCGCAGTGATGCGCTCGATCTGCGCCGGCTCCGCGCCCGGCACGATCTTCACGTGGATGTACCCGCCGAAGCGGTGGCGCTCCCGGATGATCTCGAGCGCGGTGATCAGGTCATCCATGACCTTCACGGGCCGGCCGGGGATGCCGGTGGTGAGGAAGAGCCCGTCGCACCAGTCCCGCGCCAGCGCCCCGATGAAGATGCGCACGAGCTCTTCCGGCTTGAGGAGCGTGCGCGGCATGTTCCGGTCCCGCCGCATCGGGCAGTAGTGACAGTTGTAGCTGCAGGCGTTGGTCATCAGGATCCGGAGCAGTCGGCGGCGTCCGCTGCCAACCCTGAGGTTCCGGATGTTGAGCGGGCGGAGCGCACCGACCTCTTCCGTATGCCGAAGCCTCGGCGGGAGCGGCCGGTCGGTGGCCGAATCCCGGTCGTCCTGCGCGAGGGTCATGAGGGTCTTGAGGCGGGATTCGAGCGAGGCCATGGCGGGGAACCATCCGTCAGAGGATGGTTCCCAACTTACCGAAGAAAACCCGAAAGTCAATCCGCCTGTTCGGCCATCCTGAAGTCATACTCGAGCCGAATCGTATCGGCCACGCTGAGGACGACGCGCACGCGGGGCTGGTCGAGGTGGAAATCGCTGAAGGTGAACGCGGTGGCCGCCGTACCGGTGACGGTGTCCCCGGCGAAGGTGGCGTTGACGCGCCAGGTCGTGGGACGGGTGACGCCCTTGACGGTCAGGTCGCCGATGAGATCGAACGTCTTCGCACCGGTCGTCGGGAGGGGGAGCGCGAGGCCGCGCAGCGCCGTCGGCTTGAGCACGACCGTGGGGTTCGAGTCGGTGACGAGGATCCGCCTCCGCACGTAGCCGTCGCGCCGGTCCTTGTCGCTCGTGAGGCCACCCGCCTGAATCACGAACTCCGATTCCGCCGGAATCACGCGGCCCGATTCATCGAGCGAGATCCCGCCTGTGACTGCCTTCGTCCGTCCGACCGCGTCGTTCGGCAGGTCCAGCCCGACGAGCTGCTCCTGCACGAGGTACCGCACTTCGTTGCCGGTGGGCAGGACTTCGAGCCGCACCGCGGCATCGGACGCCGCGTCCGTCGCCGCCGTTTCGGTTGCGGCAGGAAGGTCGGGCGCCGCCGCACGGCCCTCGGTTCCATCCGGACTGCAGCCGGCGAGAACGAGTGAGAACGGAAGCGCAGCGGTAACGACAATGCGATCGATCACGAACTTCATCGGTCGGGTCTCCAGGCGCCGATCGGCGCAGTTCGAGTGAAGCTGTATGCTAACGAGGCGGGGGCCGGCGGCGGATGCGCTCGCGGCGCAGCTCCTGCCACCGGTTCCACTGTTCCTCGGAGAGGACGGCCCTGATTCCCGCCTCGGTCTCCGCGGTCACCTGGCGCAGCTGCGGCTGGGTCTCGCGCATGACGGCGCGGGCCCGGACTTGCTGGCGCCGGAGCAGACTGTCGATGGCCGACCGCTGATCAGGCGTGAGCGCAAGCGCCTCGGCGAGCTGGCTCGAGAAGCGGGTCCGGGCCCGCGCCGGGTCGAAGCGCTCGCGCGGCATCGCACCGGAGCGCCCGACGCCATGCTCGCGATCGGGCTGCAGCACCCAGCGATCGAGCGCCACACCCGACACGACACCGAGGAGGAGCATCACCACCATGACGGCGGCAGCGGCGAACGCCCCGCGATCGAAGCGAGCCATTTATTCACCCTCCGCGATGAGGGCATAGAAGAGCGACTCGCCACCGACCGAAGCGACGTCCGGCGGCAGCTCGGCGACGGCGGCAGTGGCTACGATATCCTGCAGGAGCACCGCTTCGTCGTCCGCCGCCCGCCACGCGAGCACGGCACCCAGCAAGACGCTGGCAGCCAGGCCCGCCGGCACTGCGATGCGCGCCCAGCGCGATGCGGCCGTCCGCCAGCGCGGCGGACGCCGGGCCGCGAGGCGGAAGCGCCCGGCTTCCGTGATTCGCGACTCCAGCGCACCCCAGTCGGTAGTCGGCGTCTCGCCGAAGGTGGCACCGAGTGCTGTCGTGATTTCCCGGTCGCCGGGCTCGAGCTGGTCTATTTTCCGGTCAGCCATCGTCGCGCGCCTTCCTCCAGGTCTCGAGCCCGGCCCGCAGTCGCTTTCGTGCCTCATGGAGAGTCCATCGCACGGTCGGCTCCGCTATCTCGAGCATTTCGGCGACCTCCGCCGTGGTGAAGCCATCGATTTCGAGCAGCTGCACGACGAGCCGCTGCCGCTCGCTGAGATCAGCCATTGCCGCGCGCACGCGCTCGCCGATTTCCGCCTGTTCCACCAGCCGGGCCGGAGATGGGGCCGTGTCGCCGATCGATTCGGCGATTTCCTCAGTTGCCCGCACGTTGCGGGCGCGGAGCTGGCTGGTGCCGCGGTTCACGAGAATCCGGAAAAACCAGGGACCGAACGGGCGGCGCACGTCGAAGCTGTCGAGCTTGTCCAGCGCCGTCATGAATGCATCCTGCACGAGGTCCTCTGCATCCTGCTGCTGTCGCAGAAGCCGGTAGGCGATGGCATACGCCCGCCGCTGGTACCGGCGGACGAGCTCGCCGAACGCTTCGGTCTCGCCGGTCCGGACGCGCTCGACGAGCTCCGACTCACCGGCGATCGCCGAGGCGTGCGACTCCCTTCCGGAGACCATGCCTCGGCGCTATGCGCTTCCGTCAGCCGCGCGCCGGACGGCGCTGGCCGGAATCCGGCCTGCCGCGCCGCATGGGCCGGCGCTGCCGCTCCATCCGGCGCTCGAGCAGCTTTTCCTGCTCGTCGGTCAGCACCGACTTCACTTCGTCCTGCGCCTTCCGGTGATTCGCGGCGATCGCGGCGTGCGCGCGGCTCACCTCGGGATGGGCGGCGAGGAACGCCTTCTGCCGGTCGAGCGCCTGCTGGCGCCGCTCGAGGCGCTGCTCCGGCGTCATCGGGGTGCGCTCGGTGCGGCCCTCGGGACGCTGCCGAGCGGTGGTATCACTGCGCGCGGACTTCAATGCTTCGAGATGCGGCTTGTTCGCTTCGGCAAGCTGCGCCTGAATCGCCGAGAGGCGCGAGACCTGCTCGTCGGTAAGCTGGAGCCTCTCACGCTGGGCGATCAGGCGCTGAATCGGGGCGCCGCGCATCGGGTGCATGGCCCTGCGGGGGCCTTCCGCGTGCACCCGCGCGCGGGCGTGAGTCGTATCGTTCTTCCCGGTCTGGGCTGCGCCGGTCGCGAACGGCACGGCCAGGAGGCCGGCAGCGAGCGCGAGTGGGGTGAATCGGGTCATCGGGTCACTCCTGCAAGGGTTCCGGGCGGTCCGATATTACCGCCACTGACAGGAGTACGCGCAGCCCCGTCTGCGCGTTTGGTCGATCCGGCAGCGGCCCGGCATAGCTTGAGCTGAAAGCGGCACACGAAAACACGAAAGTGCGACCCTTTCGTCAGCATCGACTCCAGCATCAGCGCGTTGACCAGGGCCTGGGCGCGGTAGTGGTTGTTCGTGATGACGATCGTTTCGCTCGTCGCCTTCACCACTTCCTTCGTCCGTGCGTCCGTGCACGCGCACATAGCCCACCTGCGAGGTTGCGCGCGCGCTGGGCCTGATGCTCTGGCGGAAGAGCGGCTGGTCGATGTTGACGAAGCCGATGCCGCGCTCGACCAGTTCCTCGGAGAACTCGGGCACGTTCCAGGGCCCATGCCGCACTTCGATGACCAGCGGAACCTTCACGAATGAATGCGTGACGTCGTCGAGCCACTGCCGGTGGGAAGTCGGCATTTTCCGCCACGCGGCGCACCCATTTCTTCGCCGTGGCCGCGGTGGGCGGGCCGTAGAAGCTGCTGTTGATCTCGATGGTGTCGAAGAAGCGGGCGATCCAGTCGAGCCGATCGAAGCCGGCAGGAGGCGGAGACGGGTACGCGATGCCCGCCCAGTCCCTGTAATCCCACCCCGCCGGCCCGACGCGGATCATTCGTCAATGTCGGGGCCGGCGTGGGGTCAGGTTGTGAGGCGCTTCACGCGAAGCCCCCCTGAGCTCGCGCGGCTGCCGCTCAGGCAGGCTGCGGTGTCGCTGCGTATCCGTCCGAGGTCAGTGCGCGTGCGATGGCGTCGGGCGTGGTCTCGCCTTCGAGATACCGGACTACCGCGCTGCCGAGCTGAAGGCTCAATACCTCGACGCTCGGGATCTGCTGCAGCGTCGAGCGCACGCGACCGATGCAGTGGCCGCAGCTCATTCCTTCGATGTGCAATCGCGTCTCACGCGTGCTCATGGATCGACCTCGTCGAGTACGATGACCTGATCGCCGGGCTCGAGCGTCCACCGCTTCTCGCGCGCGGGATTGAGCCGGATGCCGCCGGTGGCATGCGTCGCATCACGCGCGACGCGAATGCCGAGCGCGACCGCACCGTGTGCGCCCGCCGCCTGCTGAATTTCGTCGAAGCTCACCTCACGGCCGCCCACGCCGAGCGCGTCCGCCGCCGTGAAGCTGATCGCACAGCCCGATGGGCCGAAGATCTCGTCGAACACCGGCCCGAGCTCCGGGCGCAGCGCCACCTGCGCCAGAATGCGGCTCACGATCTGCGGCGTGACGAACACCTCGGCCGGCTGCTCCCGGAAGAGCGTCAGGTTGCCCGGATCCATCAGCTCCGCCAGCACGTGGGACCTCGCGCCGTTGCCGAGCTGCTCGCGCAGGAGAAGATAACCGAGCACCGTGCGTGCATCGGACTCTTCGCGGCCGGGCAGCCAGCTGCTCCCCAGCAGGAGAATGTGGTCGTAGGCGGCCGGATCCAGGCGTGCGAGGTCGGCTGGAACAGTGTAATCGCCTTCGATCTGCCGTACGCGGACGCCCGACGGGCCTGCGCCGTATTGCGCGAGCTCGCGCGTCCGAAGGTCGGGTGCGATGGTCGAGACGATGTCGAGCTCGAATTCATCGCGCTCGTACGCGCCGAATCCGGAGACCAGGGCCGGCACGCGGTGACTCCATCCAAGGATGAGGATACGGCGTGGGCGCCGTGGCGCAGGCTGCCGCGGGGGCATCCGGGGTACGGCGGCCGGCGCAACGGCATCCGTCATCTCCGGCGTCTCCGGCTCGGGTGCCGGATCGGTATCCTCGTAATGCCGGGCGATGAGCACCAGCTTGTCGCCCGGCTCGAGCACGAGGTCGGGCGGCGGGCTCAGGATGGGGCGGTAGCGATGTCCGTCCGGCCGCACGACGCCGACCACGATCGCGCGGCGGAAGCGGGAGGGGAGGGCGGCGGCGGCAGTGCCCGCGAGATCCGGATGCTCGCGCACGTAGATCTCGTTGCCGGGGCCGTGCGCGAAGAGCTCGGCCGTGAGGTGGCTGAGTCCGCGGTTGCGGACGTTCTGCGTGATCAGCCGGCTGATGAAGAGATCGCTCGCGACGACCTCGACCGAACCGGGATAGACGCGCTGCGCGATGGCCGCCTTCCGCGCATCGGCGATCTCCGCCACGACCTGCGGCAGCTCGTCCACCCGTCGGGCCGCAGCGTGGTTTGCAATCGAGAGCAGAATCTTGATCGCCGCGGTGTCGGCGGTCTGGCTCGCGTCGCCGATCGCGATGCCTCCGACGAAGTCGGCCCCCGGAATGACGATGACGGAGGCATGCAGGAAATCGGTGCGCTCGAGATGCTGCACGCGGAGCGGGGAGCCGGAGCGGAGGATGATGCGCCGGCCGTCCCAGAGGTCGCCGAGCGCGTCGCGCAGCTCCTGCACGTACTGCGGGCCGACGTCCTCGGCGAGGATCACGATCCGGAGGTTCTTCGCCTGATGCCGCCGGAGGAAGCGGCGCACCCGTCCCTCGGAAACGAGGAGCTCGCGCACGATCGTCGGTGTCCGGTCGGTCCAGCCGAGCAGCAGGATGTGCCCGTTCTCGGCGATGGGCGTGAGGCCGCGCTCGAGGTTGCGCATGAGCGCGTTGAGCCACTGCGTCATCACGGCGATGAGCGCGCCGAGGAAGATGACGTAGCCGATGATCGTGAGCGCGGTGGAGACGATGCGGCGCCAGGTACCCTGGTCGTCGCCCAGGTACCCGGGGTCCGTCAGGCGAAGAAAGGCCCACCAGATCGCCTCGCCGACGTTGTCGAAGGGGTCCGGCCGTGGGGTGGGATCGGGATAGACGAGAATCCCGCCGAGGAGCGAGATGAGCGCGATGGCGAAGGCGATGACGAGGATCCGCCAATGCGCCCCGCGAACCAACAGCCGCTCGAGGACGAACGTCACGCGATCGCGGAGGCGCTGGATCATGGCGGTAAATTAACGGGATGCCGACCACTGCCGTCACCGGGCTGCGCTGCATCACCTGCGGGAAGGTGACCGCCTTCGACCCGTCCGCCTATCTCTGCCCGGCCTGCGGCGAGGAGGGCGCCGGTGGCGATCCCGGGATTCTCGATGTCGAGTACGACTACGACCTCGCGCGCCGACGATTGGGCCGCCGCTCCGATCGACCCGACGGCATCTTCCGCTTTCTTCCCCTCCTTCCGCTGGTGTCCGTAGCGCCGGTGCTTACCGCCGGTGCCACGGCGCTCGTTTCGGCGCCACGGCTCGCGCGCCGGCTCGGTCTCAGCGCGCTCCACCTGAAGGATGAGACCCGCAACCCGACCCGCTGCCTCAAGGATCGGTCGACGGCCGTCGGCGTTTCGCTTGCGCTCGAGCTCGGAGCGGAGTCCGTGTACTGCGCCTCGGCGGGCAATGCCGCGATCTCGCTCGCCGGATATGCGGCGCACGCGGGGCTCCACTGTCATGTCTTCGTGCCAGGTCGCGTGTCGGATATGCGACTCGAATGGCTGCGCCGCTTCGGCGCTCAGGTCCACGTATCGGAGGGCAACTACGATCAGGCGTTTGCCGAATCCGAGCTCGCCGGGCGCGCGCGCGGCTGGTACAGCCGCAACTGCGCGTACAATCCGTTCCTGGTGGAGGGAAAGAAGACGGCGGCACTCGAGATCGGGGAGCAGCTCGGGTTCGACGCGCCCGACGTGGTCATCGCCCCGGTCGGAGACGGCTGCACGCTGGCCGCGATCGGCAAGGGATTCCGGGAGCTGCGCGAGATCGGGCGCACTGCGCGGGTTCCGGCGCTGATCGGCGTCCAGGCGGAAGGCGTGCAGCCGCTGGTCCGCCGCTTCCGGTCGGAGCCGCTCGATGCGGGGGGAGAGACGCGCGCCGCCTCGATCAGTGTGCGCCGGCCGCGGAACGCCCGGCGCCTGCTGCGCGAGCTGGAGCGCGCGGGCGGCGAGCTGCTGGCGGTGCCGGACGACGCGACGGCTGTCGCACAGCGCACGCTCGCCGAGGAGGCCGGAATCGTCGCGGAATTCACCAGCGCCACGACGCTCGCGGCGCTCGAGCAGCGCGCGGCGGAGCTCCGCGGGCAGCGTGTGGTCCTCGTGATCACCGGCGGCCGAACAGATGCCTGATCCCGGCGTCCGCGTTCAGTCGATCCGGATGCGCCGGTACCGGGCGTTGATGAGCTCGTACGCCCCGTAGGCGACCAGCCCGAGCGCGGTCAGCATCAGCGGCCATCGGCCGACCTGCGCGATGGCCTGCAGCGACTCGCCGGTGCCGCCCGCCTCCGAGGCATCGCGCTGCTGCGCCGCGCGGAAGATCGCCGCGCCCATCAGCCCGAAGATGATTCCCCGGGCGGCGATCCCGAACCGGCTCACGACCACCGCCCACTTCGCGCCGCGCGGCGACATCGCGGTGAGATCGATGCGCCGGCCGATCTTTGCGGTGAAGCCGCGGTAAAGCTGATACAGCGCAAAGCCCATCAGCGCGAGACCGATCCCCATCAGCACCGCTTCGCCTCCGGGCGCGTCGAGTGCTCGAGCGGTCCAGCGCTCCGCGGTCTGCCCGTCGTCCTCGTCGGACACACCGCTCATCGCGACCCGCGCCGCCGAGATTCCGAGCAGGCCGTGCAGCAGCCCTCGCCCGATGAAGCTCGCGCGAAGCGCCAGCCCCTTGGGACCGCTCCCGCGCCGATCGGGATCGGTAATCCCCTCGACGATGCGCCAGACGGCATACCCGACGAGTCCGGCGGCGATGAGAGCGAGGAGGACCCGCCCGAACGGCGCCGAAAGAATCGTGACGAGCGCACCGCGGCTGCCGGTTGCCCGGCCTCCCGCGCCACGCCCGATCCCGAATGCGAGGACACCGACGAGCGTATAGAGCACGGCCTTGGCCGCGTAGCCGAGGCGGGCGAGTCGCGTGACCCAGGGCGCGACATCCGCGACCGAGACATCCGGCATCGCCATGCGGTGCGCTCCTAGTTGAGCCGGGAGCTGAAGCGGTCGAGGAATTCGCGGTCGCCCGGGGTGAGCGACGCGATGCCGTGCTCGTCGAGCCTGCGCCGGATGCGCTCCAGCTCGGCGCGATTCACCTCGTGCAGGTCCTCGGGCCGGATGCGCGACCACCGCTCGAGCGACGACCGGTCGCCGAGCACGCGCGCCGTGACGGGAGGCGCGGAGGCGCCCGAGGCGCGAGCCTTGAAGCTGCGGGCCGGGCTCATCAGCTCCCATACGACGAGGAAGACGGCCGCGCCGACGAATCCGCCAAGATGGGCCCAGTGCGCAATCCCGCCGCCGCCCATCGCCGCGCCCTGCAGCGAGATGAACGTCATGATGGCGATGAGCCACCGCGCCTCGATCGGGAGAATGCCCCAGATGAGGATCCGGTCCCGCGGCCAGTAGCGCGCAAAGGCGAGCTCGACGCCGAAGATCGCGCCCGATGCGCCCACGATGAGCGCGGTCGGCGTGAGGAACGAGAAGAGGGCGCCGGTCAGGCCGGCCACCAGGTACATGACGAGGAACCGCCCGCTGCCGAGTCGCGCTTCCACGCGGGGTCCGAAGAAATAGAGCCCGATCATGTTGAAGAAGAGATGCCAGATGTCCGCGTGGACGAACATGTGCGTGAGCGGCGTCCACGGACGAACCAGCACGCCGGCCGGGTAGAGCGCAAGCAGGATCCCGATCTGCGGCTGAAGCTCGGTAAGAAAGAAGACCAGGACATTCGCGATGAGCAGCCGGCGAACCCAGGGCGTCATGCCGCCCCGGCCCGGCGCAGGAAGCGCTCGGCAAGCTGCTCGAGGCGCTCGTCGCTGCGCTCACGCGCATCGTCCAGGATCAGCCGCACCGCCGGCACGAGGTCCGGCGCACCGAAGGCAAGCCCCGTCGCCTCCTCGGCCCCGGCCGAATCGCCGATGTTCGCGCCGAGCAGCAGCGCGCGCGCGGCGGCCAGAGGGAAGCCGGGATCATCGCGCGGGGGCAGCGGATAGCGGTGCTCGGGGAGCGCCTCGCCGGCGGCATCCTCGTTGGTGAAGGCTCGGGACATGTGATGGAAGTAAGCCGGAAGATCGAATGGTCGGAAGGTCGGGCGGCGGCGCGGTCAGGGCGGGCTCATCACGCGGGCGAAGGCGTCGACCCCGAGGAGGGGGGCGAGGTCCGCGTGGGCGGAGGCGTGGAGCCAGGGGAAGCCGTTGATGCCGAAGCGCAGGGCCTGGCTCATGAGGGCGACGGCGGCCGCCGTATCACCTCTCACCGCGGCAATGCGCGCGCGGAACGCGGTGTACCGGCCAAGCTCGTGCTGGCGCGCCTCACCGAGCCGGGTGTCCGCCCGCCGATCGCCGCTGCGCGCCCGGATCAGCGCGAGGTATCCACGAGCGATGAGCTCGTCGCTCCCCTGCTCGGCCGCGAGCGACTCGAAATAGGGCGCCGCATCGCGCCAGCGACCGGCCGAGTAGTGCGCCATGCCGAGCCAGTAGCGGTGCGCTTCGTGGTTGGGCTCGCGCGCGAGCTGATTGG
>DASTUP010000164.1:0-2024 GCA_035759585.1 Gemmatimonadales bacterium | reverse complement strand
GACGGCTCCACGCTGCTCCTCGCCCCGCACGCCGCACGCAAACCGTCGGCGAAGTCGCTCCGCGAATGGGAGCAGCGCCTCCCCGGCCGGCACTTCGTGCGGATCCACCGCTCCACCATCGTGAACCTCGAGTACGTCGAGCGGGTGGAGCCCTCGTCGCACGCCAGCCAGCGCGTCTACCTGCGCGGCGTGAAGGAGCCGGTGACGATGAGCCGGCGGTTCGGGGCGCGGCTCAGGGATCGGTTCGGCTGATCACCTCAACCCGAGTGACTGTAGCAGCAACGGATATCGTGGGTGCGAGCGCAACGGATTGAACGTCGGATAGAAGATCGATTCGGCGAGCCAGCCATCGTGCTCGGCGGCCGCCCGGTCCAGCCAGTCGAAGGCACGTTCGTCCTCGCCCAGTCCCATATGGACTATGGCGAACGCCGTCGGCTGGACGTATTCGCGGCGTGAGCGCGCTTCGAGCTCCATGAGCAGGCGCCGGGCCTCGCTCCTCTTGCCCGCCAGGGCATAGGCGTTCGCGAGCTCCGCCAGGTCCAGTGCGTCTCGATCCCTGAGCTCGACGCCTTTCTGGAACGCGCCGATAGCGTCCGCCAGCCGACCCTGCTGGAGGTACACCCGCCCCAGAGTGACGTGCGCTTCGGCAAACATCGGGTCCGCCCGAAGCAGCAGCTGCAGGTGCGTGACCGCCTCGTCATCTCGTCGGAGCGCCCAGAGCGCGCGTCCCACCTCGGTGCCGATCTGCCGCGAGAGCGGGTCGAGCGCGTGAGCGAGCCGAACCTCCTGCAGGTAACCTTCCAGGTCTCCGCGTCCGCCGAGGAAGTCGCCGTACCAGTGATGCGCGGTCGGATACCCGGGGTCCAGCGCGATCGCCCGCCGGAACCCCTGCTCGGCCCCGCGCCAATCCGAATCGAACATGAACCTGCCGTATGCGAGCGTGGTATGGGCTTCGGCCAGGGTGCTGTCGAGCGCGAGCGCCCGCTCCGCGGCGGCCCGGCTCTTCGGCCAGGCCTCCGACGAGCCGGTCACGTTGTAGCCCGGCAGCAGCACGTAGGCGGCGGCCAGCCCGGCAAAGGCCTGCGCAAAGCGCGCATCGCGTGCGATGGCCTGCGCGAAGTAATCCGCCGCCTCCAGCAGTGATGCACCGCTGCGCCGGTTCAGGGCGTGCCGGCCTTCGAGGTAGAAGTCATACGCCGCAAGGTCGGCGGTCGGTGGGACCACCATCGCGCCCAGCTCACCGCTGAGGCTGACCCTGAGCGCGGCAACGATCGCCTGCGCGATCTCCTCCTGCACCGCGAAGACGTCGCTCCGGTTGCGGTCGTACGTTCCCGCCCACAGCCTGTATCCATCGTCGGCGTCGATGAGCTGGGCGGTGACCCGCAGGCTGTCGCCCGCGCGGCGCACGCTCCCCTCGAGGACAGTGCCCACTCCGAGCTGGCGTCCGATCTCGCGCACGCTCTCGCGCTTCCCCTTGAACGCGAACGCTGAAGTGCGGGCGGCCACCCGAAGCCCCTCGACCCTGCTCAGAGCAGTCATGATCTCTTCGGTCATGCCGTCGGAGAAATACTCGTCCGCCCCGTCCGGGCTCATGTTCGCGAAGGGAAGGACGGCGATGGCCGTCGGCTGGGCCGGCCGCTCCGTGACTCCGGAACCTCGGGCGACCACACCGAGCAGAGCGAAGGCGCCAAGAGCCAGAAGTACGATCATGCCGGAAAGGACGCCGCGCCTGCGACCGCTTCGGACTGGGGATGGTGACCCGGAAGCGGCGACTACAGGTGCCGGCAGGGGGAGAGGAGACGGTACTGCCGCCACCTGTCTCGTCCTGATCGCCTCGATCGTTGCCAGCGTTTCAGGCGCGGGCTCGACCTCGAAATCGACGCGCAGGCGGCGAGCGAAGTCCTCATAGGCCTGGACGGCGCCCGCCCGGTCGCCCAGCCGGCCCAGCAGCTTGATGAGATTTCTGACCTCGCCCTCGTCATCCGGGGCGAGCGCCAAGGCGCGTCTCGCCAATGGCCGGCGGT
>DASTUP010000163.1:0-10191 GCA_035759585.1 Gemmatimonadales bacterium | reverse complement strand
CGCGGTTAAGCAGAAGCGGGCTGGCGGCTCTCCGGCGCACGGAGCCGAATTCGCGGGCTTTCAGTTCCTTTCGCGCTTTCGCAATTCGCCCATGCCCGATCGACACAGCGATCCCGTTGCGACGACGGCGCCTTTCGTCCTTTCGTGTTTTCGTGCGCTGCCGTTTGCCAGCCGCCGCTTCGAATCGCGCCGCTCCACCCGCTTTCCCGGGCTCCCGCCTTCCCGCTACCTTCCAACCCATGTCCCTCCACGTCACCTCGGAAATCGGTCCTCTCGAATCCGTTCTCGTCCACACGCCGGGCCTCGAGCTCGAGGCGGTGACGCCGGGGACGCGGGAGGCGTATCTCTACGATGACATCATCGAGGTCGAGACGGCGCAGCGGGAGCATCGGCAATTCGTCGCGGTCCTCGAGCGGTTCTCGAAGGTTTTCCAGGTTCGTACGCTGCTTGCCGAAGTCCTCCAGCGCACGGCCGCCCGCGAGTTCTTCATCAGCAAGACGATGGACGTCGTGCCCTCGGAGCCCCTCGCCCAGCGGCTCGCCGAGCTGCCGCCGGCCGACCTCGTCTCGATGCTCATCGAAGGCACCGAGGAGGAGAGCGGTGCGATCTCGCGCGCGCTGAACGAGCCGGGATACGCGCTCCCGGCGCTCCCGAATCTCTTCTTCCCGCGCGACATCGGCATGGTGATCGGACAGCACGCCGTGGTCGGCTCGATGCGCTATGGAGTGCGCTGGACGGAGGAGCTGCTCATCAAGACGCTCTTCTCCCACCATCCCGAGCTCGCCAACGCCGGGATCATCTACGACGGTTCCGAAGAGCGGCGCAGCAACTACACGCTGGAGGGCGGCGACGTCCACGTCCTGCGGCACGATCTGCTCGTGGTCGGCTTCAGCGAGCGCACCTCCACCGCGGCGCTCGACCAGTTCTGCGACGTGCTCTTCGCGAAGGGGACCGTCACCGACGTGCTCGTCGTGGTGATGCCGAAGGCGCCGACGGCGATTCACCTCGACATGATCTTCACCCAGATCGACCGGGACCTCTGCGTGGTCTATCCGCCGTACTTCGTCGGCCCCGAGCGGCTGCCGATCCTCCACCGGAAGAAGGGCGAGAACGGCGTCCGCGAGATGCCGAACCTCTTCGCGGCGCTCGCCGCCGCGGGGATGCCGCTCGAGCCGCTCTTCGCCGGCGGCGCGCACCGGACCACGCAGGAGCGCGAGCAGTGGAGCTCCGCCTGCAACTTCGTCGCGGTGCGGCCGGGACAGGTCGTGACCTACGGACGGAACGAGGCGACGCTCGCCGAGCTCTCGGCCGCCGGCTTTGCGATCGTGCCGTCGGACGAGTTCCTCAACGGCCACATCGCGGTGAAGCCGGGAGACCGCGCCGCGATCACCGTGGAAGGGAGCGAGATCGTTCGCGGCGGCGGCGGGCCGCGCTGCATGACCCTGCCGCTCCGGCGGGGCGAGCCGTGATCGGCGTCTCCGCCTTCCCGAGCGGCACGCTTCTCGACCGGATCCTCGCCGAGCTCGCCGCGAGCCCTCTCACGTCGCAATCCCTCTGCGCCAGCGTGCTCGGCATGCCGACGGCGCCGAAGGCGGTCGCCGAGCGCCTGCTGATGGCGCTGCTTGGCGCGGACCCCCGCGTGCGGCAGCTGGCGGACGGGCGGTGGGGCCTCGTGCCCGAGATGCAGGGCTCGCCGTTGCTCGACGAATGTGCTTTTGCCGTGGTGGATGTCGAGACGACGGGCATGCGCGCGTTCGGCAGCGACCGCATCACCGAGATCGCAGTCGTCCTGGTGCATGGCACCCGGCGCGAAGTGGTCTTCGAATCGCTGGTGAACCCGGAGCGGCCGATTCCGGCTGCGATCACCCAGATCACGCGCATCAGCAACGACATGGTGCGAAGCGCGCCAACGTTCGCCGAGATCGCCGATCAGGTGGTCGGCGCGCTCGGCGGCCGAGTCTTCGTTGCGCACAACATGCGATTCGACTGGAGCTTCGTGAGCGCGGAGCTGAATCGCTGCCGCCAGCTCGACCTCGACGGCGCGCGGCTCTGCACGGTGAGACTCGCGCGGCGGCTCGTGAAGGGCGTGCGGTCGTGCGGGCTGGACAACCTCTCGCAGTATTTCGCCTTCGAGAATCCCGCGCGCCACCGCGCGGCGGGCGACGCGCTCGTCACGGCGAGCCTCCTCGACCGCCTCCTCTGCCTCGCGCGCGAGGACGGTGCGCGTACGCTGCAGGATCTGGAGGCGATCGCGACGCGCCGCGCGCCTCCGAAGCCGCGGAAACGCCGCCCGCCGGCCATGCCGACCGCGCCGCGGGAGGATTCGATGCCCGAGGGCCCGGCATGAAGCTCGTCCGCACGTTCAATGTGGGTGCGCTGCGGTGCCACACGCTCGAAGGCGGCCTGCAACGGCTCGATGGCGGTGCGATGTTCGGCGTCGTGCCGCGGCCGCTCTGGGAGCGGGCAATCGCGCCGGACGAGCGGCATCGCATCCCGCTCGCCATGCGCTGCCTCCTCGTGGAGCATCCCGACGGGCTCGTGCTCATCGACACGGCGCTCGGCGGGAAGGAGGACGCGAAGTTCAAGGACATCTACGGCATCGAGAACGAGTCACGTGGAGTGTCGCACCGGACCCCCGAAGGGGGAACGGGGACTGAAACCTCCGGGGCCTCCACGCTCACGCAGCTCGACGATGCCCTGGAAGCGGCCGGCTTCACCGCTGCAGACATCCGGTGGGTCATCAACACCCATCTCCATTTCGACCACGCCGGCGGCAACACGCGCCGGGAGCCGGCGGAAGTGGGCCACGACGAGGGCGCGCTGCGTGTCGCCTTCCCGAATGCCACGTACGTCGTGCAGCGCGGCGAGCTCGAGTTCGCTCGCAACACGAACGAGCGCACCCGCGCGAGCTACCTCCCGCCGAACTTCGAGCCGGTGGCGGCAGCGGGGAAATTCAAGCTCCTGAACGGCGATGCGCAGGTACTGCCGGGCATCCGGGTGCGACTCACCCCGGGGCACGTTCCGCACCATCAGGCCGTGCTGGTCGAGGACGGCGGCGAGACGACGGCGTTCATCGCCGACTTGATCCCGACCTCGGCGCACCTCCGGCTTCCGTGGATCATGGGCTACGACCTCGAGCCGCTTCGCACGCTCGAGAGCAAGCGCGCGATCCTGCGGGACGCGGCGAACGAAGGGTGGCGGCTCGTGTTCGAGCACGATGCGTTCGTTGCGTGGGGGACGGTCGTGCGGACGGGAACGTCGGTCGGGCTGGAGGGCGTGGAGCAGCTGGGTTCAGCGTCCGCGCCCTGATTTTCCCGGCAGCGAGCTTCCCGACTCATCCCTCAGGCCATCCCATTGACCGGAATCCACTGTCCCGGTTAAGTTTCCCTCGTTCTTCAAGCGGCCCTCCGATTTCGGCGGTGCCCACCCCACAGCCCGCTTCCGATGCGGCGCGACCGGGTCCCTGATTCGAGCCGACGAACGCCACCACGTTCCGGAGCATCGTTCGGGCACCCGTGTCGACCGGGTGCCCTTTTTGTTTTACTGCTGGAGGCGTAGCCACTGTCCACAAACGATCGCGAACGGCGCACACGGGTCAATCGGCAGATTCGCATCAGCCCCGTCCGGGTCATCGGGTCCGGGGGTGAACAGCTCGGAGTCCTGCCCGTCGAGGAGGCGCTCGCCGCCGCCCAGGAGCAGGGACTCGATCTCGTGGAAGTCGCACCGACGGCCCGGCCGCCCGTCGTCAAGATCATGGACTACGGGAAGTACAAGTTCGAGGAAGCGAAAGCCGCGCGGGCTGCCAAGAAGAAGCAGCACGTGATCCTCCTCAAGGAAGTGAAGTACCGGCCGGGCATCGACGATCACGACTTCGACTTCAAGACCCGCCACGCCCGCGAGTTCCTCGGGGACGGGAACAAGGTCAAGGTCACCATGATGTACCGCGGCCGGCAGCTCGCCCACGTGGAGCTCGGCAAGGCCGTGCTCGACCGCGTCGCCGCCTCCCTGGCCGACATCGGCAAGGTCGAGATGGAAGCGAAGCTCGAGGGGCGGAACATGACGATGGTGCTCGCGCCGAAGTAGCAACCAACGGGAGTAACGATGCCGAAGATGAAGACGAAGCGCGCCGCAGCGAAGCGCTTCAAGAAGACGGGGTCGGGGGAGCTGAAGCGCTTCCACGCCAACCACAGCCACATCCTGACCAAGAAGTCGCGCAAGCGGAAGAACCGGCTCAAGAAGGGCGACGTCGTGAGCTCCGCCGATTTCCCGCGCGTCAACCGCCTCCTGCAGGCGTAAGGAGCTGCCATGCCTCGCGTAAAGAACGGCGTCGCACATCACGCCCGGAAGAAGAAGATCATGGAGGCCGCCAAGGGTGCCCGCGGCGGACGCTCGAAGCTCTACAAGGCGGCCAAGGAGACGGTCGAGCGCGGCATGCGCTACGCCTACCGGGACCGCCGCAAGAAGAAGGGCGAGTTCCGCGCGCTCTGGATCACGCGCATCAACGCGGCGGCCCGGATGCACGGCCTGAGCTACAGCCGCATGATGGCCGGCCTCAAGACCGCAGGCGTCGACATCAACCGCAAGGTGCTCGCCGATCTTGCGGTGCACGATGCCGAAGCGTTCGGGAAGATCGCGGAGCTCGCGAAGGGCCAGCCGGCGACGTAATCGGGGCAGGCGCCCCGACGTACCGCTGTCCATCCGTGGGGCCGCCCGTTCAGTCACGAGGCGGCCCCGTCGTTTGTGAGGGACGTGGGGCGCTGGACTCGGGACTCGGGGCATATCTCCCGAGTCCCGAGTCCAGCGTCCCGAGTCCAGCTTCCCCCGTCCCCAGACTTCCGACGAATGACCGAAACCGGCTACACCCAGCTCGACGCCCTCCTCCCGCGCCTCGCCGCGATCGCAACGCTCGATGCGCCCGCGCTCGAGGCCGAGCACACCGCGATCCTCGGCCGCAAGGCGGGAGCGCTCACCGAGGCGTCGAAGCAGATCCCGACGCTCCCGCCGGAGGAGCGCCGCGGCTTCGGTGCCGCAGTGAATCAGGTAAAGGCCGCTTTCGAGGAGTCGTTCGCGGCGCGACGCGCGGAGCTCGCCGAGGAGGCGCGCCGGCGCGAGCTGGCGGGTGTGGACCTCACGATGCCCGGACGGCACCGCTGGATCGGGAACGCCCATCCGGTCACGAACGTCATCGCCGAGATCACGGAGATCTTCCGTGGGCTCGGATTCGTCGTGGCAGTGGGGCCCGAGGTCGAGACCGAGTGGTACAACTTCCACGCGCTCAATTTCCCGGCAGATCATCCGGCGATGGACATGCACGACACGCTCTATGTCGATGCACCGCCGGTGCCGGGTGAGCGCGGGGGCCGCCAGCTTCTGCGCACGCACACCTCGCCAGTGCAGATTCGCGAGCTCCTCGCGCACGCGCCACCCGTTCGCGTCATGATCCCAGGCATGTCGTACCGCAACGATCCGTTCGATCCGTCGCACGCGCCCGCGTTCCACCAGATCGAAGGCCTCGCCGTCGATGAGGGGATTTCCTTCGTGGACCTGAAGGCGACGCTCGTGCACTTCGCGCAGCGCTTCTTCGGCGAGTCGACCCGAACCCGGTTCCGTCCCTCCTACTTCCCGTTCACCGAGCCCTCGGCCGAGATGGACGTCGAGTGCCAGCTCTGCCATGGCGCCGGCTGTCCCGCCTGCAAGGGCACCGGCTGGATGGAGATCCTCGGCTGCGGAATGGTCCACCCGGCAGTGCTCGAGAACTGCGGCGTCGATGCGGAGCGCTTCACGGGGTTTGCCTTCGGCATGGGCCCGGCGCGCATCGCCATGCTGCGCTACGGCGTGACGGATATCCGCTACATGTACGAGGGGGACATGCGGTTCCTCGGGAGCTTCCGGTGAACGTGAGCCGCCGCTGGCTCGAGGCCTTCCTCCGCCGCCCGCTCGAGGCGCGCGACGTCGCGAGCCGGCTCGCCATGCTCGGCGCGCCGGTCGATGCGATCGAGCCGCTGCACGCCGATCTCGGCGCGATCCGCGTCGCCCTCGTCGAGGAGGTGCGGCCGCATCCGAACGCCGACCGCCTGCGCGTCTGCACCGTGAACGACGGTTCCGCGGAGCGGCTCAACGTCGTCTGTGGCGCGGCGAACGTCACGGCCGGGAAGAAGTATCCTTTCGCGCCCGTCGGATCCACGGTGCCGGGCCGTCCGCCGAAGAAGCCGGCGCTCACGCTCGACCGGCGGAAGATTCGCGGTGAGGTCTCCGAAGGAATGCTCTGCTCCCTCGAGGAGCTCGGCTTCGAGCCGGCCGGCGATGGGATCTGGGAGCTCGATAC
Source organism: Gemmatimonadales bacterium (assembly GCA_035759585.1). Classification (GTDB taxonomy): domain Bacteria; phylum Gemmatimonadota; class Gemmatimonadetes; order Gemmatimonadales; family GWC2-71-9; genus CAMLLJ01. The sequence goes on along the minus strand of DASTUP010000163.1, from coordinate 3,866 downwards.
CGGGGCCGCGCCGGGCACGCCTCTCCTCGAGGCGCTCCCCCTCGCCGACGACCGGCTCGTCGTCGATGTCTCCGCCAACCGGCCCGACCTCCTCGGCCACAAGGGCATCGCCCGCGAGCTTGCGGCGTCGTACGGCGTGCCCTTCCGGCTTCCGGTCATTGCCGGTGCCGTGGACATCGATGTTCCGCCGAGCCGGCGGATCGCGGAAGCGGCGAGCGGGCAGTCGGGGACCGTCACCGGCGGCGTGCGCATCGCCATCGAGGATCCCGAGGGCTGTGCGCGGTTTCATGCGGCGGTGATTCGCGACGTACGCGTCGCCCCTTCGCCCGACTGGCTCGTGCGGCGGCTCGAGGCGGCCGGCGTGCGCTCGATCAACAACATCGTGGACGTGACGAACTACGTGATGCTCGAGTTCGCGCAGCCGATGCACGCCTACGACACGGCGCGCCTGCATGGCCCGGCCGTCATTGCGCGGCGTGGACGGAACGGCGAGACGCTGGTGACGCTCGACGGCGTCGAGCGCACGGTGACGAGCGAAATGACCGTGATCGCCGACGAGGCAGGCGTCATCGGTGTCGGTGGGGTGATGGGCGGTGCCGGCACCGAGGTGCACGACGGAACGACGGACGTATTCCTCGAGTGTGCCTGGTTCGAGCCGGGCCGCATCCGGCGGACCCGATCGGCGCTCGGGCTCAGCACCGACGCGAGCTACCGGTTCGAGCGCGGCGTGGACCTCTGGAATGCTGCGGAGCCGTTCCGCCGCTGCATCGAGCTGGTGCTGACGCTCGCCGGCGGCACGATCGCCGAGACGCCGGCCGATCTCTGGCCGCGGGTCACGCATCCGCCGCGCATCTTCCTCCGCCTTCCGCGCATCGCCCAGGTGCTCGGCGTGGAGCTCCCGCTGCACACGGTGGAAAAGCATCTCGTCGCGATCGGCGCGACCGTGGTCTCGAAGCCGGAGGACGGCCGGATCGCGGTGGACGTGCCCGGCTGGCGTCCTGACCTGACCGCCGAGATCGACCTGATCGAGGAAGTCGCGCGGCGGGAAGGATATGACGAGTTTCCGTCGGAGCTGCGAGGCTTCCGGACCGGAAGCACCCCGGACGCCGCCCTCGTCGATGCCGCCGAGCGTGTGCGGCGGCGCCTCATTGCCGAAGGATTACTCGAGGCGATGACGCTGCCCATGGTTCCCGCATCGGGCGACGGCGTCCGCGTGCTGAATCCGGTCTCGGAGGAGCACGGGATGCTGCGCACGCGCCTCCTCCCGAGTCTCGTCAGGCAGGTCGAGCTCAACTGGAGCCGGCGTGAGCGGGACGTGCGGCTGTTCGAGATCGGCGCGGCGTTCTCGAAGGCGGGCGACGGCGAGCTGCCGCACGAGACGCAGCGGGTTGCAGCGGTGGTCACGGGCTCGCGTGCACCGGAGCACTGGAGCGGCGCGGCGCCCGATTACGACCAGTGGGACCTGAAGGCGATCTTCGAATCGGCAGCGGACGTCGCTGCGCCCGGGGCCCTCATCGAGCCGGATGGGGAAGGATGGGTCGCGCGGAATGGCGAGGGGCGCGCAGTCGGGAGCGCCGGACCGCTTCCCGCAGATGCTCCGCCCTGGGCCGGGCCCGTCTTCGGCCTCGAGCTCGAGCTCGATCTCCGCCGGAAGGAAGCGGTGAAGTTCGTGCCGCGGGCCGCCACCCCGTCGTCGGAGCGTGACGTGACGCTCCTGGTGCCCGATGGGGTGGCCGCCGGGACGCTGGCGCGGGTTCTGTCCGGTGGGGGTGTCACGGTGCTAGAATCCGTGCGTATCGTCAACGCATATCGAGGGGAGCGGGTTCCCGAGGGGACGCGGAGCGTGACGTTCCGCCTCACCTTCCGCGCTCCCGACCGCACGCTCGAGGCAGCCGAAATCGACAGCGCAGAAGCGCACCTGCTCCTGCTGCTGGAGCGTGAGACCGGCGTGCGCCGCCGGGAGCAGTGAACCGCGGAGGATGAACGTGGCCTACGCCTACGAACGACCCGACGTGAAGGCGCTGGACGAGCTCGAGCAGCTCGCCCGGCACATGCTCGACGAGCTTGCGGGCTGGCGGCGGCGCTGCCTCAAGGCCGAGGCGGAGCTGCAGGAGCTCCGGACGGTCGGCGGCGGGGCGGGGCCCGACCTGGTCAAGGCACGGCAGCGGCTCGCCGAGCTCGAGGCGGAGAACAAGGCGCTGCGGCAGCGGGTGGACACGGCACGCGACCGGGTGCGCGGCCTGATGGGACGCCTCTCGTTTCTCGAGCAGGGGAGTGATGCATCGTGAGCTCGCCCAAGAATGCCGTCCGTGTGGTGATCGGCGGCGAAGAATTCGCGGTCCGGTCCGAGCTGCCCCCCGAGTACACGCGCGAGGTTGCGGCCTACCTCGATGCCGCGCTCAAGCGGGTGCGTGACTCGATGCCCTCGGTCGAGACGCACAAGGCCACGGTCCTCGCCGCGCTCTCGGTCACCGACGAGCTCTTCCAGGCCCGGCGCGGAGACCGCGACATCACGACGCGGCTCCACGCGCTTTCCGGCGAGTTCCGCCGCCTCCTGCCTCCCGCGAAGCGCGGTGGCCGGGGAACGGAATGAGCCAGAACCTCATCGTCGCCATCGCGAGCGGTCTCGCTGCGGGCCTGCTCGCCGCGCTCGTCTTCATGGCGGTGCACACGAGGCGCCAGCGGCATGCCGCGACGGGCATCCTCGCGGAGGCCCGGAGCGACGCGGAACGGCTGCGCACCGATGCCGCGCGGCAGGCGGAGTCGCTCCGCGCGGAGTCGGCTCTCGCCGCCAAGGAGCTTGCCCTCAAGGCGCGCGAGGACGCGGATCGCGAGCTCCAGCGACGGCGCGAGGAATTCGACCGCCTCGAGCGCCGGACCGAGGAGCGGGGCCGCACGCTCGACCGGAAGATCGAGGAAGTCGCCGTGCGTGAGCGGGAGTTCACGCGGCGCGAGGATACGTGCCTGAAGCGCGAGGAAGAGCTGCGCGCCCGCGAGGCGGCTGCCGATCGACTCGCACAGGAGCAGCGCGCGAAGCTCGAGCGGATCGCGGGCCTGACGGCGGACGAAGCGCGCCGGGAGATCCTGCAGCGCGTGGAGGACGAGGCGCGGAGCCAGGCGAGCGCGCTCGCGCGCGACATCAGGGAGCAGGCGCGGAAGTCGGCCGACCGCGAGGCGCGCCGCATCATCTCGATGGCGGTCCAGCGGCTCGCGGCGGAGCACACGGCGGAGACGACGGTGTCGGCCGTGTCGCTGCCCAGCGACGAGATGAAGGGGCGGATCATCGGCCGGGAGGGCCGGAACATCCGTGCCTTCGAAACGGCCACCGGCGTCGACGTGATCATCGACGACACGCCCGACACCGTCGTCATCTCCTGCTTCGATCCGATCCGCCGCGAGGTGGCACGGCGGGCGCTCGAGCAGCTGATCGTGGATGGCCGGATCCACCCCGGACGCATCGAGGAGATCGTGGAGAAGTGCCGCCGCGAGCTCGAGGGCCAGCTCGTGGAGCTCGGTGAGCAGGCCGCGTTCGAGACCGGCATCAACGGCCTCCACCCCGAGATGATCAAGCTCATCGGGCGGATGCGCTACCGGACCTCGTACGGCCAGAACATCCTCGACCATTCGAAGGAAGTCGCGTGGCTCGCCGGGATGATGGCGGCGGAGCTGCACGCGGACGTGGCGCTCGCGAAGCGCGGCGGCCTGCTGCACGACGTCGGGAAGGTGCTCACGCACGACACCGAAGGGACCCACGTCGAGCTCGGCGTCGAAGTGGCGCGGAAGTACGGCGAGAGCGCGCCGGTCATCAACTGCATCGAAGCGCACCACGACGATGTTCCGCACGAGAGCACCGAGTCGGTGCTCGT
>DASTUP010000162.1:0-2488 GCA_035759585.1 Gemmatimonadales bacterium | reverse complement strand
TTCCAGGCGGACTGGAGGTAGCATGTCGAACCGGATCATGTCACCCGCAGTGGCCCTCGCCGTGACCGTGCTGGCCGCCTGCGCCGGCGACCAGCCCGCCGAGCCGGGCACCGTCGAGCTCGCCCGCGGCGGCAATGCGGCGCCGCTCACCGCGACGCCGACATCGCTGCCCCTGGTGCTCCCGTCCGCGGCGACCGGCACCGTTACCGCACGCGTGCAGTTCGTCGGGGTCATCTCCGCCGCCAGCTCCGATGCGGCATGCGCCACGGTGAGCCCGCTCGACCTGCCGGCGACGAAGCCGGCCGGGAGCTCGGTCTACGTCGCGAGCTTCACCGTCACCGCCGAAGGCGCCGGCAGCTGCACCATCACGCTCACCGACAAGCGCGGCGGAACCGCGACCGTGCAGGTCGTGGTGCGCGAGGCGCCGCCGGTGGACGGGACGCGACTGGTATTCACTTCCAACCGCGAAGGCAACAACGAGCTTTACACGAGCAACGGCGACGGCTCGGACCTCGTCCGGCTGACGGAGACGGCCGCCAACGAGAAGGACCCGGCGTTCTTCCCGGACCGCTCGAAGATCGTCTACGCCTCCGACGAGACCGGCACCTGGAACCTGTTCATGGCGAACGCCGACGGTACCGGCCGGGTGCAGCTCACGTTCTACGACCTCGGCGAAGGCTTCGGCGCCGTGTCGCCGGCCGTGTCTCCCGACGGCGGGCAGATCGCGTTCATGCTCTTCCCCGGCTTCGGGGGCGGCAACCAGCTCCACATCCACGTCATGGATGCCGTCGCGGGCGCGACACCGGTGGCAATCACGGCGGGCAACACCCAGAACGGCGACCCCGCCTGGACGCTCGACGGCCGCATCGTCTTCTCGTCGCTCGAGTTCGATCCGGGCCCGCCGGTCACCTCCGGCTTTCCGTCCATCTGGATCATGTTCGCCAACGGGGCCAGCCCGACCCGGCTGACGAACGCGAGCGGCACCGGCGACGGCAATCCGGCCGTGTCGCCGGACGGCACCACCATCGCCTTCGTCCGGGGCGGCGGCATTGCGCTCATGGACATCGACGGCGGGAACGTGCGATTCGTGGTGGCCGGCTCGTCGAGCGGGTCGCCGGTGTTCTCGCCCGATGGGTCATGGCTCGCATTCCTGCGGTTCCAGCTGACGGATTCCGAGATCATGGTCCTGAAGTTCGGGGAGCCGGAATCCTCGGCCCTCAACGTGACCGGCAATACCGCCGGCGACGGCAGTCCCGACTGGAAGTAGGTGGTCTGGCCGGATGAGGTTTTCGCGCCGTAAGTTGGCTGTGGCGGAAGGCACCGCCGCTCCCCATCTCACGGCGCGAGGACCCCTTTGCGCGACTCGACGATCGGCGGACTCATCCGCGACGCCTCGGCCGGTGACGCCCGGGCCGCGGACAAGCTCTTCTCGGCGCTTTACGCCGAGCTGCACGCCATCGCGGAGCGGCAGCTGCGCGGCGGCGAGTTCACGCTCGGCACGACCACGCTGCTGCACGAGGCCTATCTCAGCATCTCCGCGCGGGAAGGGCTCGAGTTCGCGGGACGGAACCAGTTCCTCGCCTATGCCGCCCGCGCCATGCGTGGGCTGACCATCGACCACTACCGGCGGCGCCGGCGGCGGAAGCGGGGCGGGGGACTCGAGATCACGGCGCTCGACGACGTGCCGGCCGTGGAGCCCGATACCGAGCCGGAAAAGCTCAGCCGCCTTTCCGCCGCGCTCGACGCGCTCGCCCAGGTGGACGCGCCGCTCGCCGAGCTGGTGGACCTGCACATCTTCGCCGGGTTCACGCACGAGGAGATCGCCGCCATGCGCAACGTCTCGGAGCGGACGGTGCAGCGCGACTGGCGCAAGGCGCGGCTCATGCTGTTCGACGCCGTCAATCGTCCATGACCGCGAGCGACTCGGAGCGGATGGCGCTCATGGGGCCGCTGCTCGACCGCGCCGTCGAGCTGCCGCCCGACGAGCTGCGCACCTGGCTCGCCGAGCTGGCGCTGACCGCGCCCGATACCGCTCGCGCGCTCGAGGCCCTGCTCGCCACCGAGCCGCAGCTCGACGAGCTCGGCTTCCTCGGCGGCACCTTCGCTCCCGCCGCTTCCTCCGATCTCCCCTCCCTCGCAGGCACGCGGATCGGCGCCTACGCGCTCGAGCGGCGCGTGGGGCAGGGCGGCATGGGGAGCGTGTGGCTCGCGCGGCGGAGCGACGGCCGGTTCGAGGGCCGCGTCGCGGTGAAGCTGCTCAACCTCGCGCTGCTCGATCCGGTCGGAAGCGAGCGGTTCCGCCGCGAGGGGACCACGCTCGCCCGCCTCGCGCATCCCAACATCGCGCGGCTGATCGACGCCGGAATCACGGACGCGGGCCAGCCGTTCCTCGTGCTCGAGTACGTCGAGGGGACGCGGATCGACCGCTACTGCGACGAGCAGAAGCTCGGTGTCGCCGCCCGGCTCGCGCTCTTCCAGGCGGTCCTCG
>DASTUP010000161.1:0-11508 GCA_035759585.1 Gemmatimonadales bacterium | reverse complement strand
CTGCAATCTCCGCTGCAGCTACTGCATGCCGGAGGAGGAGTACACCTGGCTGCCGCGCGAGTCGATCCTTTCCTTCGAGGAGCTCGCGCGCCTGGCCCGGATCTTCGCGTCGCTCGGCGCGGGCCGGGTGCGTCTCACGGGGGGAGAGCCGCTCCTTCGTACTGAGCTTCCGGATCTCGTCGCGCGCCTCGCCGGGGTAGCGGGGGTTTCGGACATTGCGCTCACGACGAACGGCCTTCTGCTCGGCTCGAAGGCCGGCGCGCTGCGGCGCGCAGGGCTTTCCCGCGTCACCATCAGCCTCGACACGCTCGATGCGGCGCGCTTCAGAGCGCTGACCCGCAGCACACGGCATGCGGATGTCGTCGCCGCCGTCGAGGCGGCCGCCGACGCCGGCTTTACCGGGACGAAGCTCAACACCGTGGTGATCCGGGGTGTGAACGACGACGAGATCTCGGCGCTGCTCGAATTCGGCCGCCGGCACGATGCGGAGCTGCGCTTCATCGAGTACATGGACGTCGGCGGCGCTACGGGATGGGTCTCGGACAAGGTCGTATCGCGCGCCGAGATCCTCGATCGGATCGCGAGCGGCCATGGCAGCGTCGAGGCGATATCGCCACCGGGATCGCGCGCCCCTGCCGAGCGTTTCCGTCTTTCCGATGGGACGACGTTCGGCATCATCGCGTCCACCACGGCGCCGTTCTGCCGGGCCTGCGACCGGAGCCGGATCACCGCGGACGGCACCTGGTTCCTCTGCCTGTACGCCCCCGATGGGGTCGACCTGCGTGGGGTGATGCGGCGCGGCGCGGGCGACACGGAAATCGCCGCCCTGATCCGGTCGGTGTGGGAAGATCGGGCCGACCGCGGCGCCGAGCTGCGCGCGGCACTGCCGGAGCGCGGCGCGCTGTACGCGATCGAGGGCCTCCGCGCCGATCCGCGCCGCGAGATGCATACGCGAGGCGGGTGAATGGCGCTGCACGTCGCCCTCATTCAGCCGCAGATCCCTCCCAACACGGGCAACATCGCCCGCCTCTGCGCCGCGACCGACACGCCGCTCCACCTGATCGAGCCGCTCGGCTTCTCGATCGACGACCGGCAGGTCAGGCGGGCCGGGCTCGACTACTGGGACAAGGTCGACCTCTGGGTCCATCCCGACTGGTTCGCGTTCCGCGACGCGATCGCCCGGACCCGGTGCCTCTACTTCTCCGCCAACGCGACGCGCGATTATCGCGAGGCGCCGTTCCGGGCCAACAGCGTGCTCGTCTTCGGCAGCGAAACCGAGGGGATGCCGCCGAGGATCCTCGAGAAGCACCCGGAGCAGTGCTTCCGCATTCCGATGGAGGGCGCCGTCCGGAGCCTCAATCTCGCGAACGCGGTGAGCATCGTACTCTACGAGGCACGAGACCGAGTATCCGTTTAGTTTTCGGCGCCCTGGTCGCGTGACCGGGCGCCTTGTTTCTACCCCTTTCCCAGGACGAATTCGCCGAAATGCTCAACAAGGTCGCAGTGGTCGGAGCGGGCAACGTGGGCGCTACGGCGGCCCAGCGCCTCGCCGAGAAGCACCTCGCGCGCGAGGTGATCATGATCGACGTCGCCGAAGGCGTCCCGCAGGGAAAGGCGCTCGACCAGTGGCAGAGCGGGCCGATCGAAGGGTTCGACGCCCGGGTCCGCGGTGCGCAGGGGTACGATGAGGCCCGGGATGCCGAGGTTTTCGTCGTCACCGCCGGCATTGCCCGCAAGCCGGGCATGAGCCGCGACGACCTCGTCCGCACCAACGCCGGGATCGTGAAGTCGGTCGCCGAAAACATCGCCCGCGTCGCCCCGAGATCGATCATCATCATCGTGTCCAACCCGCTCGACGTCATGTGCTACGTTGCGATGAAGGCCTCCGGCTTTCCGCGCGAGCGCGTCATCGGGATGGCGGGGGTGCTGGATACCGCTCGCTACCGGATGTTCCTCGCGGAAGCGATGGATGTGTCGGTCGAGGACATCCAGGCGATGGTCCTCGGCGGCCACGGCGACACGATGGTGCCGCTCATCTCCTACACGACCGTCTCGGGCATCCCGGTGACGCAGCTCCTGCCCGAGGAAAAGCTGCGCCCGATCGTGGACCGGACCCGGAACGGCGGCGCGGAGATCGTGGCGTTTCTCAAGACCGGCTCGGCCTACTATGCGCCGAGTGCCGCGGCAGTGCAGATGGTGGAGGCGATCGCGCTCGACAAGAAGCGGATCCTGCCGTGCTCCGCCTGGCTCACGGGCGAGTTCGGCCTGCGCGACGTCTTCTGCGGCGTGCCCTGCAAGCTCGGCCGCGCCGGGCTCGAGCGCATCATCGAGGTGACGCTCACCGACGCGGAGCGCGCGGAGCTGCACAAGTCCGCGGAGGCGGTGCGAGACACGCAGCGCGCCGTGGACGCGGCAGCGTAACCGGATCGACGGCCACACTCTCACCAGGCGAGGCGCTACGGGAATGCTCGGCTTCTACCGCTCGACGATCGGCAAGAAGATCATCATGGCGGTCAGCGGCGTGATCGGGGTGCTGTTCCTCATCCTCCACATGGCCGGCAACCTGCAGGCGTTCGTGGGGGCGGACAGGATCAACAACTACGCCGCGTTCCTGCACGGGCCGCTCGAGGAGATCGTACTGCTCGAGCGGGTCATCCTCCTCGTGGCGCTCGTCCTGCACGTGCTCATGGCGTGGCAGCTCACCCGCCGGAACCGCGCGGCGCGGCCGGTGGGATATGCGAAGCGGGACGCGCAGGTCTCGACTCTCGCGGCGCGTACGATGCAGTGGGGCGGGGTGCTCCTCCTCCTGTTCATCGTCTTCCATATCCTCCATTTCACCACGCTCGACGTCGATCCGACGTTCGTTCCGCTCGACGTGTACGGGAACGTGCTGAAAGCCTTCCGGCACCCGTGGCGTGTTGCCGTCTACGTGATCGCCATGATCCTCCTGGGATTGCACCTGTATCACGGCGTCTGGAGTGCGCCGCGCACGCTCGGGGCCGCGCCGCGCTCCCGCTGGCCGCTCCGACGGCGCCTCGCGCTCGTGCTGGCCATTCTTCTCTGGGCGGGATTCACGAGCGTGCCCGTCGCCGCCTTTCTCGGGATTCTGAGGTAATCGGGATGGAGCTGAACGCACGGATTCCGGAGGGGCCGATCGAGCGCAAGTGGGACCGTCACCGCTTCGAGATGAAGCTGGTGAACCCGGCCAACAAGCGGAAGCACACGATCATCGTCGTGGGGAGCGGACTCGCCGGCGCCGCGGCTGCCGCGACGATGAGCGAGCTCGGCTACCGCGTGAAGTGCTTCTGCTTTCAGGACAGCCCGCGGCGCGCACACAGCATTGCGGCGCAGGGCGGGATCAATGCCGCGAAGAACTACCAGAACGACGGCGACAGCATCTACCGGCTCTTTTACGATACGGTCAAGGGCGGAGACTTTCGCGCGCGCGAGGCCAACGTGTACCGCCTTGCGCAGATCAGCGTCAACATCATCGACCAGGCCGTGGCGCAGGGCGTTCCCTTCGCTCGCGAGTACGGCGGGCTGCTCGACAACCGGTCCTTCGGCGGTGCGCAGGTCTCGCGGACGTTCTATGCGCGCGGGCAGACGGGTCAGCAGCTCCTCCTCGGCGCGTACCAGGCGCTCGAGAAGGAGATCGCGCTGGGCGGCGTCACGATGTATCCGCGCACGGAGATGCTCGATCTCGTCGTGGTCGATGGCCGTGCGCGCGGCATCGTCGTGCGCGACCTCGTCACGGGAGCCATCGAAGCGCATGCGGCCGATGCCGTGGTTCTCGGCACGGGCGGCTACGGCAACGTCTTCTATCTCTCCACCAACGCCAAGGGCTCCAACTGCACCGCGATCTGGCGCGCGCACGTGCGGGGCGCCGCGTTCGCGAATCCCTGCTACACCCAGATCCATCCGACCTGCATCCCGGTGAGCGGCGATTACCAGTCGAAGCTCACGCTCATGAGCGAGTCGCTCCGCAACGACGGCCGCGTCTGGGTGCCGAAGCGGGAAGGCGACACGCGCCCCCCTGGCGAGATCCCGGAGGCGGAGCGCGACTACTACCTCGAGCGGAAATATCCCAGCTTCGGGAATCTCGCCCCGCGTGACATCGCATCCCGCGCCGCCAAGGAAGCGTGCGACAGCGGCCGTGGCGTCGGGCCCGGCGGACTTGGCGTCTACCTCGATTTTGCGGATGCAATCCGCCGCCTCGGCGAGGACCGGATCCGCGAGCGGTATGGCAACCTCTTCGAGATGTACCAGCGGATCACGGACGAGGATCCGTACAGGGTGCCGATGCGCATCTATCCTGCGGTCCACTACACGATGGGGGGGCTCTGGGTGGACTACAACCTGATGAGCACCATCCCCGGCCTGCACGTGATCGGCGAAGCGAATTTCTCCGACCACGGCGCCAACCGGCTCGGCGCGAGCGCGCTCATGCAGGGACTGGCGGATGGTTACTTCGTCATCCCGCTCACGATCGGAGACTACCTGGCCTCGGCGAAGCCGGCGCCCGTCGAGACGTCGCACCCGGCCTTTTCCGAAGCCGTGGCCTCCGTGACGGCCCGGACGCGCCGCTTCCTCGAGACGAAGGGCTCGCGCACCGTGGACTCGTTTCACCGCGAGCTGGGGCGGCTCCTGTGGGAGAAATGCGGCATGGCGCGCAACGCTGCCGGCCTGCGCGAAGCGCTCGAGGAAATTCCGCGCCTGCGGGAGGCGTTCTGGCGGGACGTCAACGTGCCGGGAAGCGACGCCGAGCTGAATCAGGCGCTCGAGAGGGCGGGCCGCGTCGCCGATTTCTTCGAGCTGGCCGAGCTCATGTGCCGGGACGCGCTGCACCGTGAGGAGTCGTGCGGCGGGCATTTCCGGGAGGAGTACCAGACGCCCGACGGCGAGGCGCAGCGGGACGACACGCGGTACGCCTACGTCGCGGCCTGGGAGCATGCCGGGGCCGGCAACGAGCCGAAGCTTCACCGGGAGCCGCTCGACTTCGAGTACGTGCAGCTCGCACAACGGAGCTACAAATGAATCTCACCCTCCACGTCTGGCGGCAGGCGGGCCCTGCCGCCGCCGGCCGGATGGAGCGCTATGAAGCACGGGACATCAGTCCCGACATGTCGTTCCTCGAAATGCTGGACACGGTCAACGAGCGCCTGGAGGAGGCGGGCGAGGAGCCGATCGCCTTCGATCACGATTGTCGCGAGGGGATCTGCGGCTCGTGCAGCCTGATGATCAACGGCGTCGCGCACGGACCGATGAAGGGCACGGCCACCTGCCAGCTTCACATGCGCAGCTTCCGGGACGGCGACGAGATCTGGGTCGAGCCCTGGCGCGCGCGGCCGTTCCCGGTGATCAAGGATCTCTGCGTCGACCGCGCCGCGCTCGACCGCATCATCCAGGCGGGCGGCTTCGTCTCGGTGCGCACCGGGGCAGCTCCCGACGGCAACTCGATCCCGGTGCCGAAGGCGGCGGCGGATCTCGCGATGGATGCTGCCGCATGCATCGGCTGTGGCGCCTGCGTGGCCGCGTGCCCCAACGGATCCGCATCGCTGTTCACGGCGGCCAAGGTCACGCATCTCGGTCTCCTCCCGCAAGGCCAGCCGGAGCGGGCGCGCCGCGCGCTGAGGATGGTTCGGCAGATGGACCTCGAGGGATTCGGCAGCTGCACGTTCTATGGCGAATGCCAGGAGGCGTGCCCCAAGGAAATCAGCATCGACACGATCGTGCGAATGAACGGCGACTACCTGCGCGCGTCCCTTGCTGCGCAGGACACCCCCGTGTGAGACGGGAGGGTTTCCGGGTCGCGGTGATCGCGGCGGCGCTGGCCGCCGCAGAGGCGGCGCCTGCGATCGGGCAGGTCTCCGGCGGTGTCAGTGCACTCGCTGTGTACGACCGGGTCGATCCTGTCCCGCTCGGCGGTGCCCTGGGGGAAGTGCGCGTCATCCATCCCGTCGCCATGCTCCACGCCGCTACGCTCGGCGGCCGCCTCTCCTTCGCCGGCATGGCCAACCTCGAAGGCCTGACGCTCGAGGATGGCCAGCTCGCGCCGGGCGTGGCCGGCGAGGGCTATGCCGACCGGCGCCATCCGCACACCTATCTGCACGAAGCTGTCGCGACGTTCGAGCAGACGTCCCCGATCGGCGCCGCCCGGATCACCTGGTCGATTTCGGCGGGGAAGGGCTTTGCGCCCTTCGGCAGTGACGATCCGATGTCACGTCCCGTCATCCGCTATCCGGTGAACCATCATCTGGCGCAGGTGCTCGAGCGGCTCGTCGGCGTCGCCGCGGCGCGCTCGGGACCGGCCGGGCTGGAGGCCGCGCTCTTCAACGGCGACGAGCCGGACGCGCCGGATCAGTGGCCGAACGCCGGGCGGTTCGGTGATTCGTGGGCCGTGCGGCTCACGCTCTACCCGACGGATGGCATCGAGGTGCAAGGCTCGCTCGCCTCGATCGCATCGCCCGAGCATCGCTCCGGCGGGGGGCTCGATCACAGCCAGCAGAGCGTCTCGGCCCGGCTCGAGCGTGAAGTCGGGCGGCATCGGCTGTACGGCCTCGCCGAGCTGGCCAGGAGCGATGACGGCGCGTTCGCGCTGCACAGCTTCCTGGCGGAGGGGGCGTGGGGCGCCGGCCGGCACCAGGTGCACTACCGATTCGAGCGGACCGAGCGCACCGAAGAGCAGCGCCTGACGGATCCGTGGCGAACGCCGAGGCCGCATCACGATTTCTCGAACCTCGGGATTACCCGCTGGTCCCTGCATACCGTCGGATACGCGTTCGATGCGCCCGGACCGAAGGGTATCGAGATCACCCCGATGGTCGAGGCCACGTACGGGCGTGTTCATTCACTGACGCCCGATTCGTTCGATCCGGAGCTTTTCTATGGGGCCGATACGTTCTGGACCGTGAGCGCCGGTGTGCGAATCGGATGGGGTGCGCGTCTCCATCGGATGGGCCGCTACGGTGCGGCTGCGGTCAGGAACGCTGAGCTCTCGGGCTCGGGTGTCGAGCACATACATTGAAGCCAGGACGCGAATGACGATCCGGATGCTGAACGTGGGCGCGCTCACTGTCGCGCTCGTGCTGGGAGCCTGCAGTGATTCGACCGAGGAAGGTCCGGATCCGGTTGCGATCGAGATGCTCGATGGCGACGGGCAGGACGGAAGCATCGGGACGGCACTCGCGGAACCGCTTCGCGTGATCGTCACCGACGAGCTCGACGCGCCCGCCGCCGGCGTCGTCGTGACCTGGACCGTGACCTCCGGCGGCGGATCGATCACGCCGTCGAGCACGACGGACGCGGACGGCATTGCCGAGGCGACGTTCACGCTCGGTCCTGCGAACGGCGAGCACCGCGCGGAAGCGTCCGTGAGCGGCCTCGCGGGCTCGCCGGTCGGGTTCACGGCCGTGGCCGGCGGCATCGTTCCGCCGCCGCCCGGGGACATCACGCTTGCGTCGATCACGCCGGCGCCCGCCAATGCGGTCTTCATCCACGACATGTTCGTGCGGGACGGACTCGCATTCGTCTTCGCATGGGATGCCGGGGTCATCATCTACGATGTGGGGAACGGCATGAGCGGCGGGACGCCCACCGTTCCGCAGCAGGTAGGCGCCCGGATCCCCGGGAATGCCGGATTGCCGTGTGCCTGCGTGCACAACGGCTGGTGGTTCCACAATCCCAATACCAGCGAGAAGAAGTACCTCTTCCTGGGCCAGGAAGGTCCGGGGTCGATCGGCACCAGCAGCTCCGGCGACATCCACGTGCTCGACGTCACCGATCTCTCGAACCCCGTGGAGGTCGCGAGCTACCATCACCCGAACCTGCCGGACGGGAGCGGAACCTCCCGGTCCGTGGGAGTGCACAACTTCTGGATGGACGAGGCGAACGAGATTCTCTACGCCGCATTCTACAACGGCGGTGTCGTCGCGCTCGACGTTTCGGGTACGCTGGCGGGGGATCTTTCGAGCCGGGTCATTTCATCCGTGCGGCCGGGCGGAGCTGGCGGGACCTACACCTGGGGCGTGCAGGTGGCGAACGGATCGATCTACGCGATCGACATGCTCACCGGGCTCTACCAGCTCCAACTCACCAACGACATCCTCGACGTGGTCGCGGGCGGCAATAACGTGCCGGAACGCTTCAGCTCGGATCTCTGGGTCCATGGAGATCATGCCTATACCGGCACGTGGGGCTTTCGCACGGAACCCGGAAATGCGCTCAAGGTCTGGGCTCTCGACGCAGGCGGCGCCCCGTCACTCACGAACACGGTGACGCTGACAGGAATCGGCACGGTGAGCGATGTGGAGGTGAGCGCGAACGGTTCGTGGCTCGCGCTCACCGCCGAATATGGGATGAATGCCGGCCTGCACCTCTACTCGCTGGCCGATCCGGGGAATCCGGTCTTCCTGGACCGCTACCTGGTGGCCTCGCCGAACGGCGGCCTTCACACCGGGACGATCGCGGAGATCGGTGGCCGCACCTACGTCTTCGCGGCGCGGGACCCGGCTCCAGGCGGACCGGCGCTGGTCATCCTGGATGTGACCGACGTCATTCCGTGACGGCCGCGAGCCGTCCGCATGCAGACGGGGCGCGCCGGCTGGCGCGCCCCGTTCCTCGTTCGGATCCGCTCAGAGCCGCGGCAGCGTGACCCCGACCTGCCCCTGGTACTTGCCCGCCTTGTCCTTGTAGCTCGTCTCGCACACGTCATCGTCGTCCGCCTCGAAGAAGAGGACCTGGCAGATCCCCTCGTTCGCGTAAATCCTTGCCGGGAGCGGTGTTGTGTTCGAGATCTCGAGCGTCACATACCCTTCCCACTCCGGCTCGAACGGCGTCACGTTCGTGATGATGCCGCATCGGGCGTAAGTGCTCTTTCCGACACAGATCGTCAGCACGTTACGCGGGATCCTGAAGTACTCGACCGACCGCGCGAGCGCGAAGCTGTTGGGGGGGACGATGCAGATATCCCCCTCGAATTCCACGAAGCTTTTCGAGTCGAATTCCTTCGGATCCACGATCGCGGACAGGACGTTCGTGAAGATCTTGAACTCCGGCGCCACCCGCATGTCGTACCCGTAGGACGAGACGCCGTAGGAGATCACCTTGCGCCCCCGGGCATCGACCGCCCGGACCTGCGCCTCGACGAAGGGCTCGATCATCTGCTTTTCCTGCGCCATCCGGCGGATCCAGCGGTCGGACTTGATGGACATGCGGCCTCGGGTAATCGTGGTCGGGTCGAGCGGAAGGACGGCGCGGAATATACCCGGAAGCGGGCCTTATGTGGCGGTCGCCATTTGGGTTGAATCGCTTTCCGGGGCGCGTTAGATTCCCCCGCGTTCCTTGTGAAATTCCTCACATGTGCCGAGAGCGTTGCTGATGCTTCAGGCCTACATTCCCATTCTCCTCGTACTCGCCTTCGTCATCGCGAACGCCATTCTCATGCTCGGCGTTTCGCACCTGCTGTCGACCTATCGGCCCACAGCGGTGAAGTCGGCACCGTACGAATCGGGAATGCCCGTGCTCGGCGATGCCCGGGAACGCTTCTCGATCAAGTTCTATCTCGTCGCCATGCTGTTCATCATCTTCGACATCGAAACGGTGTTCATGATCCCGTGGGCCGTCGCCTTCCGGCAGCTGAAGGAGATGTCCGGCCTCCTGATCGTCGAGATGCTCGTCTTCGTCCTCATCCTCACGGTGGGGTACGTCTACATCTGGAAGCGGGGGGCCCTGGAATGGGACTAGTCAACCCGGCGACCGCCAACTCCCGCGATGACGCGAGCTCGGTCGTCTCGATCGAGTCGCAGAACTTCGTCACGACGCGGCTCGATTTCCTCGCCAACTGGGCGCGGTCCAATTCGCTCTGGCCGATGCCGTTCGGCACCGCCTGCTGCGCCATCGAGTACATGGCCACGGCCGCGAGCCGCTTCGACATCGCGCGCTTCGGCATGGAGCGCCAGTCGTTCTCTCCCCGGCAGGCCGACGTGCTCATCTGCGCGGGCCGGGTGCCGTTCAAGCTCGCGCCCGTCATCCGCCGGATCTGGGACCAGATGCCGCAACCCAAGTGGTGCATCTCGATGGGCGCCTGCGCGTCCACCGGCAACGTCTTCGACAATTACACGATCGTGCAGGGCATCGATACGCTGATGCCGGTGGACGTGTACGTGCCGGGCTGCCCGCCCCGGCCCGAGGGTCTCATCTATGGCATCCAGATGCTGCAGAAGAAGATTCGCGGCGAGTCGATCGACGATCCGATGATCCGCGAGGAGCAGCAGGTCGGCCCCGACGGTCTCTATCTCCCGGCGCGGAAGGTCGACGAGCTCTCGGAGCCGTTCGGCAACTCGGTGCACCAGACGCGCTCGTCATGGTGAGCCCCGTGGCGGCTGCCCCGGTGGAGAGCGTCGGCGCGCTCCGCGAGCGCTTTGCCTCCGCGGTCGCGCGCGTCGTCGTCTCCTGCGGTGATACCATCGTGTACGTCACGCGGGAGGGGGCCCACGACGTCCTCGCGTGGCTCAGGGACACGCCCGGGCAGGAATTCGACTACCTCACCGATGTGACTGCCGTCGAGTACCGCGATCCCGAGCTGCCGCTCGAGGTCGTCTACCAGCTCCGCTCGCTCCGCCGCCGGGAGGATCTCCGCGTCAAGATCGCGCTCGATCGCAACGGGCCCCTCGAGGTGCGCTCGGTATGGGACCTCTGGCGCGGCGCCGACTGGCTCGAGCGCGAGGTGTACGACATGTTCGGCATCGTCTTCCACGGCCATCCGGATCTTCGGCGGATCCTCATGTGGGAGACGTACGCGGAAGGGTATCCGCTGCGGAAGGACTTTCCTCTGCGGGGCCATTTCAGCCGCGCGGAGCAGACGCGCCAGGCACTCGCCGCCAATCCGGAAGCACACTACTCGCTGGAGGAGCTGTCCATCGCGCAGGCGTTCGGCGAGCTGCCGAAGGACATGCAGGAGCGGCTGGCCCGCGGTGAACGAGGTCACCTGAGATGAGCACGCGCACGCTCGAGATGGAGCTCTCCACGCCGGCGTTCGACTCGCACGGCAATCCTACCCTCGTTCCGCTCGGCGCAGGCCCGCGCCGGGACGTCGGGTTCGACGAGGGGTTTGGCGCGGAGCACCTCCTCGTCAACATCGGCCCGCAGCACCCGGCCACGCACGGCGTGCTCCGCCTGGTCCTCGAGCTCGAGGGCGAGACCGTCAAGCGCTGTATTCCGCACGTCGGGTATCTGCACACCGGGTTCGAGAAGCTCGGGGAATACCGGCACTACAACCAGCTCATTCCGCTGACCGACCGGACCGACTACCTCGCACCGATGGCCAACAACGTCGGGCTGGCGCTCGCGGTCGAGAAACTGATGGGGATCGAGGTCACCGAGCGCTGCCGCGTGCTTCGCGTCATCGCCTGCGAGATGAGTCGCATCATCTCGCACCTCGTCTGGCTCGGCACGACCGGCATCGACCTCGGCGCGTACACGCCGTTCCTCTGGTCGTTCCAGGAGCGCGAG
>DASTUP010000160.1:0-4057 GCA_035759585.1 Gemmatimonadales bacterium | reverse complement strand
GAACGGGATCAACCCCGAGCACATGGGCGCCTTCCTGGGGGTCTGCGATCGCATCGGCGTCCCCTACGAAGCCGATGCCGCCGCCCGCTGCCTCCGCGTTCGCTGCTGCGACGGTCCGGAACTCCGAGCGGTGGATATCCGGACCGATCCCTACCCCGGCTTCGCGACCGATTTCCAGGCGCCGCTGTCCGTGCTCCTGACGCAGGCGTCGGGCGTCTCGACCATTCACGAGACGATCTTCGAGGACCGGCTCGACCATCTCCGTGAGCTCCAGCGGATGGGTGCCGCCGTCGAGATCCTCGACGAGCGTCGCGCTCGCATCACCGGCCCCACGCCACTCCATGGGGCGGAGGTGAGCATCGCCGACCTTCGTGCCGGTGCAACGCTCATCCTCGCCGCGCTGGCCGCGACCGGGACGTCGGTCATCTCGGGGATCGAGCACGTGGACCGCGGCTACGAGCAGATCGAGGCGAAGCTCGTCGCGCTCGGGGCGCAGATCAACCGCATCGAGGCCTGAACGTCGCCTGTCCGCGTCGCGACTCGAAACGCTGCGCGACTGCGGCTCATTGTTCAAGTCAAGGGTGCGCGACTGGAAAATTGTGCACCCGGGCGCGCATTACCCGGCCGATGGGCCCTGGCGCGGCGCCGGTCACGCTCAGATGAGCTCCCGGATCGGCTGATCGACCGGATAACGTGCCGATATCGGCACATTTTTCACGTCGGAGCGACCTGACAGCGCGGGCACCAGTACGTCAGCCTGGCCAGCTTTCCCTGGCGGGCGCTCCTGATGAGGGTCCCGCATCGGCGACACGGTCGGCCCGAACGACCGTAGACCCACAGTCCTTCGCCTCGCGCCGTGCTCCCGGTGGTGACGCGCGCTCCACCGCGCGTGTTCGCCTGAAGCAGCCGCCGAGCAGTCCGCAGTGCGCCGCGCAACTGGTCGTCCGTGAACGCAGCGACCGGCGCCCACGGATCCAGCCGCTCGAGAAATGCGACCTCGGATTTGTAAACGTTGCCGATCCCGGCCACCGCCCGTTGATCCAGCAGCGCATTCCCGAGCTCGTCGCCGTCGCGCTCTCGCAGGCGGCGCAGGGCTTCATCGGCGTCGAACGAGCGCGACAGCAGGTCCGGTCCGAGCTCGCGGAGCGGTCGGGATCGGCGCAGGTCGGCCTCGGTCAGGAGCTCGACGGTCGGCGCATTGAACAGGACCGCCACCGATTCCGCAGTCTCCAGGATGGCGGTCGCCTGGCGCATCGGCAGCCGCCATGATTCGCCTGGCCGATATCGATGCCACGACCCCTTCATGCGCAAATGGGTCCGCAGGGTGAGCCCGTTGTCGAAGTCGATGAGCAGGTGCTTCCCGCGCGCTTCGACACTGGTGACGGTCGACGCAACGACGCGCGAGAGATCCGGCACGCGCCTGAGCCCTGGTCCCGGTTGCGCGCGCGCCAAGGTGACGCGGCGCCCAACGAGGGCAGCGCGCAGCACATGGGCGGTTCGGAAGATGGTGTCGCCCTCGGGCATCGGCTCATTCTGGCGGCGATGCTGATAAGCCGCGCGTAAGCGGCCAGTAAGCGGCGCCGTGGACGATATATGGCGTGAACGTAGAGCGGCTCGGCCGGATCGCCCGGGTGCTTCGCGTCAGGGAACGGCTGACGCAGGAGTCGCTCGCGGAGCGTGCCGGGGTGACCCGGCGGGCCATCTCCGCGCTCGAGCGTGGCCATGCTCTGACGCTGCGCCTCGGCGTGCTCGACGCGGTCTTCCGGGCGCTGGGAGCCCGCCTCGATGTGCGGCCGTTCTGGAACGGGCCGGAGCTCGATCGGCTGCTCGACGCTGCTCACGCGGCCCTCGGCGCATCGGTCAAGCAACGCCTCGAGCGGTGGGGCTGGGTCGTCCGCGTCGAGGTGAGCTACAGCCGATACGGCGAGCGCGGTCGAATAGACCTCCTCGCCTGGCATCCTGCAACCGGCATTCTCGTCGTGATCGAGATCAAGACCGATCTCGTGGATGTCCAAGATCTGCTCGGCTCGGTCGACTCGAAGGCACGCCTTGCCCGATTCGCCGTGGAGCAGTTCGGTTGGGACGTGCGCGCCGTCGTGCCGGCGATCGTGTTCCTCGACGACCGCACGATCCGGAACCGCGTCGCGCGTGTCGATGCGCTATTCGACCGTTTCTCCCTTCGCGGCCGCGGGGCGACATCGTGGATGCGCACGCCAGGGACCCTGCCCAGCGGCTTGCTCTGGTACACCGCCGGACCTCCCGCAGTTCCGTCCCGGTCCCCGGCTCCGAGGGTGCGGCGACCGCGCGCGGCGTGACCTCATCCCGGCGTCTCCGGGGACCTCGTCCCTTCCGCGACTTGAAGTTTGCGTCGTCAGCAGCACGTTATCCGGCCGCTGCACCGGCTCACTGCGTCGGCTGAGCGTGAACGTACCCAGATTCCGGCCGATCGGCCGGATAACCTGCCAGCAGCAGCGCAATTTTCCATTCGCGATAGCTCGACCGGAAAATCCGCACCCTCAGCGCGCATTACGCCCAACCCCCGCCCGAACGGGCGGCGCTCCAGGCAGGACGATCGTCGTGCCGCGCTCGCGAACCCGCTCGGTATACTCGCGCCACCCCCACCCACCCGCACCGGACCGATAGCGCACGCATGATGCACGCATGAAGATCGGCATCGACCTCGGCACCGCCAACATCCTGGTCTACGTCAAGGGCAAGGGCGTCGTCCTCAACGAGCCGAGCGTCGTGGCGATCAGCGAGGACGACAACCGCCTCGTCGCGGTGGGCGAAGAGGCGCGCGAGATGATCGGACGCACCCCCGGCAACGTCCGAGCCATCCGACCGATGCGCGACGGCGTCATCGCCGACTACCTCATCACCGAGGCGATGCTGCGCTACGTCATCAACAAGGTCGCCCGCGTCCGCATCTTCAAGCCGGAGGTGATGATCTCGGTGCCCTCCGGGGTCACGAGTGTCGAGAAGCGAGCCGTCAGGGACGCCGCGCTGAAAGCCGGCGCGAAGGACGCGTTCCTCATCGAGGAGCCACTCGCGGC
Source organism: Gemmatimonadales bacterium (assembly GCA_035759585.1). GTDB lineage: Bacteria > Gemmatimonadota > Gemmatimonadetes > Gemmatimonadales > GWC2-71-9 > CAMLLJ01. Next base: position 1,004 of record DASTUP010000160.1, on the reverse strand, counting down.
CGCCATCGGCGCGAACGTGCCCATCTCCGGCCCATCCGGCAACCTGATCATCGACATCGGCGGCGGCACCAGCGAGATCGCCGTGATCGCCCTCGGCGGGATCGTCGTGAGCGACTCCCTGCGAGTCGGCGGCAACCGGTTCGACGAGAGCATCGCCAACTACATCCGCCGCAAGTACAACCTCATGATCGGCGACCGCACCGCCGAGGACGTGAAGATCCAGATCGGCTCTGCGTTGCCGCTCGAGGAGCCGCTGAGGATGGAGGTCAAGGGCCGCGACATGATCGCCGGTCTGCCTCGCACCATCCCCATCACGAGCACCGAGATCACCGAGGCCATCGAGCAGCCGCTCCAGGGCATCATCACCGCCGTCCGCAACGTGCTCGAGCAGACGCCCCCCGAGCTGAGCTCCGACATCATCGACAAGGGCATGGTCATGACCGGCGGCGGCGCTCTGCTCCGAAACCTCGACAAGCTGCTGACCCAGGTCACCGGCATCCCCTGCCACGTGGCGGAGAACGCGCTCAACAGCGTTGCGGTCGGCACGGGAATGGCACTGGAGCACTTCGGCACGTTCCGCAAGAGCCTGGTCGCGCACTGATGACGATCGCAACTTCGGCGACCGAGCTGCGCTCGATGCTGGCCGAGGAGCGCGAGACCACCGGCAAGCCACCGACCGCCAAGGCGTTCGCCGACTTCCACATCCACACCCGCTTCAGCCGCGACTCGATCCTGACCGAGGAGAAGTTCATCGAGAAGGCGATCGAGCGCGGCCTTACCCACGTGGCGGTCACGAACCATAACAACGTCGAGGGCGCCATCGCCGTGCGCGACAAGGTTGCCCAGCTCGGCCTGACCGACAAGCTGACCGTCATCCTCGGCGAGGAGGTGTCCACCGCCGATGGAGAGGTGGTCGGCATCTTCCTGGAGCGCACCATCCCGCGCGGCCTGTCCGCCAACGAGACGGCCGATGAGATCCATCGGCAGGGTGGCCTGGTCAGCAT
>DASTUP010000159.1:0-2436 GCA_035759585.1 Gemmatimonadales bacterium | reverse complement strand
CTCGCGCGCCATCCCGACAGCAAGTACGCGCCGGAGGCCTATGCCCTCATGGGCCGCGCGCACGCACAGCTGGGCAACTGCACCCGCGCGCGACCGGCGCTCGAATCGGCGCTCACGGCCGGGCTCGATTCGGCCATGACGATCGATGCCGAGCTCTGGCTCGCGGGCTGTTATTCCGATCTCGGCCTGCATCAGGCGGCCATCGGACGCTACCGGCGGCTGATCACGGCGGGAGGTCCGGGCCACCAGCAGGCAGCCCGGACCGGGCTCGTCCGATCGCTCCGCGCGGCAGGTCGCGCCGAAGATGCCGTTGCAATCATCGAGGCGCACCCAGGGATTCCGGCGATCGAGCGGCTCTCGGCACTCGCCGCTGCGGGGCGTGGAGCGGAGGTCCTCACGCTCGCCGATTCACTCGTCACCGCACGCGACAGCACCGTGCCGTGGGATTCGGTCATTAGCTGGCTCGCCGCGCGGGATCGCAACGCCGCCTCGGCGCTCGTGGATCGCGCGGACAGCGCGCCGGGCGCCACACCGGCCATGCGAGCGAATCGCATTCTGGCCGACGGCACACGCTTCGCGGACGACCCTGCGCGGGCGCGCGGCCGCTTCGAGCGGGTCCGGGATATGTCGGGGGCGCCGGAGGCCGCCGCCAGCGCTCGCCTCGAGCTGATCCGGCTCGAGATACGCTCCACGTCGTCGCGCGACCAGCTTGCGCCCGTGGTGCAGGCGCTGGCGAGGGAGGTTGCCGAGTCGCCGCTCGCACCGCAGGCGCAGATGATCCAGCGCGCGATCGATCAGGTCGCTGCGGCGGTCGACTCGTCAGCGCCAGGCTCGCCCGCGGGGGACATGCGGATCTTTCTGGCGGCGGAAATGGCGCGCGACCGGCTCCTCGCGCCGCGGCTCGCCGAATCGCTCTTCCGGAGCATCGCCGCCGGGTGGCCGGCTTCGCCGTATGCGCCGAAGGCACTCCTCGCCGCGGCACAGCTCGCGGGCGATACGGTGCTCGCTGCCGAGGTGGAATCGCGGTATCCGTCGAGTCCCTACGTGCTGGCCGTGGGCGACACGGCGATCGCGAGTCTTCGCGCGCTCGAGGATTCGCTCGGCGCCTTTGCCGAATCGCTTCGCGGGCAGCTGCCCGAGCCCGTTGCCCCGCCGAGGCCGGCAGGCGCTCGCCCTGGGCCGGTGCGCGCCGGAACCCCGACCGGTCCCGTGAGGTGAGCGGGCCGGCGCTGGGCAGGGAACTGTTCGGCACCACCTTTTCCAATCCCATCGTTCTCGCCGCCGGCACCGCCGGCTACGGGCTCGAGCTTGCCGGGGTCAGCGACCTCGACCGCATCGGCGGCATCGTCTGCAAGGCCGTTTCCGTGGAGCCGCGGGAGGGGAATCGCCCGCCGCGCGTCGCGGAGTTTGCGGGCGGCATGCTCAACTCCGTGGGGCTCGCCAATCCCGGCCTTGCGCACGTCGTTTCGCACGAGCTTCCGCGCCTCGTCGCATCGCTCTCGCGCTGTCGGATCCTCGTCAACGTCGTCGGCTTCACCACCGGAGAATACGGCCGCGTCGTGGCGGGCCTCGAGGCGGTCGAAGGGATCGCTGCGTACGAGCTCAACCTCTCCTGCCCGAATACTTCCGCCGGCGGCGTCGAATTCGGCGCCGACCGGGAGTGCGTGCGCCGCATCGTGGAGGAGTGCCGCAGCCTCACGCGGCGGGGCATCGCGGTCAAGCTCTCCCCGGCGCTGCCGGATATCGCGGACCTCGCCCTCGTGGCGCGGGACGCGGGCGCGGATGCGATCACGGTCGTCAATACGATTCCCGGACTCCTTTATGAGGGCACGGCGACGCGGGTGGGACACGGCAACGGGGGCGTGAGCGGGCCGGTGCTGTTGCCGGTCGGCGTCCTCGCCGTCGTGCGCGTGCTGGAGCGGACGGGCGGAATGCCGGTCATCGGTGTGGGTGGCGTGCGAACCGCGTCCGATGCGCGGCAGTACCTGCGTGCAGGCGCAACGCTCGTCGGCGTCGGCACGGCGGCGCTCGCCGACCCGCGCCTTCCCGAGCGCATCGTGCGAGACCTGGAGCGCGGTGATGGCTGAGCTGATCGTGGCCCTGGACGTCGAGAGCAGCGAGGCGGCCGAGCGCCTGCTCGACGCATTGCCGGACGCACGCTGGGTCAAGGTGGGATCGGTGCTGATGGGTCGTGAAGGGCCGGCGCTGCTCGCCCGTCTGCGCGCACGCGGGCTCTCGATTTTCCTCGACCTCAAGTGGCACGACATTCCGAATACCGTCGCAGGTGCCGTCGCCGCGGCACGGGATGCAGGCGTCGCCATGGCCACGGTCCATGCGCTCGGCGGGGTGCGGATGATGGAGGCCGCGGCGAAAGCGGCGGGCGAGGTCGCGCTCGTCGGCGTCACCGTGCTCACCTCGCACGATCCCGAAGGGTAC
>DASTUP010000158.1:0-19454 GCA_035759585.1 Gemmatimonadales bacterium | reverse complement strand
CGCGGCGGCGATCGCGGGCCTGCTCGTCGTCGTGACCCTGTGGGGGCTCAACTTCAGCGTCTCGAAGTGGGCGCTCGGGCAGTTCCCGCCGCTCGCCTTCACCGCGATCCGGTTTGCGCTGGCGGCCGTCCTGCTCGGGCTCGTGCTGCGGTGGATGGAAGGGCCACTGACGCTGCCACCGGGCTCGCTTCGCCGGCTCGCCGTCCTCGGCCTGATCGGGAACACGGGGTACCAGCTCGCCTTCATCTCGGGACTCGCCCGGACCACCGCGACGAACAGTGCGCTGGTGCTCGCGAGCATGCCCGTGATGGTCGCCGCGCTGGGCGCGGTTTCCCGGACCGAGCGGCTCGACCGCCGCGGCCGGGTCGCGCTGTTCATCGCCTTCCTGGGCGTGGTGATCGTGATCGTTCACCAGGGCGTGCGGTTTTCCGCGGCCACGCTCGACGGGGACCTGCTCTCGCTCGGCGCCGTGCTCTGCTGGGCGGTGTTCACGCTCGGCGTGCGCCGCCTGCATACGTCGCTCTCGCCGCTCGCCATCACCGCATGGACGCTGATCCTGGGCACCCCGGTGCTCCTGCTTACGGGCACGCCGCAGCTCGTCTCGATGGACTGGAGCCGGGTCACCTGGCTCGGCTGGGCAGGACTCGTCTATTCGAGCGCGCTGTCCCTGGTCGTGGCGTACATCCTCTGGAACCGGAGCATCCGCCTGGTCGGCACCAACCGGACGGCGATCTTCGCCTGCCTCACGCCGATCGTGGCGATGGCTGCGGCCGCCGTCATCCTCGACGAGCGGCCGGGCCTGGTGCAGATCCTGGGCGGGGCGATGGTCCTGGGCGGCGTCCTGCTGACGGTACCTCGGCGCTAGGCCGGCTTCGCCTCGAGCTCTTCGAGACGCGCCATCGCCCGGCGCAGGTGCGGAATCACGATACTTCCGCCCACGACGAGTCCCACCGAGAAGATTTCCAGGAATTCCTCGCGCGTCACCCCTTCTTCATGGCAGCGCACGACGTGGTAGGTGATGCAGTCGTCGCAGCGGAGCACGAGCGAGGAGACGAGTCCCAGCATCTCCTTCGTCCGCGTCCCGAGCGCACCCGCCTCATAGGCCCGTCCGTCGAGCGCAAAGAAGCGATTGATGGTGAGATTCCCCGCGCCGAGGATGACGTCGTTCATCCGGGAGCGGAAGGCGTTGAAGTCGGTGAGGGTGTCGGGCATGCGCGAAAAATGGCCGGACGGCGGGAAAGTCGGAAGGTCGGAATCTGGAATCGCCGAAGGTCCGAAGTGAAACGGCGCCCCGGGATGGGAGCGCCGCTTCGAAGCTGAATCTTCCGACCTTCCGACCTCGACTACGAAGTCGGCTGTTCCACGATCTCCTTGTAGCTCTCCGGCTTCCACTGCGGCCGCTCCGCCGCGTTGCCGATATCCTGGCCGAGGAAGTAGAGCAGCTGGAGCACCCGGGACTCCTTCTCCGCGTCGATCTTGTCGGGAGTGTCGGTCGGCTGGTGATAGTCCTCGTGCGTGCCGTTGAAGAAGAAGAGGATCGGCACGCCCTTCCGCGCGAAGTTGTAGTGGTCCGAGCGGAAGTAGAATCGCTCCTCCGGCCAGATGTCGTCGATGGCGTTCATGCGGAGCTCGGGATGCGCGGCGTTCACGCGGTTGAGCGTGGTGCCGAGGTCCGAGTGCTCCTTGCCGATCACGACGATCGTATCGCTCCACTGCTTGACGTCGCCCTTCGACTTGCCGGAGTTCCGGCCGATCATGTCGAGGTTGAGGTTCGCCACGATGCCGGCGAGCGGCACCGTCGGGTGATCGCTGAACCAGCGGCTTCCCCAGAGGCCCTTCTCCTCACCGCTCACGGTCATGAAGATGATCGACCGCTTCGGCCGCGCGCCCTGCTGGGCAAACGCTTCGGCGAGCTCGACGATTCCCACGGTGCCAGAAGCGTCGTCGTCGGCGCCGTTCCAGATGCTGTCGGTGGTCCCGGTGAGCGGCGACTTGATGCCGTCGTGGTCCATGTGCGCCGAGTAGACGATGTACTCGTTCCGGAGGGTCGGGTCGGAGCCCTCGAGGATGCCGATGGTGTTCGGCGCCGTGGCTTCCTTTTTCGTTTCCTTCATGTCGACCATGACGCGGACACCTTCGAGCGGCCGGATGATCGCGGCCGTCGATGCCCGCGCTTCCGCGGCGCTGGTGCCGGCCGTCGTGAACATCTCGGCCATGGCGCGCTCGTGGACTTCGATGACCGGGACCGTGATCGGGCCGGTGTTGCCGTCGCCGAGCGTGGTGCGCGGGCGCATCTGGCCCGCCAGCCGCTGCGCGAACACCGTGGAATCGCGGTTCGACACGGTGATGATGGCCCTGGCGCCGGCCGCGATCAGGGCAGGCCCCACGGCGTTCGCCGATGGAGGCGTCGGCTTCGTGAAATCCATGACCCAGAGGACGACCTTGTCGCGGATGGCCGCCGAGTCGATCGCCCGGGCTTCGACCGGACCGGCCACGAGAACGGCGGCGCCGCCGATTTCGCTCGCCGGGACCGGGCCCGCGCTGCGGCGGGCGTCCTTCGCAAATTCCGCATGCACGTGCTTGCCGCCGTACATGAAGCCCACGTGCGACGCAGCAACATCGAGCTGGGACGAGGTGATCGGGTAGCGCTGGAAGAAGGTGCCGTTCTCGCCGCCCGGCTTGAGCCCGAGGCGCTTGAACTCGTCCGCGATGTACTGTGCCGTGAGCTCGAGCCCGCGGCTCGGCGTGTCCCGCCCCATCATGGAATCGTGCGCGATGATGTTGATCCGCCGGGCGACATCCGCCTCGGTGATCGTCGCGGCGGCCCGGGTGACCGTGGCCGGGCCGCTCTGCATCTGTGCGGCGAGCGGCGCGGCCGCAAGGGCCAGTGCCGCCATGGTTCCGAACGCTCTGATCGTCGTCATCGATCCTGGCTGTGTTGGAGTAGTGGTGGTGCCCGAAATCCGACCGCCTGCCCGCCGTGCACGGTACGCACGGTCGCGGGTTCCTGTTTCAATCCGGCTTGTCCGCCTTCCGGCGCCTGAGCTCCGGCTCGCCGGTGCTCTTCGGCGGCGCAGCATCCCGGCGCTCGGCCGGCGCGTCCCGCCGGGGCTCGGCTCGCTCCTGGATGGGCGGACGTGCGCGAGGCGCTTCGCGCCGCGGCTCGACTCGCGGTTCCTGCCGCTTCGGCTGCTCCTGGCGGGGCTCGGCGCGCGGGCGGTCCGGGGCCTCTCGCCTCGGCGTCGGCCGGGGCCGATCCTGGGCTGCGCCGGCGGCCAGCGGTGTGCCGAGCAGGCCGCCAAGCAGCAGGAGCGATGAAAAACGCGACATGAAACCTCCGAACAAGCGATGACGTAACGGACCAGAGCCAGCCCTGCACGGCGTGTGCCACCCGGGCGCCATTTACAACATGTTCCGCCCGAACAGCTTAGGAATTCCGCGGACGCGCCGTCGCTGCGCATCCGTCCCCGGAGGTAGACGCATCCGGCTGCGTTGACTTCCCCCGCGCTCACCGGATACGTTGCGGCCCCGATGCCATCAGTTTCCGCCTCCCGAGACCGCGCCAGGCTCGATCTCCTCGATCCCTACGAAGTATCGCGACTCGGCGGTATCGAGGTGACCACGCGCGGCGTCGTCGAAGGTTTCCTCACCGGACTGCACCGTTCCCCCCGCCGGGGATTTTCCGTCGAATTCGCCGAACATCGGATGTATCAGCCGGGGGACGAGCTCCGCTACGTCGACTGGAAGATACTCGGCCGCAACGACCGGCTCTACGTGAAGCAGTTCGAGGAAGAAACCAACCTCCGGGCAATGGTCGTGCTGGACGCCTCGCGCTCCATGGCCTGGACCGGCGATCCGGCGACCCTCCTGCCCAAGCTCGAATATGCGAAGCGCCTCGTCGCGGCGCTCTCGCTCATTCTCGTGCGGCAGCGCGATGCCACCGGCCTGATCACCTTCGACGATGACGTCAGGAGCGTGACGCCTCCCCGGGCGCGCAACAGTCACTGGCACCTCCTGCTGCAGGAGCTCGCACAGGTGGAGGCCGGGGCGGGAACGGCAGCCGAGCCGGCGCTGCGCCGCGTCGTGGATCAGCTGCGCCGGCGCGGTCTGGTCGTCTTCGTTTCCGACCTCCTGCTCGACCGGGAGCTTGCGCTGACGGCACTCCGGTTCCTGCGCCACCGCGGACATCAGGTTCTCGTGCTGCACATCATGGATCCGGCGGAAGCGACGCTGAGCGGCCCCTCGGAGGCTCGGTTCGAGGATCCGGAGACGCGCGCCGCCGTGGTCCTGAGGCCGCGCGACTGGGCGGCCGCCTACGAGCAGACCGTGACCGGCGTGGTGGCCGAGTGGCGCGCGGCCTGCCGGCGGCAGGGCATTGGCTATCACCGCGTCCTCACGAATACGCCGTTCGGCGACGTGCTCCGCGAAGCGCTCGCGCCCTCCGGCCGGGGACGATGATTTCATTTCTCCATCCGTGGGTCCTGGCGGGACTCCTCGCTGCCGGCATCCCGATCCTTCTGCATCTCATCGCCCGGCGGCAGCCGCCGACGATCGTTTTTCCGGCCGTTCGCTACCTCCTCACCACGACGCAGGAACACCAGAAGCGGCTCAAGCTGCAGAACTGGCTGCTGCTCCTGCTGAGAACCCTGCTGATCATCGCCATCGTGCTGGCCGCGGCAGGCCCGACGGTCCGGCTTTCCGGCGTGCCCGGCCATGCGCCGAGCGCGCTGGTGGTCATACTCGACAATAGTGCGAGCAGCGCCGCCGTGACCGATGGAACGCTTCGCCTGGCGCAGCTTCGGAACGCCGCGCGCAACGCGCTCGCCCGGTCGACGCCCGAGGACGCGCTCTGGCTCATCACCGCGGACGCCGTGCCGCGCCGGGGAGACGCGGCGACCCTCACCGCGATCGTCGACAGCGTGCAGCCCTCGCCGGCGCGGCTCGATGTCGGTGCTGCGGTGTCGCTCGCCGGCGAGGTGCTGGCGAGCGAGCCGCGTCCCGGTGAGGTGCTCGTTCTCTCCGACCTGCAGGCGAGCGGACTGACGGCGGCCGAGATTCGCCCGCCGGTCATCGCCGCCCGCCTTCCGGGCGATCCGTCCCCGAACGCGGGCATCGCTTCGCTCGCCACCGGGCCGCAACCCTGGTCATCGGACGGCGGGCGCATCGTGATCTCGCTCGCCGGCGATTCGGGTCTGTCGGTCCCGGTCTCCGCCCGCCTCGGCAGCCGTCCCCCTCGGCAGGTCCTCGGCACGCCCGGCGCTGCGGCCACCGTGACCATTCCCGGTGCGCCGGCTGGGTGGTGGAATGCGACGGCCGAGCTCGACGCCGACGAGTTCCGCCTCGATGACCGGCGGGAGACCGTGGTGCGGATCGCTCCGGTGGCGCGCGCAGACTGCACCGCCTCCGGCCGCCACGTGATCGCCGCTTGTGACGTGCTCGCGAGCAACGGCCGGATCGGGCGTGGCGATGAAGTCACGGTCGGGCGGCCGGGACCGGGCGCGTCGATCATTCTTCCGCCCGGGGACATGGCGGAGCTTGGCGCGCTCAATCGGGCGCTCGAGCGACTTGGCTCGACCTGGCGCTACGGCGAGCTCCGTGCGGACCCGGTCACGAGCGACAGCAGCGCATTCCTCGGCGCGCATCGCGTGCTTCGGCGTTACACACTGGAAACGACGGGCAGCGGGCGTACGGGCGTCCTCGCGAGCGCGGGTGGCTCGCCGTGGATGGTCCGGAGCGGGCAGCTCGTGCTGCTCGGGAGCCGCCTCGAGCCGGAGTGGACCTCGCTCCCGGTCTCTGCCGAGTTCATGCCCTTCATGGACCGGCTGCTCAATCGGGTCGCGCGCGGAGAGGTGGCGCTGGTGGAGGGCACACCGGGCGAGCCCGCGTCGCTCCCCGATCTCGCGACCGAAGTTCGCCACGCCGACCGCAGCTGGCGCGTGGACGGCGGCGGGCTCTTCCGCGCGGTCGAGCCGGGCGTGCATTACATCCTGGCCGGACGCGACACCATCGGGGCGCTGAGCGTCGGTATCGATGCAAGAGAATCGCGGCTGGCGCCGGCCGCGGATCGCCAGCTGCGCGAGCTCTGGCCGGGTTCGCGCGTCGTGTCTCTCGCCGAGGCTGCCGCGGCAACCTTCTCCTCCGGCGCTCGCGGCGATCTGCGCGGCCCGCTCATCGTGGCGGCCATTCTCTTCGGTCTCTGCGAGGTGCTTCTGGCGAGCTGGTGGCGGAGGGGCGCGTGAGTCTCGACCGGGTGCTCGATGCCGTCGGCCGCGCGCCGTCGGTCCAGACGCTCGCCGAGCGTCTGCCGGGGCGCGGCGCCCTGCTTCGGCTCGCCGGGCTTCCGGGGTCCAGCGGCGCGGCGGTCGGTGCATGGATCGCGCGGCATTCGCCGCAGCGGATGATCGTCGTCGTCGCCCCGACGCCGGGCGAGGCCGAGCGATGGCTCGCCGATCTCTCGCTGCTTGCGGGGATTCCGGTTGCGCTCTATCCGCAGCGCGAGTCGCTGGGCGAGGAGGAACCGCACTACGAGATCGCCGGGGAGCGCGCCGAGACCATCGAGTCGCTGCTTTCCGGCCGGCTCTCGATGCTCGTCACCACGGCACGCGCCACCGCCGAACGAACGCTCGTGCCGGCCGCCGTGGAGCGGCTGCGCGTGCGCCTCGCGGTAGGCGAGGAGCTGCCGCCCGGTGAGCTCGCACGGCGCCTCGAGGAAATGGGCTACACCCGCGTGGCCACGGTGACCGAGGTCGCGGAGTTCAGCGTGCGCGGCGGCATCCTCGACGTGTACGGGTTCGGCATGGCGGCCCCGGCGCGGCTCGAGTGGTGGGGAGACGAGATCTCCTCGCTTCGCGCGTTCGATCTCACCTCGCAGCGCTCGCAGGAGGAAATGGGCGAGGTGACGGTCCTGCCGATCCGGGCAGGGATGGGCGACGAGGCGGGCGCAGCGGCCACGATGGGCACGTCGGACACGAGGCATGCGTCGGATGGCGTTGGCAACGCACCCGCCTCGTCCGTCCGTCGCACCCTTCTCGACCTCCTGCCGCCCGATGCCCTTCTCATCGAAGAGGCGACCGGTCCCGATTTCGACGAGGTGGTGCGGGCATGGAACGAGGCGGCGCATCATCTCGACGTTGCGCGGCGGCTTGGCGAGGACGTCCCGGCTCGTGACGAGATCCTCGAGGAGCCTGAGATCTGGAAGCGGCGGCTGTCGGCCTTCCCGCGACTCTCCCTGCGGGACGACACGGCCGACCTGCAGATGGGCTTCTTCCCGCCGGAGCGCATCGACCGGGACCTTGCGCGGCTGCGCTCACTCCTCGCCGGCACACCCCCGACGCTGATCCTCTGCGACAACGAAGGCCAGCGCGAGCGCATGGAGGAATTGCTCGAGGACGGCGGGCGGCGCTCGTCGAACGCGATGCTTGCGGTCGGCGCGCTGGACGGCGGGTTCGTGCTCCCGTCGCTCCGCGTGCTCACCGACCACGAGATCTTCCGCCGCGCGCGCCGCCTCCGCCGCCCCCGCCGGTATCGCGAAGCTGCTCCGGGCATGGCCACCGGAACGCTCGCGCTCGGGGATTACGTCGTGCATCTCGAGCACGGCATCGGGATCTATCGCGGCATCGACACGATCATGGTGGGCGAGAGCACCCTCGAGGTGGCGATCGTCGAGTACGAAGGGGGCGACCGCCTCAACGTGCCGCTGTACCGGCTCGATCAGCTCGAGCGCTACCGCGCTGCCGGCGACGATGGCGACCGTCCCCCGCCGAAGCTCCACAGGCTCGGCGGTACCAGCTGGTCCAAGGTCCGCGAGCGGACGCGGCAGGCCATCCGCCAGATGGCCGCCGAGCTGCTCGACCTCTACGCCCGCCGGACGGTGTCGGCGGGATACCCGTTTCCTCCCGATACCCGCTGGCAGCGCGAGCTCGAATCGAGCTTCCTCTACGAAGACACGCCGGACCAGCGCACCGCAACCGAGAGCATCAAGGCGGATATGGAGCAGCCGCGTCCGATGGATCGCCTCCTGGTGGGCGACGTCGGCTACGGCAAGACCGAAGTCGCGGTGCGCGCCGCGTTCAAGGCGGTGCAGGGAGGAAAGCAGGCCGCGGTGCTGGTGCCGACCACCATCCTGGCCGAGCAGCATGGGCGCACCTTCGGCGAGCGACTCGCGGATTTCCCGGTGAAGGTCGAAGTTCTCTCCCGTTTCCGTACCGCGAAGGAGCAGAAGCAGGCACTCGTCCGGCTGGCCGACGGGCAGACCGACATCATCATCGGCACGCACCGTCTCCTCTCGAAGGATGTGATCTTCAAGGACCTCGGCCTCCTCGTGGTGGACGAAGAGCATCGCTTCGGCGTGCGCCACAAGGAGCGGTTGAAGGAGCTGCGCCTGCAGGTCGATGTGCTCACGCTGACGGCGACGCCGATCCCGCGCACGCTCCATCTCTCGCTCGCCGGCCTCCGCGACCTGACGCTCATCGAAACGGCGCCGAGAGACCGGTCCCCCGTGCTCACGTTCGTCGAGCCGTGGGATGACGGGCTCCTCGAGGAGGCCTTTGCGCGCGAGCTCGACCGCGGCGGGCAGGTCTTTCTCGTGCACAACCGCATCGAAACAATCGAGACGATCGCCGCGCGCGTCCGGTCGCTCGCGCCGCGCGCGCGCATCGGTGTCGCGCACGGGCAGCTCCCGGCCGACGAGCTGGAGCGCGTGATGCAGGGCTTTGTGTCGGGCGAGGTGGACATCCTCGTCACCACCATGATCGTCGAGTCGGGCCTCGACGTGCCCAACGCGAACACGATGGTGGTGCACGACGCGCACCGGATGGGCCTGGCGCAGCTCTACCAGTTGCGCGGCCGGGTCGGCCGGAGCCACCGCCGCGCGTACTGCTATCTCCTGGTGCCCGACATGGTGGATCCGGACGCCGAGGAGCGGCTCAAGGTCCTCGAGCACCACACGGAGCTGGGCGCCGGGTACCGGATCGCGCTCAAGGACCTCGAGCTCCGCGGCGCGGGGAACCTGCTCGGGAGCGAGCAGTCGGGGCATGCGCACGCGGTCGGATTCGACCTCTACATGCGCTGGCTCGAGGAAACGGTCACCGCCATGCGCGGCCAGGGAGGGAAGGCCGCGCCTGCGCCGCCGGACGTCGTGCTCGACCGTCCGGCGCACCTCCCGGAGGCCTACGTGGCGGACGACGAGGCCAAGCTCGACCTCTACCGCCGACTGGCGCGGGCCGAGTCGAGTGGCGACATTGATAGGCTTGGCGAGGAGCTGCGCGAGCGGTTCGGACCACTCCCGGACGAAGCGAAGATGCTGCTGGACCTGACGCGGCTGCGCGTGCTCGGCGCTGCGCTCGGTTTGCAGCACGTTCTCGTGCGGGGCAACGAAGCGCGCCTCACCTTCCGGGCCGGCACGACGCCCAGAATGGCGGCGCTCTCGGCGGCCCTCGACGATGTGCAGCTCGCGGCGGATGTCCGCCGCACCGTTCCACTGTCGCTCAGGCTCGAGCGTCTGGGCGGCGAGGCAATCGTCCCGGCCCTCGTCCGCGCGCTGCGAGTCGTGGCGGGGTAGGTACAGGCAACGATGGATCCCTTTTCTGGAGATGGCATGCGCCGACTGCTGGTGATCGTAGGAGCGCTCGCGACCGCGGGATGCTCGAACTTCCGCGACGCGTTCTCCGCTCACGCCGATACCGCGGCCGAAGCGGGCAGCATGACCCTCACCCCCGAGCGGCTCGGGGAGATCCTCGCCGGGCCGAAGAACGTCCGGCTCAACAGCGAGGCGGCCAACCTCGTGACGGCCATGTGGGTGGACTACGCGCTCTTTGCCCAGGCCGTCGCGGAAGGAAAGCTGCCGACCGACTCGGCTTCGGTGGCCGAAGCACTCTGGCCGGTCATTGCCGAGGTGCGCGAGCAGCGGTGGCACGATACGCTCGTCTCGCGCCGTTCGGCGCTGACCGATGCCGACGTGGACAGCGTCTACGGCGGCAACGACGTTCGGGTCTTCCAGCACATTCTCTTTCCCGCCGCGCAGACGGCAACGCCGGAGGAGCGGTCGGCTGTCCGTCGCGATGCCGAGAATGCGCTCGCCCAGATCAACCGCGGCGCCGACTTCGGGCAGCTCGCGGCGCGGCTCTCGAAGGATCCGCAGAGCGCGCGTGACGAGGGCTACCTCCCGGCGGCGCCGCGCGGGCAGTATGTGACGGCGTTCGACAGTGCCGGCTGGACGCTCGCCCCGGGGCAGGTGGCCGGTCCGATCGAGACGCCGTTCGGCTTCCATCTGATCAAGCGGCCGGAGGTCGGCGCGGTGCGCGAGCGGCTCCGCCAGGCAGCGCAGGCGATCGCCGTTCGCCAGCTCGATTCGATCTACATCGACAGCCTGGCCGTGGCCAATGAGCTCGAGGTCAAGTCGTCGGCCGCCGACGAACTGCGCGATGCGTTCGAGGACCTCGACAAGGCGCGCGGCTCGAAGAAGACCGTCGCCACCTACCGCGATGGCGAGCTCTCGCTCGGCGACGTGGTGCGCTGGGTCGATCAGATTCCGGCACAGTTCCAGATGCAGATCCGGCAGCTTCCCGATTCCCAGCTGGTCACGTTCACGCGTACCGTTGCGCAGAACGTGCTGATCCTCCGCCAGGCGGATTCGGCCGGCATCGGCCTCACGCCGATCGAGTGGCAGGGGATGCGCCAGCAGTACCAGGCCGAGGTCGATTCGCTGCGCGCGGAAATGGGGCTCGGTTCGGACGTGAGCGACTCGACGATTCCGGTCGAGCAGCGCCGCGAGATCGCGGCGATGAAGGTGCAGACCTATTTCGATCGCCTGCTCGCCGGCCAGGTGCGGCTCCGCCGGCTCCCGGCCACGCTCGGCCAGGTCCTGCGCGAGAATCTCTCGTACGAAGTCCATCCCGGCGGCGTGATGCGCGGCCTCGAGATCGCGCAGGCCAGGCAGGCGAGCGACTCCACCGGCGCCGCGATGCAGCAGCCCGGCCTGCAGCCGTCTCCCGGTCCGGCGCCGATGCAGGCCAATCCCGGCTCGGCGGCTCCGGGGGCAACGCCTCCCGGCGCGGCCGCCCCGGGTGGAGACACCTCACAGGGAGGGCAGGGGCAGTAATGCAGCCAAGTCGCAGCACGCGGGCCTTCCTGCTCGCCGCGCTGGTGGCGGTGGCGGGGCGGCCCGCGGCCGCACAGGTCACCGACGACTTCGCCCTCCAGGGCGATACGACGCTGATCGTCGATCGCATCGTGGCCGTCGTCGGAAACCAGCCGATCCTGGGCTCGCAGGTCGAGGAGCAGTTCTTCACGGTCCTGTCGGCGCCGAATGCGCCGCCGATTCCGACCGCGGCGGATTCCGCCGCGTTGCGGCGCCGCATCCTCGACGACATGATCGACGAGGAAATCCTGGTGCAGGAAGCGCTCCGCGACACGGCAGTCAAGGTCACGGAGCAGGAAGTGAACGAGGCGGTCAACCAGCGCCTCACCAGCCTGCGCGGGCAATTCACGTCTGAGGTGGATTACCGGCGCGAGCTGCAGAACGCCGGCTTCCAGACCCCGGACGAGTTTCGCCGCTACCTCGCCGATCAGCACCGCCGCCGCTTTCTTCGCACCCGACTCGTCGAGCGGCTCAAGGCGATGGAAGTGATCCGCGAGGTCTCGCCGACCGAGCGGGAGCTCCGCGACTTCTTCGAGAACAACCGCGCCGAGATGGGCCAGCGGCCGGCGGCGATCTCCTTCCGCCAGATCGTCGTGGCCCCGCAGCCGACGGCGGAGGCGAAGCAGCGGGCATTCGCGCTGGCCGACTCGATCGCCCGCGCTCTTCGCACCGGCGGCGACTTCGCGACGGCGGCGCGCCGCTTCTCGCAGGACTCCGGCTCTGCCGTGCAGGGGGGCGACCTCGGCTGGCAGCGGCGCGGCGCCTTCGAGCGTCCGTTCGAGGAAGTGGTGTTCCAGCTCAAGCCGGGCGTCATTTCCAGTCCGGTCGAGACGGTGTTCGGCTATCACGTGATCCAGGTGGAGCGCGTGCAGCCGACCGAGGTGCAGGCGCGGCACATCCTGATCATTCCGGAGACGACACCCGCCAACGTCGACAGTGCGCGCATCCTCGCGGACAGCGTAGCCGCGTGGGCCAAGGCAGGCATGGCGTTCGATTCGCTGCAGCAGCGCTACCACGATCCCGCCGAAGAGCGCGAAGCGATCAGCGTGCCGCTAGAGGCGTTGCCCGCCACCTATACGCAGTCGGTCGCCCAGGCGGACTCGGGAGCGGTCGTGGGCCCGTTTCCGCTGCCCGGCCCTGGCGGGCGCGTGAAGTTCGCGATCCTCAGGATCTCGAACCGCCGCGAAGCGGGCACGGCGACGTTCACCGATGTGAAGGAACAGCTGCGCACCCACCTGGCCGAATCGCTGGCCATGGAGCGGTACGTGGATCGGCTGCGGGCTTCGACCTACGTGGATATCCGGGCGAACTGATGCCCCGCCTGGCGGTGACGCTCGGCGATCCACGGGGAATCGGTCCCGAGATCACCGCGCGCGCACTCGCCGAAGGCATCGCGGCGGACATCACGCTGATCGGCGCCGACGACCAGATCGCCGCGATTCCTGCCGCTCGGCGGATCTCCGTCGGCGCCTGGAACTCCGGCAGCGGTGAGTCGGCGGACCACGGCCGTGCCTTGCGCGCCGGCCGGATCACCGGGCACGCCGTCGAGACCGCCGTCCGGCTCGCGCTCGATGGAGAAGTCGACGCGATCGTCACCGCTCCTGCCCACAAGCACGCGCTCCACCTCGCAGGATTTCCCTGGCCCGGTCATACCGAATGGCTTGCGCACCTCGCCGGTGACGTCGAGGTGGCGATGATGCTCGCCGCCGCGGAGCTGCGCGTCGTGCTGGTGACCACGCACGTGCCGCTGCGCGACGTGCCGGCACTTCTCTCCGCCGACCGGGTCGTGCGCACGGGTCGGGTAACGCAGAAGGCGCTTCGCGAGCACTTCGGGATCGCCGAGCCGCGGCTCGCACTGTGCGCGCTGAATCCGCATGCGGGTGAATCCGGCCTCTTCGGCGATGAGGAACAGCGCGTCCTCGCCCCGGCCGCGCGCGCGCTCGGCGCCACCGGCCCGCTGCCGGCCGACACGGTCTTCGTGCGGGCGATGCGCGGCGAGTTCGATGCGGTGCTCGCTCCGTATCACGATGTCGGGATGACCGCGATCAAGGTCGCAGCGTTCGGGCGGGCGGTGAACGTCACGCTCGGGCTACCCTTCCCACGCACCTCGCCCGATCATGGCACGGCGTTCGATATCGCGGGGACGGGGGTCGCCGATCCCTCGAGCATGCGGGAAGCGCTCGAGCTGGCGGCGCGAATGGCGAGCGGCTAGTCGGCCGCGGGGAGGTCCGCGTCCGGCTTCTTCTCGGGCGCGAGAATCCGCAGCGTGTCGACCCGGCGGCCATCCATCGCCGCAACCTCGAGAAGCAGCGTGCCCGCGCTGACGCGGTCTCCCGGGCGGGGCAGGCGGCCGAGCTCACCGAACGCGTAGCCGCCGATCGTCGTGTAATCGGTGTCGTCGATCGCCGTGTCGAACCGGGAATTGAACTCCGAGATCGGCATGGCCCCGTCGAGCAGGGGCGCGCCTTCCGCGATTTCGGGCGCGAGCGCGCGGTCGTGCTCGTCGAAGATGTCCCCGACGATCTCCTCCAGCAGGTCCTCCATCGTCACGAGCCCTGCCGTGCCGCCGTACTCGTCGAGCACCACGGCAAGATGGATCTTCAGCCGCTTCATGTCGGTGAGCACGTCCTCGACCTCGCGCGTCCCGGGCACGAAGAGCGGCATCCGCATGACCGAGTGAATCGTTGCACGCGGATCCTTCCGGAGCGCGCGCAGCAGGTCCTTCGAATGCACGACCCCGACGATCTCGTCGAGGGAGTCGGTGTACACGGGATAGCGTGACCGCCCGTGGAGGGCCACCTCGTCCGCCGCTTCCTCGATGGTGAGGCTCGCCGCGAGTGCCTCCATCTGCGTCCTCGGGGTCATCACTTCCTGCGCGGTCTTCTCGCTGAACTCGAACACCCCCTCCAGCAGCCGGGCGTCCTGCTTGAGCAGGCTGCCGCCTTCCTCGCTCTGCTCGACCAGCATGCGGATCTCCTCCGGGGAATGGAGCCGCTCGTGCTCGCCGGGAGGGTTGATGCCGAAGAGGCTGAGGAGATGGTTGGCGGTGCCGTTGAGGAGGGCGATCGGCGCCGCCATGATCCAGGCAAAGCCCATCAGTGGCGCCGCCACCCAGCGGCTCACGTCCTCGGGATAGAGCAGCGCCATGGCCTTCGGCACCAGCTCGCCGAGGATGATGTGGAGCACCGTGATGATGCTGAAGGCGATGACCGACGCGATGGTGTGCGTGGTGAAGGCGGCTGCACCGGCCGGCAGCCAGGCGAACATCCCGTCGATGAGGTGGGCCAGAGCCGGCTCGCCGATCCAGCCAAGCCCGAGTGAGGCGAGCGTGATGCCGAGCTGGGTGGCGGAGATGTACCGGTCGAGCGATTGAACGGCGCGGCGGGCGAGCCTAGCTTTTCGATCACCGGTGCGTACGAACTCGTCGAGCCGCGTCCTCCGGGCGCCTACGAGCGCGAATTCGGCCGCCACGAAGAAGGCATTGGCGAGGACGAGAACGACGACACTCAGGAGGCCAATCCCCATCGGGATGGACTGCGTTGCGCCTTGCATATCGCATAAGTGTAAACCTGAATTGGCTTTACTGCGAACGGCCGGGGCCGGAAGGCCGGGCACGGTGACCGACTGCGTCCAGCCCGCTCACTCCGGCGCCGAGTCGCCGAGCGGGCGATTGCTGCTCGTGCTGGTGCTCACGGCCATCTTCATGCTCGTCGAGGCGATCGGCGGCTGGATCAGCGGGTCGCTCGCGCTGCTCGCTGATGCCGGCCACATGCTCACCGATGTCGGCGCCATCGGGCTCTCGCTCGTCTCCGCCATCATCGGCAGCCGGCCCGCGGACCAGTTCAAGACGTACGGCTACCGCCGGTGGGAAATCCTCGCGGCGCTCGTCAACGGCGCGGCGCTCTTCGGCATTGCGGCGTGGGTCGTCGTCGAGGCGATCCGGCGGCTTGGCGATCCCGTTCCGGTGCGGGCGGGCATCCTCCTCGGCATCGCCGCCGTGGGATTGGTCGTCAACCTGATCGCCCTGCGGATCCTGCACGCTTCGCACGAGCACAGCCTCAATACGCGCGGCGCGTACCTGCACATCATGGGGGACCTGCTCGGCTCCGTCGCCGCCATCGTCGCCGGAGGCATCATCTGGATGACCGGATGGACGCCGGCTGACCCGATCCTGTCGATCGGCGTGGCACTGCTCATCCTCGTCGGCGGCTGGCGTCTCGTTCGCGAGAGCACCGATATCCTGCTCGAGGCGGTTCCGGCGGGTGTGTCGATGGCGGACGTGGAGCGCCGGATGCTCGAGGTTCCGGGGGTGGAAGCGGTCCACGATCTCCACGTCTGGACCGTCACGAGCGGAATGGTGGCGATGAGCGGCCACGCCGTGGTGCCCGAGCTGGAGCGGCACCCGGCCGCACTGGAAGGCATCCGGAATGCGATGCAGTCGCTCCGGATCGGGCATGTGACGATTCAGCTGGAGGTTGAGCGAGGCTGTTAGGAGGCACCCTCGCCGAGCCGCAGCCCCCGAAACCGCGGGCACGATCCATCTGCCCCGCGCCTCGATCCGGCCTGGTTGGCCGCCCGACTGCCCGGCCGTCCCCGCCCATTGCGCCCCCTACCGCCCCTGTCTATATATGCGCCGCTTAGCCCTGGCCTCGGGCCACTGCCCACGGGCCGGGGGAACACATTCAGATGGGATGTACCGTGTCAGAGAAGATTCGTAACCTCGCCATCATCGCCCATGTGGACCATGGGAAGACGACGCTCGTGGACCAGATGCTCCGGCAGGCCGGCGCATTCCGGGCCAACCAGCAGGTGGCCGAGCGGGTGATGGACTCGAACCCGCTGGAGCGGGAGCGCGGAATCACGATTCTCGCCAAGAACACGGCGGTCAACTGGCACGGCATCAAGATCAACATCGTGGATACCCCCGGCCATGCCGACTTCGGGGGCGAGGTCGAGCGGATCCTCCGCATGGTGGACGGCGTACTCATCCTGGTCGACGCGGCGGAAGGGCCGATGCCGCAGACGCGGTTCGTCACGCGCAAGGCGCTGGCGCTGGGCCTTCACCCGATCGTCGCGATCAACAAGATCGACCGTGCCGACGCCGAGCCTCTCCGCGTGCACGACGAGGTCCTCGGGCTCTTCATCGACCTCGATGCCACGCACGAGCAGCTCGACGCCCCTTTCCTCTATACCTCGAGCCGTGCCGGCACCGCCACGCGCGAGCTCGAGGCTCCCGGTCCCGACCTGACGCCGCTCTTCGAGACGATCCTCTCGCACGTCCCGGCGCCGACCGGCGACCCGGACCAGCCGTTCCAGATGCTCGTCTCCACGCTCGATTTCTCGAGCTTCCTGGGGCGCATCGCGATCGGACGGATCGAGCAGGGTCGCCTCCGCGTCGGTGACCAGGTGGCGCTCCTCCCGCTCGGTGAGCCCGGCCCCGTCACGGACGAAACGATCGAGCGCAATCGGGTGACGAAGCTCTACACCTTCGACGGACTCAGCCGGGTCGAGGTCGAGTCGGCGGAGGCGGGAGACATCGTCGCCCTTGCCGGGTTCGAGGGGATCGAGATCGGGAAGACGTTCACGTCGGTGGATCGGCTCGAGCGGCTCGCCGGCATCGCGGTGGAGGAGCCGACGATCTCGGTCGACTTCATCGTGAACAACAGCCCGTTCGCGGGCCGCGAAGGAAAGTTCGTCACGAGCCGCCAGCTCAGGGACCGGCTCTTCCGGGAGCTCGAGCGGAACGTGGCGCTCCGTGTCGAGCCGACCGACAGTCCCGACACGCACTCCGTCTCCGGCCGCGGCGAGCTGCATCTCGGCATCCTCATGGAGACGATGCGGCGCGAAGGCTACGAGTTCCAGGTCTCGCGCCCGCGCGTCATCACGAAGGAAGGGGAGAGCGGCGAGCGTCTCGAGCCGTACGAGGAGCTCATGATCGACGTGCCGGAGGAGTTCATGGGCGCGGTCATGGAGAAGCTCGGGCCGCGGCGCGCTGAAATGAGCGAAATGAAGAATCCGGGGCAGGGCATGGTCCGTATGACCTTCCGGATCCCGGCGCGCGGGCTCTTCGGCTATCGCTCCGAGTTCCTCACGGACACGCGCGGCACCGGCATCATGCACCACCGGTTCCTCGATTACGGTCCGTGGGCGGGCCCGCTTTCCGGGCGGAAGCGCGGGGTGCTCGTGGCGGACCGCGAGGGATCCGTCGTGGCGTTTGCGCTCGGGAACCTGCAGGAGCGCGCCCAGATGTTCGTCTCGCCCGGGGACCACGTGTACGAAGGGATGCTCGCCGGCGAGAACTCGCGGCCGAGCGACCTGGACGTGAACGTCACGAAGGAAAAGAAGCTCACGAACATGCGGACCACCGCGTCGGACGACAACATCATCCTGGAGCCGCCGCGGCAGATCACGCTCGAGTATGCCCTCGAGTACATTGACGAGGACGAGCTGATCGAGGTCACGCCGCAGTCCATCCGGCTCCGGAAGCGGCAGCTCGCTGCCGTGGACCGGAAGAAGGCTGCCCGGGCCGCCGCCCGGGTCGAGAACGCGTCGTAACGACGCCCAACCCTGCATAGCGCCATGCGCACCCATCCTGTGGCGGAGGAAATCATGCTGGCCTGGGAGACCTCGGTGGAGTCGCTCGAAATGCGTCGCCGGTTCGATGAGGACGAGGACGAGTTCGAGGACGGCTTTACCTTCGACGACGAGGAGGAGGACGATCTCGACGAGGAGGACGACGACTTCGACGGCGATGACGACGAAGACGAAGACCTCGACGACGAATTGATCCTGGATGAGGAAGAGGAGGAGTAGCGGGTCTCGAGGGTTGATTTCGATGGGGCGGGTGGCTATCCTCCCGTCCCCCGCGTTCACTCCCCCGCCCGCGGTAAGGGCCTGTAGCTCAGGTGGTTAGAGCGCACGCCTGATAAGCGTGAGGTCGGTAGTTCAACTCTACCCAGGCCCACTGTCCCGGAAGCCACGCACCGCAGTCCGTGCGTGGCTTTTTCGTGCCCGGCGATGGCTGCGCGTTCGCTCACGCCGCCTCGACCGAGACCTCGACCGATCCGCCCGTGTACTGCACCTGAACCTGCCACGGCCGGCAGCACACCTCGCAGTCCTCGATGTATTGCTGCAGGGCGCCGCCAGCGGGATCGAGTGCGATCTGCACCGACGCACCACAGTGCGGGCAGGTCACGTCGGCTTCATCCACAGGCCAGCCATCCACTCCCTGATCGTCTTCGCCCCGATCACCCATCTCGCCTCCTGCTTGACAGCCGGCAGCGCTGTCCGTAAATTACCAAAAGGTTATGAAACGACTTGGTTATACAGTGCCCGATGATCGCCTCGATGCGACGTTCGCAGCGCTCGCCGATCCGACGCGCCGCGCCATCCTTCAGCGCCTGGCCCAGGGGGATGCCTCGGTGGCGGAGCTCGCGGAGCCCTTCGCGATGACGCAGCCGGCGATCTCGAAACATCTCAAGGTCCTCGAGCGGGCAGGACTCGTCTCGCGCGGCCGGGATGCCCAGCGCCGGCCACGGCGGCTCGAGGCCCGCCCGCTCGCCGAAGCCAACGAATGGATCGAGCACTACCGGCAATTCTGGGAAGCGAATTATGAGCGGCTCGACGCGCTCCTTCGGGAAATGAAGCAGCCGGGCGCCGGTGCCGGGAATCCTCCAACTCGAAAGGCAGGCCCCCGATGACCAAGGGCGGCGCCCTGCAGGTTACCACTCCGTCCGATCGGGAGATCAGGATGACGCGCGTCTTCGATGCCCCGCGCGAGCTCGTCTTCGAAGCCTTGACGCGACCCGAGCTGGTGCGCCGCTGGCTTGGCGCGCTCGAGGGATGGACGTTCGAGATCTGCGAGATCGACGCGCGCAAGGGCGGAAGCTACCGCTATCTCTGGCGGCACGCCGACGGCTCGGAGCTCGGCATGCGCGGTGTCTACCTCGAAGTCACGCCTCCCGAAAGGATCGTGAGCACGGAAGTCTTCGACCAGGCGTGGTACGAAGGGGATGCGGTCGGCACGGCGACACTGACCGAACGGGATGGGAAGACCACGCTGAGCACCACCATACGCTATGGATCGAAGGAGATTCGTGACGCGGTGCTTCGGTCGCCGATGGAGAGCGGCGTCTCGCAGGGCTACGATCGTCTGGAAGAACTCCTTGCCGCGCGCGCGGCCTGACCCGAACCGCCAGGATCCCCGATGCTGACGATCACCCCATTTCTCTGGTTCGACGGCCAGGCCGAAGAGGCGATGAACTTCTACCTCTCGATTTTCCCGAACTCCCGCGCTCTCGGCGTGATGCCAGGCCCG
>DASTUP010000157.1:0-3776 GCA_035759585.1 Gemmatimonadales bacterium | reverse complement strand
AGGTGCTCGTCGAGGAGTCGATCCGCGGCTGGGATGAGTTCGAGCTGGAGGTGATCCGCGATCGCGCGGACAACGTCGTGATCGTCTGCTCCATCGAGAACCTCGACGCGATGGGCGTGCATACCGGTGACTCGATCACGGTGGCGCCGGCAATGACGCTGAGCGACCGCGAGTACCAGCAGATGCGCGACTCCGCCATCGCCATCATCCGCGAGGTCGGCGTCGCGGCCGGGGGCTGCAACATCCAGTTCGCGGTCGATCCGCTCACCGGTGAGCAGCTCGTGATCGAGATGAACCCGCGCGTGTCACGCAGCTCGGCGCTCGCGTCGAAGGCGACGGGATTTCCGATCGCGCGGATCGGGGCCAAGGTGGCCGTCGGTTTCCGCCTCGACGAGCTGCCGAACGACATCACGCGCACGACACCGGCGTCGTTCGAGCCCGTGCTCGACTACGTGGTGGTCAAGGTTCCTCGCTTCGCCTTCGAGAAGTTTCCGGCCGCCGACCCGACGCTCACGACGCAGATGAAGGCCGTCGGCGAAGTGATGGCCATCGGCCGCACCTTCAAGGAAGCGCTGCAGAAGGCGCTCCGCGGCCTCGAGACCGATCGGCCGGGCTGGGCCACGGCGGCCGCTCCTTCCGACGACCGCCTCGCGGACGGTTCGCGCGAAACGGTGCTCGCCGCGCTGCGCACCCCGACGCCGGAGCGGATCTTCCAGCTGAAGCGCGCGCTCGAGCTCGGTGTCACCGTCGCCGAGATCGCCGAGCGGAGCGGCATCGATCCCTGGTTCCTGCACCAGATGCAGGAGCTGGTCGAGGCCGAGGAGTCGTATGGCCGTGCGGGCAGGCGGGCGGACGGAAACGCGGAAGGCCGGCTGGACGGAAATGACGGCGCGGAGGAGCTCCGGCGCATGAAGCGCATGGGCTTCTCGGACCGGCAGCTGGCGCAGCTGCGCGGCGAAACCGAGGACGCGGTCCGCGCGCGGCGGCATCAGCTCGGCATCCGGCCGGTGTACAAGACGGTGGACACCTGCGCGGGCGAGTTTCCGTCGAGCACACCGTACCTCTACTCGTGTTACGACGAGGAGAACGAAGCGGGCCCCGCCGGCGACCGCACCGTGATCATCCTCGGCAGCGGCCCGAACCGGATCGGGCAGGGCGTCGAGTTCGATTACTGCTGCGTTCGAGCTGCCCTCGCGTTCCGCGAGATGGGGTATCGCACCGTGATGGTCAACTCGAACCCCGAGACCGTCTCCACCGACTTCGACATCTCCGACGCGCTGTACTTCGAGCCACTGACGCTCGAGGACGTGCTCGAGATCGTCGACCTCGAGCAGCCGCTCGGCGTCGTGGTGCAACTCGGTGGGCAGACGCCGCTCCGGCTCGCCCGTGGCCTCGAGCGCGCCGGGGTGCGGATCCTCGGCACGTCTCCCGATGCCATCGACGCGGCGGAGGATCGCGGCCGCTTCGAGGCGCTCACCCGGGAGCTGGGCGTGCGGCAGCCCCCGAGCGGGATTGCGTACTCCGTGGAGGAGGCGGTGGCAGTGGCCGCTCGCGTGGGATATCCGGTGCTGGTGCGCCCGTCGTACGTCCTGGGTGGGCGCGCCATGGAGATCGTCTACGACGACGCCTCGCTGACCTCGTACTTCGCCCGTGCAGCGCGCGTGGCGCCGGAGCACCCGGTCCTGATCGATCGATTCCTCGAGGATGCCTTCGAGGCGGACGTGGATGCCATTGCCGACGGCACCCGCTGCGTGATCGGCGGCGTCATGCAGCACATCGAGGACGCCGGCATCCACTCGGGCGATTCGGCGTGCGTCCTTCCGCCGTACCTCATCACCGAGGCCCAGGTCGAGGAGATGCGGGAGCACACCCGTGCCTTTGCCCTCAGGCTCGGCGTGATCGGCCTGCTCAATGTGCAGTACGCGATCCGGGACGGCGTCGTTTACGTGCTCGAGGTGAATCCGCGCGCGTCGCGCACCGTGCCGTTCGTCTCGAAGACGACGGGCGTGCCGCTTGCGAGCCTCGCGGCCGCGGTGGCCGTCGGCCGCACGCTCGATGAGCTGGGCCTGCAGGACGACGTGCTGCAGCCGTACGTGGCGGTCAAGGAAGCGGTCTTCCCCTTCAGCAAGTTCCAGGGGGTGGACCTGGTGCTCGGCCCGGAGATGCGCTCGACCGGTGAAGTCATGGGCATCGCCGATTCGTTCGGAATGGCGTTCGCGAAGGCGCAGGCCTCGGCGGACGGCGCGCTGCCGCTCGAGGGATCCGTCTTCATCACCGTGAACGATCACGACAAGGACACGGTGGTCCCGATCGCGCGCCGGTTCCATGCGCTCGGCTTCAAGGTCTTTGCCACCGAGGGCACGGCCCGGCATCTCCGCGCCCGCGGGATTCCCGCGGAGCGGGTGCTGAAGGTGCACGAGGGCCGGCCGAACGCCATCGACCTGCTGCTGTCGGGCCGCATCCAGCTGCTGGTGAACACGCCGCTGGGGAAGCTCACGCAGCAGGATGACTATGCCATCAGGCGCGCGGCGCTGCAGCACCGCGTGCCGTATACGACCACCCTCTCCGCCGCGAGCGCCGCGTGCGATGCGATCATCGCACTCCGGAGCCGCGCCGGTGAGGTGCGCTCCCTCCAGGAATGGCACGCGATGGCGCGCGAGATGAGCGCCGAGTGGGCGGGCTGATCCCCGCGATCCGCACTCCAACCCCGGTCCCCATGTCCGACTTCTATCTCCACGCCTCTTCCTACGTCGACGACGGCGCCTCGATCGGCGCCGGGACCAAGATCTGGCACTTCTGCCACATCATGCCGGGAGCCGTGATCGGCGCCAATTGCTCGCTGGGGCAGAATGTCGTCGTCATGAACAGCGTCCGGATCGGCAACAACGTGAAGATCCAGAACAACGTCTCGGTGTACGAGGGCGTCGAGCTGGAGGACGACGTGTTCTGCGGGCCGTCGATGGTGTTCACGAACGTCATGAATCCGCGCAGCCACGTGTCGCGCAAGTCGGAATATCGGCGGACACTCGTGAAGCGCGGTGCCTCGATCGGCGCGAACGCCACGATCGTCTGTGGCTCGACGCTCGGCGAGTATTCGTTCATCGGGGCGGGAGCCGTCGTCTCGAAGGACGTGCCCGCTCATGCGCTGATGGTCGGCGTTCCGGCGCGACGCATCGGCTGGATGTGCCAGTGCGGCGAGCGGCTTGCCGACGACGGCGCGGGGGCGTGCGCCGCCTGCGGCGCCACCTACGAGCGCAGCGGCGCCGGCCTGCGCTGGACCAACCCGCCCGCGCGATGATGCCGCCGAAGCATCGGGAAACGACGATCGGCCTGGTCGGGTGCGGCCGCATCAGCAGGAACCACTTCGACGCGATCGCCAGGGTCGACGGCCTGCGCATCGCCGCGGTCTGCGACTCGGACGAGAGCCGCGCGCGCGCCGCGGGAGAAGCGCTCGGCGTGCCGTGGTTCCCCCAGTACGCCGCGATGCTGGAGAAAGCGGAGATCGATGCCGTCTCGATCTGCACGCCGTCCGGCCTGCATTCGCAGCAGGGCGTCCTCGCGGCACGCGCCGGCAAGCACGTGATCACCGAGAAGCCGATGTCGATTACGCTCGAGCAGGCGGACGCGCTCGTGCAGGCGTGTGATGCCGCGGGTGTGCACCTCTTCGTCGTGAAGCAGAACCGGCTCAACCCGCCCATCCAGCTGCTCAAGCGCGCGGTGGACAAGGGACGGTTCGGCAAGATCTTCCTGGCCAACACCACGGTGCGATGGAACCG
>DASTUP010000156.1:0-4835 GCA_035759585.1 Gemmatimonadales bacterium | reverse complement strand
CGAGATGCCGCCGATGATGAACATCGCGATGAAGCCGATGCAGAAGTAGAGCGGCGTCTTGAGCTGCAGCGACCCGCCGGCCATCGTGCCCAGCCAGTTGAAGATCTTCACACCGGTGGGAATGGCGATGAGCATCGTGGCGAGGGAGAACACGGTGTCCGCGATCGGCCCCATGCCGGTGGCGAACATGTGGTGGCTCCACACGCCGAAGCCCAGAAAGGCGATGAAGATGCCGGAGAAGACCATGGCGGCATAGCCGAAGAGCGGCTTCCGCGAGAAGACCGGCAGGATCTCGCTCACGATCCCGAAGGCCGGGAGGATGAGGATGTAGACCTCGGGATGGCCGAAGATCCAGAAGAGGTGCTGCCAGAGCATCGGGTCGCCGCCGAGCGATGCCGTGTAGAACATCGTCCCGAAGAGCCGGTCGAACATGAGCAGGATCAGCGCGACCGTGATCACCGGGAACGAGAGCAGCAGCAGCACCTGGGTGATGAAGCTCATCCAGGTGAACATCGGCATGCGCATGAGCTTCATGCCCTTCGCGCGCATGTTGACGACGGTCGTGAAGAAGTTGACCGCCGCCGCGAGCGAGGAGACGCCGAGGATCTGGAGGCCCATCATCCAGAAGTCGATGTTCATGCCGGGCGAATACTGCTTGCTCGTCAGGTTGGCATACCCGAACCAGCCGGCATTCGGCGCCGCATTGAACAGGAAGCTCGAATTGAGGAAGAGCCCGCCGAGGAGGAAGACCCAGAAGCTGAAGGCGTTCAACCGGGGGAAGGCGACGTCACGCGCGCCGAGCTGCAGCGGGATGAAGAAATTGAAGAACATAGCGCTGAGCGGCATGATCCCGAGGAAGATCATCGTCGTGCCGTGCATCGTGAACAGCTGGTTGTACATCTCCGGAGAGAGAAAGGTGTTCTCCGGCGAGCCGAGCTGGATGCGCAGCAGCAGCGCTTCGATTCCGCCGATCAGGAAGAAGAGGAACGCCGACGCCCCGTAGAGGATGCCGATCCGCTTGTGATCGACCGTCGTGATCCAGCTCCAGATGCCGGTCTTCTCGGCGTGGACCGCCGATGCGTGCCCGGCGTGACTGACTGCGGAGGTTGCCATACGTACCCTGTACCAGAAGGTGACCGTCTAGTGCGCGATCATCGAGGTGCCGGGCTCATGCGGGCCCGGCACCGGTCCTCTGCCTACTTGTGCGTGCGGAGATAGGCCGCCACGGCCCGCGACTGCTCGAGCGTGAGGCCCATGTTCTGCATCAGAATCCCCGGCTTGATGAGCTGCGGATTCTGAATCCAGCGAGCCAGATTCTCGTCGGTGTTGAGCAAGGTTCCCGCGCCGATGTATCGGCGGCTCCCGATGTTGGCCAGGTTCGGGCCGACCATCGTAGCCCTGCTCGTCGCGTCGAGTGTGTGGCAGCCGATGCAACCGCCGCGGGTCCTGAAGATTTCGGCGCCCTGGGCAACTGCGTCCGGTGCACTTGCCGCGGACGTATCCTGGGTCGCCGCAATCGGCGCCGAGTCCTCGCGCAACGGCGGCTGCTGCGCGGCAAGCGAGGTGGTCGTCATCGCACGGGATGCAGTCGATGGAGTGGACGGAGCAGTCGTGTCGGCTGGAACTGGCGCACCGGTGCGCCGGAGTCCGGTGATGTACGCATCGAACTCCTCCGGTGTCCCTGCCGCCACATGGAAGGCCATCCGCGCATGCTGCAGCCCGCAGAACTCGGCGCACTGGCCCGAGTAGTAGCCCGCCGAGTCCGCACGGAACCAGATGGTGGTGGTGCGGTTGGGGAACACGTCGCGCTTGGCGGCGAGCTGGGGAAGCCAGAAGCTGTGCAGGACGTCGATGGTCTTCATCTTGAGCGTCACGGTGCGGCCGACCGGCACATGAAGCTCATTGGCGGTCGTGACGCCGTACTGCGGATACCGGAACTCCCACCACCACTGGTGCCCGATCACTTCCACCACGAGCGCGTCGCCCTTCGGCACCTCGTAGGTCTGGAAGATGGCGCGGACGGTAGGCACGGAGATCATCGCGAGGATGAGGGCCGGGATGACCGTCCAGATGATCTCGAGGAGGGTGTTGCCGTGCACCTGGCTCGGCTCCCCGTCGCCCGCCTTCCCGCGGTAGCGGAAGATCACGTACAGCAGGGCCCCCTCGACCAGCACGAACACGAGCAGCGCCCACCAGACGGTGTTCATGAAGACGCCGTCGATGATGCCCGTCAGGTCCGATTTGGGGTGCAGGGTGCTCTGCGGGAATTCCGCGCTCGTCCCGCCGCAGGCCGCCATTGCCAGCGCGACCAGGAGGACGGGCGCCAGCCGGCGGGCGGTCTGGAAGGCGCGAGCCCAGAAGGCCATGACTCTGTTGTCCTGTCGGAAAGAAGACATGCGTGCCGCACGTACGCTGAAGTGGCGGCATCTTACCGAGAATCGGGGGGGAAAGCAAGGAAAGTCGTGACGGTGGACGGGGTTAGAACGGAAGGCACACGAAACCACGAAAGCCGCTTTCCGGCCCGAGTGGAACCGGGCCGCCGCCCCGCGCGTTGTGGGCTGTAAGTTCCCTGCTCCACCCACCCACCCCGAAGCCGAGGATCTCCATGTCGCTATCGCCTGCCGACCGTGACCGACTGACGGCCCAGTACGAGGAGGGACCCCGGCTGCTGCGCGAGGCGTGGGCGCGGGTGCCGGAGGAGGCGCGGCAATGGCGGCCGGGGCCGGGGAAGTGGTCGGCGCACGAGGTCATCGTGCACTGCGCGGACAGCGAGACGAACGCGGCCGGACGGATCCGGTACCTGCTCGCGGAGAAGGACCCGACGATCCTCGGCTACGACCAGGATCGGTGGGCCGAATTATTCGACTACCACGCGCTCCCCGTCGAACCGGCCTTCCAGGCAATCGAAGCGGTCCGCGCAAACACCCTGCCGCTCATCCGCCGGATCACGGAGGCCCAGTTCTCCATCATGGGCCGGCATACCGAATCGGGACCCTACGGCGTGGCCGACTGGCTGCGGAGCTATGGCGAGCATCTGCACGTCCACGTCCGGCAGATCGGGCGAAATCTGGAGGCCTGGGGAGTAGGCGGCAGACGTTGATTGAACTGCGCACGAAACCACGAAAGGACGAAAGGGTACGGGATAGGGATCGGATTGCCGCCGATCTCCTGGCCGGCTATCGCATCGCCCGCTCGAGCTCCGCCACCGTCCTCGGCGCCTTCGCCGAGAGGTTCTCGGCGCCGTTGGCCGTCACCAGGATGTCGTCCTCGATGCGGACGCCGAGGTTTTCCTCGGGGATGTAGATCCCCGGCTCGATCGTGAAGACCATCCCCGCCGCGAGCGGCGTCCCGTAGTTCCCCACGTCGTGCACGTCCATCCCTAGCCAGTGCGAGAGGCCGTGGATGAAGTACCGCACGCACGACTGCTCCCCGCAGAGATCCCCCGAATTCTGCTCCATGTAATTGCGCGCGATCTGCGAGAGCTGGCTGATCGTCACGCCCGGACGCGTGGAGTCGAGCGCCGCCTGCTGCGTCGCGAGGACCAGCTCGTAGATCCGGCGCTGGCGGTCGGTGAACTTCCCCGAGACCGGGATCGTCCGCGTCACGTCCGCCGAGTAATAGCCGTACTCGGCGCCGATATCCATCACGACGAGGTCTCCGGCCCGGGTCTGCCGGCGGCTCTTGTCGTAGTGCAGCGTCGTCGAGTTGGGGCCGGAGCCGACGATGCTCGGGAATCCGACCCGCTCGGCGCCGTTCCGACGGAACGTCCCCTCGATGATCGCCTCGAGCTCGTACTCCCACATGCCCGGCTTCGCCGCGCGCATCGCCTCGCGGTGCGCCTCGGCAGTGATGTCGATGGCGCGGCGGAGTCGCGCGATCTCATCGGCGTCCTTCACGAGCCGGAGCTGGCCCATGGCAGGCCGCACGTCCCGGACGTTGAGGCTGCTGAGGAGGAGCCGCTTGAGGAACGCATCCTCGAGCGACTTCTCGGTCTTCTCGAAATAGACCCCGCCCGTGCGGCCCGGCCCGTTCGCCTGGAAGACGAGCCGCTGCAGGATGCCCTGGACGCTGTCGGCGGAATGCACCTGGGCGATGCCCGTGAGGCGCGTGGCGACGGAGTCGGGCCCGAGCTTGGGGCCGGTCCACCGCTCGCTCTGCGGCTGCCGGGCGGGAATGAAGAGCCGCGCCTCCGTGAGCGCGCTGTCCTTCGCCACCACGGCAATCCACCCGCCCGGCGCCTCGAGCCCGGTCAGGTAGAAGAAATCGTTGTTCTCGCGGTAATCGCTGTCCTGCGGATACTCCCCCTCGATGCTCCGCTCCTCGGCGGACCGGACGATGGCGACACCCGTTCCGATGACCCGGGCGAGCGCCTCGCGCCGTGCCTGGAGCGTCTGGACCGGAACCGCCCCGGCCGGAGAGCCGACCTGGGCGGCGAGCGGCGCGTGAGCGAGCGTGAGGAGAAGGAGCGCGGCAGTGTTTCGCGCAGAGAACATGAGCGGCCCGGTGAAGGGGGGAAGTTTGAGGTACGCGATCGTCAGGAAGTACGCACGAACCGCCCTGAAGGTTGCATCCGGCTACCGGCCCGTCACCGCCCGGTCGAACGGCACCGGATTCTCGACGGCGTAGCTGAAGTGCCACCACTCCATGTCGTAGTTCTCGAAGCCCTCAGCCGCCATCGCCTCCACCAGGGTCTGGCGGTTCCGGCGGATCTCCCCCTCGGCGTTGGCGGTGTGTGCGGCCTCGGAGAAGGTGTCGTACGGCGTGCCCATCTCGAGAACGGCGCCGGTCGGCAGGAAGACGAGCGTCAGGTCGATGGCCACGCCCATGTTGTGCCG
>DASTUP010000155.1:0-11352 GCA_035759585.1 Gemmatimonadales bacterium | reverse complement strand
CGTTGGTCGAGGTGCCGATCGCCACGTCCTGCAGCTGCTCGACGCCGCGCACGAGCCGCTCTTCCGGCGTGTCGCCGTGGATCTGGAGGATGTCGATCAGCGCCGCCTTGCGACTCGGATCTTCCGGAACGGGAAAGGTGTCCAGCAGAACGGCGCCCAGGATATCGGGCCCGACGAGCACATCGGCGTAGAACTGCAGCGAGCGGATGCCACCGAGCGCCCCGGATCCGAGGCGGCCGGCAATGGCTGCCAGCCCGCTGCCGCTCGGCAACCCCCGCTGCTCCTCGAGCGCAAACCGCGCCATCGACCGGAATCGGGGCTCGGCCAGGAGCGACCAGACCGCGGCGGCGATCGCGCCGGTGAGCCCCAGAAGCGCGATGAAGCGCCAGCGACGAACGAAGACGGCTGCGAGCCGGAGGAGAGAGGTGCCGCCGGCTTCGGCGGTGGCTTCGGGCTGCTCGCGCGGTGCCGGAGGAGAGGTCATAGAAGGGTGAAACGTCGCCGCAGCGGGGAAGAGGGTCAAGAGAGCGAGACTGGCGGCCGGCGCTATCTTCCGCCCCAATGAACCTGGCCGCCGCTGCTGCGCTCGTCGTCCTGGCCACCGCCGTCCTGCGTCTCGTGCCCGGCCTGACCTGGCCGAGGCACGCGATGGATGGTGGCTATCACATGCTCCTGCGCCGCGAGATCCGGCGGCACGGCATGACGATGCCGCGGCGCGTCGCCGCCATGGCGCTCGACGAGGAGCAGACCTATCCGTGGTGGTATCACTGGCTGCTCGCGCTCTTTCCCGAGCGGTGGCTCATTCGGCTGCCTCCACTGGTCAGCACGCTCCTCGACTCGGCGCACGCCATCATCGTCGTGGTCCTCGCCGCGCGGCTCGTACCCGAGGCCGGCGCCACAGCGGGGCTCGTGGCCGGGCTCCTCTTCGCGACGGCGCCCGCGCTGCTCGTCGTCGGCATCGGTCCCAGGGCATACGAGATCACCCCGCGTCCGCTCGGCGAGCTCAGCTTCACGATCTTCATGGCCGCGGGGGGCGCCTTCGTGGTGACGAGGGACCCGATCTGGATCGTCACCGCCACGCTCGCCGGCGTCGTGCTGCTGATGTCGAGCAAGTTCGCCGCGCAGGTCGTCGTCTTCTGCGCACCGGTCGTCGCGGTCATTGCCCACAGCTGGGTCCCGGTGCTCTTCGCAATCGGGACCTTTGCGGCCGCGCTCCTGCTCACGCGCGGCCGGTACTGGTGGGTCCTTTCCGGTCAATGGAAGCACCTCAGCATCTTCCGCCGCCGCCTTCAGCATGAACATGCGATCCTCCGCGACAGGAATCGCTGGGCCGCGCTCGCGGCCGCGATCGGCCGAGCCACACGTGCGCCGCGGGACCGCGAAGCCCTTGGCGATCTCGCCCGGCTCGCGGAGCACAATACCGTGCTGCAGTTCCTGCTCAGGAACCTGCTCTGGTGCGGAACGCTGGCGCTCCTGGCCACGGGTCAGTTTCCCGCCTGGCAGGAGGAGCCGGGCTGGCAGCGATGGCTGGTGGGGTGGGCGGTCGCGCCGATCGCGCCCTTCCTGCTGAGCTCGCTGCGGCGCTTCCGCTTTCTCGGCGAAGCCGAGCGCTATCCGGAGTACGGCGTCCCTGCCGTCTCGGTGCTCGCCGCCGCCGGGCTCCTGGCCCTCGGGGAGGGGGAGCGCACGGCACTCCTCGTCGTGTATGCGGTCTCCCTGATTCCGGTCTTCGCGTACAGCCTGCTCCGCCAGCGCTGGAATGCGCAGCGCGCCAGGGGACCGGGCATGGGTGACGTGACGACCTTCCTGAAAACACTTCCCCGGGGCCGCACGATCCTGCCGATTCCCTGGTTCTCGGCCTACGTCCTCGCGCCGGTCCTCGAGCATCGGTTCCTCGCCGGCAACGACACCCGTGTCTGGCATCGCGATTACGAGCGGATCTTCTCGAGCTATCCCTGGCCGGTCACCGATCTCACGTACTGGCGCTCCCGCGGCGCGGAGCTCGCGCTCGTGGAATGGCGGTCACTCGCCGAAGACGATGCGCCGTCGTATGACCTCGGCGGGCTGCCGCTGCTGTACGAAGACGTGAGGTTCCGCGTCTATCGACTGGATCGCTGAGCGTGCGCCGCGCGCTGGGCTTTCTCCTCAGGGATTCCCTGGTGTACGGAGTCGCGGGCGCGGCGAACCGGTTCGTCAAGATCCTTCTCCTTCCCGTCGTCGCCCGTGCATTCCCGACGGAAGCCTTCGGCGCATTCGACGCCGTGGGGGTGTATGTCTACATCCTCGCGGTGGCGGGCATTCTCGGACTCAATTCGGCAGTCGTCATCGTCGCGACGCGTGGCGGCGCAACGGCAACGCCGGAGATCATGCGGGGACCGGCGGCGATGAGCCTCCGGATGACCGTGGCCGTGAGCCTGCTTCTCTCGGCGGTCTTCCTCCTGGCGCCGGGATGGTGGAGCGCCCAGCTGCTCGGCACGCGCGACTATGCCAGCGCCATTTCCTGGGGCGCGGCGAGCGTCCCATTCTCCGCCGTCCTCATCTATCTGCTGAGCCTCCTGCAGTGGGGGTTCCGGCGAACCTGGTACGTGACGGTCGCGCTCGGCTCGGCGCTCCTCACCATCGTCCTTTCCTACCTCGTCGCGTTCCACTCGACGCTCGGTCTCAACGGCCTCTTCGCAGCCAATCTCGTCGGGCAGGCGGCCGGCGCAGCCGTCGCCGGGTACGCCTGCCGGGACATGCTGCGGGGAACGTGGGATTCCAGGCGCGCACGCGAGCTGCTGGCCATCGGGCTGCCCTTTGCCGTGATCGCGCTGGCGAGCAATCTCGTGCCCTCGGTGGACCGCATTTTCCTGGTGCAGTCGCATTCCCTGGCGGATGCCGGGATCTATGGGCTCGGACAGAAGATCGCGGCCCTGTCGAGCCTGATCCTGGCCGGATTTCAGGCGGCCTGGGGGCCGTTCGCCTTCTCCCAGCGCAGCGCACCCGGAAAGCCCGGGCTCTTCGGGCGGGTCTTCCTCCTCGTCTGCTCGCTGGCAGCGTATCTGGCGGTGGTGCTTGCGGTTTCGGCGCCATTCATCGCCCGGATCATCGCTACCGAGGAGTATGCGAGCGCCGCTATATTCGTCGGGCCGCTCGCGCTCTCGGCAGGCCTCGGCGCGGTCTTCTTCGTGGTTGCGATCGGGTCGGTTCTCGAGGGGAAGTCCCTGCACAACCTGGTCGCTTACGGCGCCGGGCTCGGGGCCACCGTCCTGCTGAACCTGCTCCTGGCGCAGATGCAGGCGCCCCCGATCGGAATCGCGTGGGCGAATTTCGCGGGACAGGCGATCGCGGTGGTCTGCATGACGGCGCTGGCGCAGCGCGTACACCCGGTGCCGTATCCGATGGTTCCCGGCGCGGTCGTGCTGCTGGCAGCCATCCCCCTCTGCATGCTGGGCGCCCAGGCAGGGGGGCCGCTGACCACACTGCAGCTCGCTGGAGTGGTGGCGGCGATCACGATCGCCTTCTTCGCCTGGCTCTGGCTCGCCGTCCTGGATTCACGGGACCGGCGCCGGGTGCTGCAGATCATCGCCGCCCGTCCGGGCGGAACGAAGTAGGAGCCGCGATGGAGAGCGCCGAGCTGCTCGCCGCCATGAAGCAGATGTACGCCGACCGATCCGCCGAGGTCCGGCGCCGCTGGGACCGGTCGCTGCCGCTGGGCGACTGCGTCGTCGATCGGTGGGAGCGCGCCCGCGAGCTCGGCTTCGGCGAGGGTGCGAGCCTCTATGACTCGTCGCTGGTCTTCGGGGACGTCCGGGTGGGCGCGCAGACATGGATCGGTCCGTCGACGGTGCTCGACGGGAGCGGCGGCCTCACGATCGGACGCACCTGCTCGATCTCGGCGGGCGTCCAGATCTACACGCACGACTCGGTGCGCTGGGCGCTGTCGGGCGGCGCGGCGCCCTACGAGAAGGCGCCCGTCGTGATCGGAGACCACTGCTACGTCGGGCCGATGTCGATCGTGACGATGGGCGTGACGATCGGGCGCCACTGCCTCATCGGCGCCAATTCGATCGTCAACAAGGACCTGCCGGACTACAGCATCGCGTTCGGCTCCACCTGCAGGATCGTGGGACGCGTCGTCGTCGGAAGCGATGGCAGCGTCGAGCTGGAGTACGACTGATGACAGGATGGCCATGACGGATGTGACGACCCCGCCCGCGATTCCCATCACGCGGGCGGTCTTCGATGAGGCCGAGGCGCAGGCGGTGGCGCGCGTGCTCGAGTCGGGCTGGGTGGTGCAGGGGCCCCGTGTGGCCGAATTCGAGGCGGGGTTCCGCGCATTCACCGGACTCCCCGAGGCGGTCGCCTGCACCTCGTGCACTACGGGACTCCACCTCGCCCTCCTGGCGGAAGGCATCGGGCCGGGCGACGAAGTGATCGTCCCGTCGTTCACCTGGGTCGCCTCGGCCAATGCGGCGATCTACGTGGGCGCCACGCCGGTCATCGCCGACGTTTCACTCGAGACGTTCAACGTCACGGCCGAGGAGATCGAGCGGCGCATCACGCCGCGCACGCGGGCCATCATGGCGGTGCACCTCTTCGGCCTCGCGGCCGAGATGGACGAGATCCTCCCGATTGCGCGTGCCCGCGGAATCAAGGTCATCGAGGATGCGGCATGCGCGCTCGGGACGCTCTACCGCGGCCGCCACGTAGGGGCGATCGGGGACGGCGGGGCCTTCTCGTTCCATCCGCGCAAGGCGATCACCACGGGCGAAGGAGGGATGTACACCACCGCGGATCCGGCCAGGGCGGCGCAGGCGCGCTCGCTGCGGGACCACGGTGCCGCCAAGTCCGATCATGCGCGTCACAGCTCGCGCGGGGCAGCGCTCCTCCCGGTCTTCGAGATGGTCGGGTACAACTACCGCATGACCGACCTGCAGGCCGCTGTCGGCGTCGCGCAGCTCGCCAAGCTCGAAGGAGTGCTCGCGGCGCGCATCGCCCGGGCAAAGCGATACGACGAGCTGCTGACGGGCGTCGAGGGGCTGGTCCTTCCCGTCGAGCCGGAAGGCCACCGACACTCCTATCAGTCCTACGTCTGCCGGATTCCGACGGACCGCAATGCCGAATCCGACATCCTCGCGGGCAACGCATATCGCAATGCCGTGATGAGCGCGCTCGAAGAAGACCGCATCGCCACCCGGCAGGGGACGCATGCGGTGCACATGCTCGGCTACTACGCGCGGACCTATGGGTTTACGCCCATGGATTTCCCGGGCGCCTTTGCAGCCGACCACCTCTCGCTCTCGCTCCCGCTCTACGCCCAGATGACCGACGAGGAGCAGGATCGTGTCGTCGAGCGGCTGGCGCATCATCTCCGGACCACGGACCGTCCGCGTGCCCGCTGACGCGAAGGGCGGATCCGTGGTGCAGCGTCATCTCGACCTGCTCGTGGATCCGGTGTCCGGCGCGGGGCTCGAGCTCGCGGGGAACGGCGAGCCGGTGCTCGTGTCGATGAACGGCGCGCGATATCCGATCCTGAACGGGATTCCCCGGTTCGTCGAGCCGGATCTCCTTCCCGCCGACCAGGCGTCCACGGGCGAAACCTTCTCGCTCAAGTGGTCCCGCATCTCGCGCTTCGGCCACGACGAAGCGACGCGCGACTTCCACCATCGCTGGTACCTGCAGCGGTACGGCTGGCAATCGGAAGGGGAATTCGCGGCGTTTCTCCGCACGTGCGATCGCGTGCTCGATGCCGGGTGCGGCGTCGGCCGCGATGTCGCGTGGTATCTCCGGCACACCGAAGGCCTGGTCGCCGGCGTGGACATTTCGACTGCCGTGGACAGCGCGGCGGAGAACGCCGGCCGGAACGAGCGCCTCCTGCTCGCGCAGGGTGATCTCGCCCATCTCCCGTTTGCACCGGGCACCTTCGATTACATCGCCTGCGACCAGGTGCTGCAGCACACCGCCGATCCGCACGCGAGCTTCCGGCATCTCGTCTCCCGGGTGAAGCCGGGCGGCGTGCTGGCGTTCTATGTCTACAAGATCAAGGGTCCGGTCCGCGAGTTTTCGGACGACCATCTCCGCCGCGCAACGATGGCGATGTCCGAGGACGAGGCCTACCGGTTCTCGGAGGCGGTGACGCGCTTCGGGAAGGCGCTGACCGAACAGAACCTCCGCATGACGGTTCCGGTGGACATTCCGGAACTCGGCATCGCTGCCGGGGAATTCGACGTGCAGCGGTGGATCTACTGGAACATGTTCAAGTGCTTCTACAACGCCGACTGGGACTGGGAGACCAACGTGATGACCAATTACGACTGGTACCGTCCGGCCACGGCGTTCCGCTACCGGCCCGGGGAGATCCGGGCCTGGATCGCGGCCGAGCCGCTCGAGATCCTGCACGAGGACATCGGCGACGCAGGGATCTCGTACCGCTGCCGCAAGACGGCTTCATAACCCCGAGGAACCGATGGATCTGCGTGGCGCACGTGTCGTGGTTGTCGGTGGGGCCGGCCTCATCGGCTCGCACATCGTGGATCGTCTCACCCGTGAGGACGTGAAGGAGATCGTCGTCTACGACAACTTCACCCGCGGAACGATCGGCAACCTCGATCAGGCGCTCCTCGACCCGCGCGTCAAGGTCTTCGAGCTGGGCGGCGACATCCTCCACACGGACATTCTCCAGAAGGCGTGCGAGAAGACCGACGTCGTGTTTCACCTCGCCGCCCTCTGGCTGCTCCACTGCCACGAATTCCCGCAGTCAGCGTTCGAGGTGAACATCCGGGGCACGTTCAACGTCCTCGAGGCGTGCCGGCTCAGGGGCGTGAAGAAGCTGGTCTACTCGTCGTCCGCCTCGGTGTACGGTGATGCGCTCGAGATCCCGATGACCGAAGACCATCCGTACAACAACCGCACCTTCTACGGTGCGACGAAGATCGCGGGCGAGCACATGGCCCGGGCCTACTTCCAGCGCTACGGCCTCGACTATGTCGCGCTCCGGTACATGAACATCTACGGGCCGCGGCAGGACTACATGGGCGCGTACGTGGCGGTCGTCATGAAGATCCTCGACCGCATCGACCGGGGCGAGCCGCCCGTGGTCTACGGCGACGGCTCGCAGTCGTACGATTTCATCTACGTCGAGGACGCGGCGGAGTGCAACGTGCTCGCGGCGAAGTCCGCTGCGACCGACCGGTTCTACAACGTGGGCGCCGGGGTCTCCACGACGATCAAGGAGATCTGCGAGCTGCTGCTCCGGCTGACCGGCAGCGAGCACCTCGGCATCAGGTACGAGCCGGCGGGCCAGACCTTCGTGACCAAGCGACTCGGCTCGACCGAGGCCGCGGCGCGGGATTTCGGCTTCCGCGCCACGACCGAGATCGAGGAGGGCCTTCGCCGGCTCATCGCATGGCGGAGCGCGCACAAGGAAGCGGTGGCGGAGCGGATCAGGGCCGCGGAGGCGCGCGCGGGCTGATGTGCGGCCTCGTCGGCGTCGTCGATCTCAGGGGAGAGCCGGTCGCCCACGAAACGCTCCGGCGGATGAGCGAAGCGGTGGCCCACCGCGGGCGGGACGGGGAAGGGCTCTGGGTCGAGGGCGGCGTCGGGTTGGGGCACCGGCGGCTCGCCATCATCGATCTCTCGCCGGCCGGCCGCCAGCCGATGCTCACGCCGGACGGTCGCTACGCGATCGTCTACAACGGCGAGATCTACAACTTCCAGGAGCTCCGGGCCGAGCTACAGGGACTCGGTCACGGCTTCATCAGCCAGTCCGACACCGAAGTCCTCCTGCATGCCTTCCAGGAGTGGGGCCCCGCCTGTCTCGGGCGCCTGAACGGCATGTTCGCGTTCGGGATCTGGGACCGGCAGGCGCGGCGGCTCTTCCTCGCGCGGGACCGGCACGGCATCAAGCCGCTGTATTACTGGACCGACGGGCGCCGCTTTGCGTTCGCCTCCGAGATCAAGTCGCTCCTCACACTCCCGGGCTTTCAGCGCCGGATCTGTCTCCCCGCCGTGCACCAGTATTTCACCTTCCAGAACGTATTCACGGACGAAACGTTCTTCGAAGGCGTCCGCCTGCTTCCGGCCGCGCATACGCTGACCATCGGCGGCGGCGAGATCGGAACGCCGGTGGCATTCTGGGACTATCGCTTCGGCCTCGACACCCTCGACATCACCGAGGATGAGTGCGTCGACGAGCTGTTCAGCCGCTTCCAGCGAAGCTCGGTCCGCCAGCTCGTGAGCGACGTGCCGCTCGGGAGCTACCTGAGCGGCGGCATGGATTCGGGATCGCTCACGGCGGTGGCGTCACAGCACCTGGGGCGGATCCACTCCTTCACGGCGGGCTTCGACCTCACCTCGGCCTCTGGCATCGAGCTCGGCTTCGACGAGCGGCTCCCGGCCGAGATGATGGCCAACACCTTCAAGACGGAGCATTACGAGGTCGTGCTCCATGCTGGCGACATGGAGCACGTCATCGGCGACCTGGTGTGGCATCTCGAGGATCTGCGGGTCGGCCAGTCGTATCCGAACTATTACGTGGCGCGGCTCGCGAGCCGGTTCGTGAAGGTGGTGCTCTCCGGGGCGGGGGGCGACGAGCTGTTCGGCGGATATCCCTGGCGCTACTTCCAGGTGGCGGGAAGCCGGTCGCCCGAGGAGTATTTCCGGAACTACTACGGCTTCTGGCAGCGGCTCGTCTCGGACGAGGAGAAGGCGCGCCTCTTCCAGCCCGCGGTTCAGCGCGCACTGAGCGGTCACTCGACGTTCGACGTCTTCCGCGGCGTCTTCGCGAATCACCCGCTCCAGCTCGAGACCACCGACGACTACATCAACCACTCGCTCTACTTCGAGGCCAAGACGTTCCTCCACGGCCTGCTCGTCGTCGAGGACAAGATCAGCATGGCGCACGGCCTCGAGAGCCGGGTCCCGTTCCTCGACGACGAGGTCGTCGACTTCGCGATGCGGGTGCCGATCCGGTACAAGGTGGAGGAGTCGCTGCTTCGGGGCTCGATCGACGAGGACGACGTCACGAAGCGCGCCCGCTGGCGCAGCTCGTCGGAAGGGAAGACGGTGCTCCGGAAGGCGATGAGCCGCCTCATCCCGCGGGAGATCATCGAACGGAAGAAGCAGGGATTCAGCGGGCCGTACGATTCATGGTACCGCGGCGAGAGTCTCGACTACATCCGGCGTCTCCTCACGAGCCCGGCGAGCCGCTACCCCGAATACATCGACCCGGGCTTCGTGGCCGGGGTGATCGAGGAGCACACGTCGGCGAAGCGCAATCACCGGCTGCTCATCTGGTCGCTGCTCTGCTTCGAGGTCTGGCTCCGGAAGTTCATGTGAGGACGCATGCAGGTTGATGCAGCCGTCGTTGGCGGCGGCGTGATCGGCCTCGCGGTTGCGGCGCGGCTGGCCCGGGGGGGGATGGATGTCGCCCTGCTCGAGCGCCACGAATCGTTCGGCCGCGAGGCGAGCAGCCGGAACAGCGAAGTGGTCCACGCCGGGATGTACTATCCAACGGGCTCCATCAAGGCACGTCTCTGCGTAGCCGGCAATCTCGCCCTGTACGGCTGGTGCGATGCGCACGGCGTGAAATACCGGCGCGTCGGAAAATTCATCGTCGCCACCTCGCTCGATGAGGTGTCGGCCCTCGAAGGCATCCTCGCGCGCGGCATGGCCAACGGCGTCGAGGGAATGCGATGGGCGGCTGCGGGAGAGCTCGAGCGCGAGGAGCCGGAGGTGC
This sequence comes from Gemmatimonadales bacterium, assembly GCA_035759585.1. GTDB lineage: Bacteria > Gemmatimonadota > Gemmatimonadetes > Gemmatimonadales > GWC2-71-9 > CAMLLJ01. The sequence continues at coordinate 1,634 of DASTUP010000155.1, read as the reverse complement.
GCGCGGCCGCCGCGCTCTGGTCGCCGTTCACCGGCATCGTCGACTCGCACGGCTTCATGCAGAGTCTCGCCGACGAGGCCGTCGCGCACGGCGCCCTGCTCGGCTGGGGCCATGCCTATCTCGGCGCCGAGCGGACCGGAGAAGGGTACGCGGTCCGATACAGATCGCCCGAAGGGGCAGAGGACCAGATGCTCGCCCGCCGCGTCGTCAACGCTGCGGGGTTGTCCGCGGACGACGTCGCCGCCGGCATGGGCCTCGACATCGATGCACTGCAGTACCGGCTCTGCTTTGTGCGCGGCTGCTACTTCCGGCTGGGCGATCGCTGGACGGGGCGGCTCCGGCATCTCGTATATCCGGTTCCTCACGCGGGCCTGTCTGGCCTCGGCGTGCACGTCACCGTCGACCTCGCCGGGGGCGCGCGGCTCGGTCCGGACGTCGAGCTGCTGGCCGAGAAGGTACAGGACTATCGCGTGGCGGCCGATCGCGCGGAAGCCTTCGCCACAGCGGCGCGCACCTACCTGCCGAACCTGAGGGTCGAGGATATCCGGCCGGACCAGGCGGGGATCAGGGCACGGCGCATCGTTCCGGAAGGCGGAGCTCCCGATTTCATCATTGCGGACGAAGGGCCGCACGGGCTGCCGGGGTGGGTGAACCTCATCGGCATCGAGTCGCCGGGCCTCACCTGCGCATTGCCGCTGGCGGACAGGGTGTACGAACTCGTGGCGTGACGGCTCAACCTCTTCGATGAGACTCTCATGAGATCGATGGCGCTCGCGGGATTCGGTGCATTGGTCCTTTCGGCATCCGGGGCGCATGCGCAGCTCGACACCGTTCGGGCGGACGGCGCGGTACGGCTCAGTCTCGAAGTCGGCGTCGACTCGAGCCATACCTACGCGCTGCGCGGCGGCGAGCGACGGAGGATCATGACCTACGTGGAAACGATCAGCGAAGTGCCGGACGGCTTTCTCATCGTCGGCGAGAACGTGCGGCCGGACGGACAGTCGTTCTCGATCGACAGTCTCATCGTCTCCGGCGAACGACTCGCCCCCATCTGGCATTCCGACCATTCGCCGGCCGGGCACATGGATGTGCGTTATGAGGGCGGGCGGATGAGGGGAGCGAGTGATTCGGCCGGCACGTCCAGGCCGGTCGATGCGGAGGTGCCGGCCGGATCCTTCGATTACAGCATGGCCCGGATGATCGTGAACCAGCTGCCGCTGGCACCCGGCTATGCGGGAGTGGTCATGACGCACGACATCCGGCGCGGCACCGTCCCGCTGCCGTTCCGGGTGCTCGGCGAGGAAGAGATCACCGTCGGCGGGAAGTCGTCGAAGGCGTGGAAGGTCGAGGTCGACCTCGGGCGCGCGAAGGCCGTTCGCTGGATCGATCAGCTCACCCGCAGGGATCTCCGCACCAGCATCACCTTTCCCGGCGGTGAGATGGTGGCGGAGCCGGGCTGAAGCGCTACTTTTCGCGCTTGCCAGGGCCCTTAGCTCAGCCGGTTAGAGCAGCGGACTCATAATCCGTAGGTCGTGGGTTCGAATCCCACAGGGCCCATCCCCTCCTTTGCACCCACCCCACTGGCGGACAGGTCACGACCGGGGGACGCATCCCGCGCATTTTCCGGCATGCTC
>DASTUP010000154.1:0-4764 GCA_035759585.1 Gemmatimonadales bacterium | reverse complement strand
CGGTCGCGCTCGATGCCGCCGTCGCTGCCGCGCTCGAGCAGGGCCCCGACTATCGCGCGGCGCGCGCGGCCGAGCGCGCCGCCGGTGCCGCGCTGCGCAGCCGGCGGAGCGATTACTTCCCGTCGCTGAATCTCAGCGCGTCGCACCAGCGGTTCGATTCGGAGTTCTTTCCCAGCGCGCGGAAGGTGTCGTCGGCCACGATCGGGCTGACCTGGACGCCGTGGAACGGCGGGCAGCGGGAGATCGCCGTGACGCAGGCGCGCACCGCGCGCGACGTCGCTCGCGCGATCCGCGCCGACCTCGAGCGGGGCGCCCGGGCCGATGTGACCGAGGCGTTCGAGGCGTACGGCACCGCGCGCGCCACCGTGGATCTTTCGACCGTGGCCGTCACCGTCGCGCGCGAGAACTACCGCGTCCAGGAGAGCCGGTACCGCGCCGGCGCCACGACGATCCTCGATCTCCTCGACGCACAGGTCCGCCTGACCCAGGCCGAAGCCGAGCTGGTCCAGGCCCGCTATGGCACGCGCCTCGCCCTCGCCGGGCTCGAGGCGATGCTCGGCCGCCGACTCTTTCCCAGGACCACAGAGTGAGACCGACTTTCAGCTTCCTGCTCCTCGCGGCGGCCGTGGCCGCGTGCAACGATGCCGGCTCCGAATCGAAGGGGTCCGGTGGTCCGGCGGGGGGCGCGCCGCCGGGCATACCGGTCGAAGTCGCCGTGGCGCAGACCGATACCGTGGTGGACGCCATCGCCGCCACCGGGCAGATCGAGGCGATGCAGTCGATCGAGCTGCGCCCCGAGCTCGATGGACGGATCACGCAGATCCACGTCCGCGAGGGCGCGAGGGTGCGGCAGGGCCAGCCGCTCTTCCAGATCGACGCATCGGAGCTGCGCGCGCAGGTGGCGCGCGCGGAAGCGGAGCGCGACCTGGCCCGGCAGAACCTTGCCCGCACGCGCGACCTTCTCGAGCAGCGCGCCTCCTCGCAGGCCGAGCTCGAGCGCGCCGAAGCGACGAGCCGCTCCGCCGAAGCGACGCTGCAGCTCCTGCAGGTGCAGCTGCGGCGGAGCACGGTGCGCGCGCCCTTCACCGGCGTCGCCGGCGAGCGCACGGTGAGCCTTGGCGACTACGTCACCACCGCCTCGCGCCTCATCTCGCTGCAGACGGTGAACCCGCAGCGCGCGACGTTCACGGTGCCCGAGCGCTACGCGGCCTCGCTGCAGGTCGGGCAGCAGGTGGCCTTCCGCGTCGCCGCGCTGCCCGGCCGGGAATTCACCGGGACCGTGGACTTCGTCGATCCGGTGGTCCGGATGCCCGGCCGCACCATCACCATCAAGGCGGTGGTGCCCAATGCGACGCGCGAGCTGCAGTCGGGAATGTTCATCGAGGCGCGACTCGCCACCGAGGTGCGGCCGGGCGCGGTGATCATTCCGGAAGACGCGATCCTCCCGCTGCAGGGCGCCAACTACGTCTGGGCCGTGGTCGACGGCAAGGCGTCACGGCGCGAGGTGGACCTCGGCGTGCGCACGCCGGGCTTCGTGGAAGCGCGTACCGGCGTCGCGGTCGGCGAGCAGGTGGTCGTCGGGGGCCTCGAGCGGCTGCAGGAAGGGGCACCGGTCGCGCCCCGCGTCGTCGAGCGCCGGCCAGGCGTCGTGCCTGGGGAGTCCGGCATGGATTCGCCCGACTCCGCGGCCGGCGATTCCGCTGCGGCACCCTCACAGGCTGTGCCCGCGACCTCCGACAGCGCATCGGGGGAGTGACGTCCGGCGCGGCCGTCACGGTGCCGCGCACGCCGCGCGCAGTCGGCCTTGCCGGGTTCGTCCTGCTGCTGCTCGCCTCCGCCATCGCCCGCCCAGCTGCCGCGCAACGCGTTGCCGGCCGCTGGGCGATCATGCTTCGCGGCGGGGTCAGCGGAACGCTGCGTGGCGAGCTCAGGCTCGAGGAGCGCGCCGGATCGCTCGGCGGCACACTCTGGCTCGAAAATCAGGAGCGTCCGGTCCCGATCGAGGGAGCCGCCGACGGGGCACAGGTTCGCTTCAGCGGAGCGCTTCCGGCGCGGACCGAATTCCGTGGCGCACTCGACGGAAACGTGCTCCGCGGCATCGCGACCGACACCGGGGCCGGACGCCCCTGGACGGCCAGCCGCATGCGGGCCGAGGCCGAGTACTACCCCGTGCTGCCAAGGTTCACGCTGCGGCAGGTCATCGCCGGACGGCGCTCGAGCGAGCTTCGCGTGCCCGGCGCCTGGGTCGCCGCCGCGCGCGGCCGGAACTGGGGAACCGATACCGCGTACGCGGCGCTCGCGCGCGCGAGTGGAATGTCCCGGCTCGAAGGGCGCACGCTCGAGCAGGCCGCTCCCGCGCGGGCCATGGGCACCGCTTTTCGCGCCGAGACCAGGGCCGCGGTCTCGCGAACGCTCTCCGCAATGCGGGCCCAGATCCCGACACCCGCGCTCGGCTCGCGCTTCGACCGGCTCTTCCGTCCACGCGGCGAATGGCTCGTAGACCTGCACGACGCGGCGCTGGCGCTGGCCCGCGCAGGCGCGCCGAGCCTCGACTTCGCCGCCGCCGGCTCGGGCCTCGCCGCGATCGGCTGGCTCCAGTCGGACGTGCCGCCCGCCGAGGCGATTCCCCTCGCCCTCTATCGTCTCCACGCGCTCCATTCGGCCGACAGTGCGGCCTACGGACTCCTGATCGAGGCGATGCGGCGATCGTCGCCCGCCTCCGCCGATGCCGTGACCTCACTCCTCGGTGCCTACGAAGCGGCGGAAGCCTGGCACGGCGCCGCGCTGCGGTTCCTGCTGGCGGAGCGGTGGATCGCGGCTTCGTCCGGACCGCAATCGATCGCCGACCTGATGCAGCGATCATGGGAAGGAAGACTCGACTCGATCATCGTTCCCGAGATCGGCCCCCGGCTCTTCCACTATCCCCAGGCGGTGCCACGATACGGAATCCCCGGCGCGCTCTTTCCATGCCTCGTCCAGGAGGAGAACCTCTCCGCGCGGCAGTGGATGGAGCGACACACCGGCGCCGGCCTGCTCGAGGCGCTCCGCCTGCTCGAGACCGATTTCGGCGCGAGCGCCGTCCTCGAGGCGCCGGCGGAGACGCTGCGCATCACGAGCGTGCGCGAGCAGTCGCTGCACAGTGCGAACGGATTCCTCGAGCCGCGCGACGCCGTGCTCGTGGATCCCGGCTACGTGCCCCTGCTCGCCCTCGGCGCGGTGGTGCACGAGTGGGAGCACCTGCTCGAGGAGCGCCGGCGCCGGCTCACGCTGGCCAATGGAGCGGGGGAGATGATCGTCCTTCCCGCCATCGATCCCTTCATCGCGGAAGGCGCCGCCGAGCGGAGCACCGAGCTGCTCCTGGCGCCGCTCGTCGCACGGTTCCCGCTGCTGGGGATGGCCGAGGCGGAAAAGCGGACGCGGCTCGCGGCCACGAGCCGCAATGAGCAGCACGTGCTCGGCTATGCCATGATCCGCGCGCTCGAGGAAGCGGTGGCCGATCCTGCCCGGCGCGAAGTGCTCGTCGAGATCGCCGGTGACGATCCTGCCGCGGCGGCCAGGGCGCCGGAGCTCGCTGCGGCGTGGCGCCGGCACGCCCGGGTGCCGGACCTGCGCCTCGATGCCCCGAGCCGCCGCGTTCTCGTGCCGGAAACGACCTTCACCGTCGAAGACCGCTACCCCGATGTGATCGCGACACGCATCGTCACGCCGTGAGGCACCGAAGCGAATTAGTTTACGGCATGCGACTCCTCCCGATCGTCCTCATCGCCGCCGCCTCCGCCCTCGCCGCTCCGCTCGTCGCGCAGACTACGAGGGCCGAGCGGTCCGCCTACACCGAGACCTCGACTCACGCCGACGTCCTCGCCTTCATCGATTCGCTCGAGGCGAGGGGTGCCGGGATCAAGAGCTGGGTGCTGGGGAAGAGTCCCGAGGGGCGTGCCATTCCCGTGGTGCTCGTGTCGCGCCCTCTGGTGACGAGTGCGGAAGAGGCAGCGGCCACCGGAAAGCCGATCGTCTGGCTGCAGGCCAACATCCACGCGGGAGAAGTCGAGGGGAAGGAAGCGGCTCAGATGCTACTCCGCGACCTCACCCTCGGCCACCTGCGTCCGCTCCTCGACAGTCTCGTCCTCCTCGTCGTTCCGATCTACAATGCGGACGGCAACGAGGCATGGGCGCCGGGGGACATCAACCGGCCCGGCCAGAATGGTCCGGCGGTCGTCGGGCGGCGGGCCAACGGCCAGGGACTCGACCTCAATCGCGACTACACGAAGCTCGAGGCGCCCGAGACGCGCGCGGCGGCCGAGCTCATCGATCGCTGGAACCCGCACCTCTTCATCGATCTGCACACGACGAACGGGAGCTATCACGGCTACGCGCTGACCTGGTCTCCGGGGCTCAATCCCAACCGCACCCCGATCAACGATTACGTGCAGGACGATTTCCTTCCGGAGGTCCGGAAGCGGATGCAGCGCCGCCATGAAGTCGAGACCTTCCCGTACGGCAACTTCCGGAACCAGGAGCCCGACTCGCTCGAGCAGGGATGGGAGACGTACGATGGTCGCGGCCGCTATGGGACCAACTGGCACGCCCTGCGCGGGCGGATGGCCATCCTGAGCGAGGCGTACAGCAACGATCCCTTCCAGCGGCGGGTGCGCGTCACCTACGACTTCGTCCGCGAGACCCTGAGCCTCCTCGCCGAGCGCCGCGAGGAGATCATGCCGATCCTCATGAACCAGCCGCGGCCCGATTCCGTGGCGGTGCGGCAGC